>CACXCB010000366.1 GCA_902766005.1 uncultured Erysipelotrichaceae bacterium | reverse complement strand
GAAAATGAAACTTATTCTTGCAATCGTGTCAAATGATGATGCATCTGCTGTTACTTCTGCATTGACAAAAAATAATTTCTATATGACTCGTCTTGCAACAACAGGTGGATTCCTAAGAGCAGGTAATACAACAATTATCATTGGTACAGAGGATGAGCTGGTTGATAAATGTATTGAAGTCATTGGATCAGAGGCTAAGCGTCGTACGGAAATGGTTCCTTCCACAGCCAGCTATGACATTGGCCGTTACGCTTCCTTCCCGGTTGAAGTACAGATCGGCGGCGCAACAATCTTTGTCCTTGATGTAGAGCAGTTCAAGAAGTTATAATTCAAATCGGTAAAACATGAACAAGGATGCTGAAAATACTGCATCCTTTTTTCAACAATATATTTGAGGCATTGGCAATGAAAGAATTTGAAGCAATTTATGATAAAGATCCTTACATAAGATCTTTTGAGGCAACCGTCCTCTCGTGTGAAAAGACAAAAAAAGGATATGAGGTGGAACTGAGTGACACTGCTTTTTATCCGGAAGGCGGCGGACAACCGTATGATCAGGGAACAATTAACGGTATCTTTGTGGAAGAAGTGCACAAAAAGGGAGACAGAATTCTCCATCTTCTGAAAGAACCGGTTGAAACAGGGATAGTCGTTAACGGTCAGATTGACTGGCAAAGGCGTTTTGATTTCATGCAGCAGCATTCCGGCGAACATATTGTTTCCGGTATTATCCATGGCATGTTCGGTTATGAAAATGTCGGGTTCCATATGGGAAAGGTGATTCAGATCGATTTCAACGGACCTCTTTCCTGGCAGGATGTCGAAGTAATTGAACGCAAAGCCAATCAGGCAATCACGGATAATATTCCGATTGAGTATCTATATCCGGATGCGGAAGAACTTGAACAAATGCCATATCGTTCCAAGAAGGAGCTGACCGGCAAAGTCAGGGTTGTCCGCATTCAAAATATCGACTTATGTGCATGCTGCGGAACACATGTGGCATATACCGGTGAAATCGGTATGATTAAAATCCTTTCATGCATAAAACATAAGGAAGGTGTCAGGCTGGAGATGGTTGCCGGGGAAAAAGCATTCCTGTATATGCAGGAGATCTTTAACCAGAACCATGCAATATCGGTAGCTTTAAGTGCAAAAATGAATGAAACATCTGAAGCCGTGAAAGGCTTACAGAAAGCACTCGTGGAAAAGGAACGGATGATTTCCATCCTGAATGAAAAGTACATGAATTACAAGCTGGATATGTTTATGGAAAGCCAGAGAGTAATCATGAGTTTCGAGGAAGAAATGGATCGCAATGCAATGCGCAAGTTTGCTAATGCGCTTGTCCATGAGAAATATGCACATGTCGGCGCAGTTTTTTCTTCCCATGAAGATGAATACCAATATGTGCTCGTCAGCGATAGTTTTGATCTTCGAAAAATTGTAAAGCCGCTGAATGAGCGTCTGAATGGAAGGGGCGGAGGAAACAGCGAGATGATCCAGGGCTCTTTCCATAGTACCCAAGAAGAAATTGAAGAGGCGATGCATGATGTTGAAAAGATGGTATGAACAGCTTTCAGACCATCTTTTTATTGTTTTCCGATTCCTTTGGTGTACAATAATACCATTCGTAAGGGAAAAACATGGATAGATTTACGGCAAGAGATATAGAAAAACTGGCAGATATTCTGAGAAATGACGGTGTCATAGCTGTACCGACGGATACTGTTTACGGGGTTTGTGCAAGAATGGATTCCCTGAAAGCACAGGAAAACCTGAGAGAAGTCAAGAACAGGCCGAGGGATAAAGCATTTCCCGTGATGTGCGCGGATTTGAAACAGATTGAAGAGATCGCCTGTGTGAATGAAAAAGCAAAAATCGTGATGCAGAAATTCATGCCAGGACCGATTACTGTTATTCTGAAGAAAAAAGAAGAGATTCCGACATATGTCAACGGGGGCATGGAAACATTAGCCATCAGGATGGCAACTTCAGATGTTTTGCATGATCTGATTCAGAAATGTGGCTTCCCTTTATATATGACAAGCGCAAACCAATCCGGCTGTCCGGTGGCTGAATCATTGGAAGAAATCGAAGAAGCCTGCCCGAAGCTGGATGGAATACTGGAAGGAAAGATTGTCTTTGGCCAGGCTAGCACCATCGTGGATCTTACAGGAGATGAGATTCGCATTCTGCGGCAGGGGCCGATTCATATAGAACAAATCAAGGAGGAACTTTATGAGAGACTTAGCACTGGAAGCATTGATTGAAAAAGAGTATGACAGACAGCTGAAGAACATTGAGCTGATTGCGTCGGAAAACTTCTGTTCCAAAGAAGTCAGGGAGGCAACCGGATCGATTCTGACAAATAAATATGCCGAAGGATATCCCGGCAGAAGATATTACGGCGGGTGTGTCAATGTTGATGAAGTGGAAGAGCTGGCTCGTAACAGGGCATGCGAAATCTTCGGTGCAGATCATGCCAATGTTCAGCCCCATTCCGGATCACAGGCAAATATGGCCGTATACTTCAGTGTCTTAAAACCCGGTGACAGGGTATTGGGAATGGATCTTGCTGCCGGCGGCCATCTGACACATGGTGCAAAAGTATCCTTTTCCGGAAAAACATACGAGTTTTATTCCTATGGTGTCGATGAGAAGACAGAATGCATCAACTACGATGCACTTCGCAAGACTGCTATAGAATTACAGCCTAAGATGATCGTGGCCGGTGCAAGC
Organism: uncultured Erysipelotrichaceae bacterium; assembly: GCA_902766005.1. GTDB lineage: Bacteria > Bacillota_I > Bacilli_A > Erysipelotrichales > Erysipelotrichaceae > Bulleidia. Next base: position 35,727 of record CACXCB010000366.1, on the reverse strand, counting down.
GCATATGCCAGACAGCTTGATTTTGCGGAATTTGCCTCTATCGCAAAGGATGCGGGAGCAATGCTGATGGTGGATATGGCCCACATTGCAGGTCTTGTTGCTGCAGGATACCACATGAATCCTGTACCGTATGCAGATTTCGTTACCACTACAACACACAAAACCTTAAGAGGTCCTAGAGGCGGCATGATCCTTTGCAGGGAACAGTATGCCAAAGCTATAGACAAAGCGATTTTTCCGGGTATTCAGGGCGGACCTTTATGCCATGTCGTAGCAGCAAAAGCAGTATGCTTCTATGAAGCAATGCAGCCGGAATACAAGGCATACATTAAACAGCTGATGGACAATTGTCAGGTGTTAGCTGAATCATTGCAGAAGCAGGGATTCCGTCTTGTCTCAGGTGGCACGGATAATCATCTCTTGCTTGTGGATACAATGTCCATGGGCATCACGGGAAAAGAAGCTGAAAGTGCTTTGGATGAAGTGCATATTACCTGCAACAAGAATGCCATTCCTTTTGACAAGCAGAAAGCCAGCATAACAAGCGGTATTCGTCTGGGAACTGCAGCCATGACGTCAAGAGGTTTCAAGGAAGAGGAATTCCGTCAGGTAGGAAAGTGGATTGGTGAAGTCCTTAGCAATAAGGATGATGAAAATGTAAAAGCAAGGGTAAAAGAAGAGGTTATCGAGTTGACAAGCCACTTCCCATTGCCTTGATCAAGAGGGCATTCATGAAGAAAAAAGCAAGAAATGGTTTTATTCTTTCGGGCGTGTTTACAATTGTTTCGATACTGTTTCTGATTTTAATCAAGACCGTTGATGTACAGCCGATCGGTCCGGAAGGAACAAGTGTCGGTTTTGCCACAATCAACGGTGCGTTGTTCAAACTGATCGGTACACATAAACTCTGGTACTACATTACGGAAGTCTGCGGGGTCATTGCGATTCTGTTTGCCGTATTGTTTGCGGTTATCGGCTTGTTGCAATGGGTCAAGAGGAAGAGTTTGTGGAAGGTTGATAAAAACATACTGGCTTTGGGAGAAATGTTCCTGTTAGTCATTGCACTGTATGTTATATTTGATAAAATTCCCGTGAATTACCGTCCGGTCGTGCTGGATGAAGGAATTGAACCTTCTTTCCCATCCACCCATACGATGTTATCATGCTGTATCATAGGATGTTCTCTGATTGAGTTATCACAGATCATCACCAATAAGAAGACACTGGGCATTATTCAGAAAGTATGTATCGGTATCATTGCAGTGACTGTAATCGGCAGATTTATTTCCGGTGTTCACTGGTTTACGGACATTATCGGAGGCGTGCTGATCAGCGGTGCAATTGTCAGTCTGTATTACGGCATTGTCATGCAGATTAAACCGGAAAGAAAAAGAAGAAAAGCATCTTAACCAGACAGACAACTGTCTGGTTTTTTGTACATAATCGGTTGTCCGTCTATGCAATAGTGGATAAAAATGCTCACTGAAAATACCGTCATAACTGTCGGATAACAGTTCTATATCGCATGATTTTTTCCTCATCCAAAATGTATTCGATTTTCGTGATAAAAGTCTTATGCATCACTCTCTTTTTTTTCAAGATTTTGCAGATATGTGATAATGACAGAATCGTTGGCAAATTCAGCTTCTGCAGATGTATTGTAGGGATCATTTGCAGAAAAAAGCCGGATTTCACCGATTGTGTCTGCCAGCGTCAGAATATCAAGCTGCTCCTTTTTGACGGCGAGCTCCACGAAATACGGGACACCTGTCCCTTCAGGATCATCCAGGGATAGACCTTTATGGTCTTTTATGGAAATGACTCTGACATTTTCCAAAAGGATGCCGTTTAACGGCGCTTCGTCTTTCCTTGCTACAGAGACATGAACATCTACGCGTTGTCCTGCTGTGATGCTGCCGAGTTTGGTGATGTCTGTCTCCAGCACATAGGCGGTCTGTCCTTCCTTTAGCTGCAGAATTGCATGATCCGGAAGCTCGTTTTCTTCCTTCAACATGGTTTTATAGAAGACGGAACCGGCAGGGATCATGCCCTGGATATCGGTATATTTGCCGATAATGTCCTCCTTGGAAATATATGCATAGGGCAGAACATAATCTGCTGCCACCTCCATTTCAATCAGGTCATTCGCTGTTATTTTTGTGCGTGGCGGAATGTTGCGGGAAGCAATGTATGTCTTCTGCAGATTGAGCTGTTTGAAGTAGAAAAGACGGGCAGTGACATAGTTCAATCCCATCATGACGCTGAAGACCGACAGGATCATAAGGCATTTGATCAACAATATTCGTTTCATGGTATCTCCTTTCAATGTTGTGACTTTTGTATCCCTACATTTATATTTATTCTCTGAAAATCAGAATTTTTTCAAAAAAAGTAATAAATTTGTCTGTAGGAAACAAAAGAACACAGACTGACCGTCAAAATGGGGCTGTTTTTTTGAAAAAAATGGAAAACTGGACAGAAAGTTGAAAGAAGAAGATTGAAATGATAACGCTTTCGTAATAAAATTATGGTAGATCAAATGATCAGAAAGAAAGGAAAAATTATAATGAAAACAATTACACTATTTTGCTCAGCTGGTATGTCCACATCCCTGCTCGTAAACAAGATGAAGGAAGCTGCAGCAGCTCAGGGAAAAGAGTACAATATCGCTGCTTACTCCCTCAACGAAACAGATAAGTATGCTCCATTGGCAGACGTTATCCTCATTGGCCCGCAGGTTCGTTTCGCTCTTGACAAGCTCAAGAAAGCTTATCCTGGCAAGCCAATCGATTTCATCGATATGCGTATCTATGGCCTGATGGATGGCAAAGGCGCTCTCGCTATTGCTCAGAAATATCTGAATGAATAATTGAATTATGGCAACAAAAATTACATTATTCTGTGCAGCAGGCATGTCCACATCCCTGCTCGTTAACAAGATGAAGGAAGCTGCAGCAGCTCTTGGCAAGGATTATGAAATCGCTGCTTATTCTCTCGGAGATTTTGAAGAAAAAGCTCCTGAGGCTGCTGTATGTCTGTTAGGCCCACAGGTTCGTTATGCACTTGGTAAATTAAAGGCCGCTCATCCGGACTACAAGATTACTGACATCCCAATGAAGCAGTATGGCTTGATGGATGGCAAAGGTACATTAAAACTTGCAATGGATTTATTAGGAGAGGAGTAATTATTCATGGAAGGAACAGAACTCGTTGCTTTTAACATTATCGCATCTGTAGGAACAGCTCGTTCCAGCTACATTGGCGCAATCGACGCTGCAGCTGAAGGCAATTTTGAAGAAGCTGAACAGCTGATCAAAGAAGGTCAGGAAGCATTCAACGGCGGACACTCCGCACACCAGGAACTGCTCGTTAAGATGGCTAACGGTGAAAAAGTTGAAATGACACTGTTGCTCACTCATGCTGAAGACCAGCTCATGAGTGCAGAAGGCTTCGGCATTCTCGCTGAAAAATTCTTGAAAGTTTACCAGACAATCAAGGGCTAATTCAAAAAACGAAAAAAGACTCCAGTGAGTCTTTTTTTTGACTGAAACCGCTATCATTGTGAATGCTTTCGCTTATCGGGTTTGAATTTTGTGGATTTATGTGATTTATGCACAAATATCAGAAAAAGGCTTTTGATTTTTGATTTATGTGGTATTATATTGTGCGATTACGAGAGGGGGAAGCATGGATATTAAACAGCTTCGTGAGCATGCGAAAAATATTCGCATCAACATTATTAAGCAGGTTTCAAATGCGAAATCCGGACACCCGGGAGGATCTCTTGGTGCAACGGATATCCTGACTGTATTGTACTTTGAGGTCATGGACATTACTGCTGAAAATGCAAATTCCAAAGATCGTGACAGGTTTGTGTTGTCCAAAGGACATGCATCACCTGCCCTGTATGCAACATTAGCTGAAAAGGGTATTATTCCTGCTGATGAATTGATGACCTTCAGAAAGCTTCATACAAGATTGCAGGGACATCCGGATATGCACAGTCTGCCGGGAGTTGACATGAGCACCGGTTCTCTTGGACAGGGCTTGTCTGCTGCTGTCGGAATGGCACTTGCCAATCGTCTGAACAAAAACGATCATCGCATTTATGCTCTTGTAGGTGATGGTGAAGCCGAAGAAGGACAGATTTGGGAAGCTGCAATGGCAGCACATCACTATAAGCTGGATAATCTTTGTGCAGTAATCGACGAAAACGGTTTACAGATTGACGGCTGGACAAAGGATGTCATCAGTCCTGCACCGTTTAAAGAAAAATTTGAAGCATTCGGATGGCATGTTATTGAGATTGACGGCCATGACTATGAACAGATTAAAAAGGCTTTTGATGAAGCAAAAACCATCAAGGGCAGACCTACCTGCATTGTTGCCAAAACAATCAAGGGAAAAGGTGTCTCATATATGGAAAATGTTGCTGACTGGCATGGAAAAGCACCTAATGCTGAGTTGACAGAAGTGGCATTAAAAGATCTGGAGGGTATGTAATCATGGCAAAAGCAACTAGAGATGCATATGGTGAAGAGCTTGCGAAGCTCGTTGCCGAAAATCCGAAAATTGTCGTATTGGATGCAGACCTTGCAGGATCGACCAAGAGTGCGGAAGGCGGCAAGGTTGCACCGGAAAGATTCTTTGACATGGGTATTGCCGAAGCAAATATGATCGGTGTTTCCGCAGGTCTTGCAGCAAGCGGGTTTATTCCGTTTGCCTCATCCTTTGCAATGTTCTGCACAGGCAGAGTTTGGGAACAGGTCAGAAACAGCGTTGCCTACCCGGGCTTGAACGTAAAAATCGTCGGCTCTCACAGCGGTATCTCTGTAGGGGAAGACGGTGTAACACATCAGGCAATTGAGGATATTTCCATCATGCGTTCCATTACCGGTCTGCAGGTGTATGTGCCATGCGACCAGTATGAGACAAAGGCAGTCATAGATTATGTTGCTGAACACGACGGACCCTGTTATGTCAGACTCGGCAGAGCTGCAGTAGATGATGTCTATGATGCTGACAAGGTGTTTGATATCACGAAGATCAATGTCATCAGAAAAGGTACAACGGCTGCTGTATTTGCATGCGGCTTAATGGTACAGAAAACTTTGGAAGCAGCAGAGCTGCTCGCAAAAGACGGCATTGATATTACGGTTATTGATGTATGTGCCATCAAGCCAAGTGATGAAGAAGGTATCGCAGAAGTACTTGCAGAATATGATCAGATCTTTACCGTTGAAGAACATTCTGTTCTTGGCGGATTAGGTTCAATGATCTGTGAAGTTGCTGCCGAAAGATGCCCAAAGAAAATCCATCGTATCGGCATGTATGGATTTGGAGAAAGCGGAAGCTGGCAGGATCTGTTACAAGAATATAATCTTGACGGGCCGGGTATCTATAATCAGATCAAAGGATATCTGGAATAAGCAGCTGATATCAGCGAAGAGTTATATAGCGTGATAAAAAACAATAAAGCAGCTTTTTGCTGATTTGTGGTCTTATTTCTTGTAATTTGGAATATTCTTGATTTTATCTATGCTGTTGTGATCGCCGGAGGCAGTTATCAATTTTCTTCAATTACTGATATGACGGTTCCTCTGGGAATGGCATGTGTATCGGGTTACCTATTTATTCTGAAACAGTCAGAAGACCGACATGAATGACTTAAATTAGACAGAATCAGATATCTGATTCTGTTTTTTTCTTTCTCTTTCTTGTAAAATAATAGTAGATATTTATTTGAATCTCATATAAGAATAGGAGGAATGTTTTTATGAGTTTTCCAAAAGGTTTTCTCTGGGGTGGAGCTACAGCTGCCAATCAGTATGAAGGCGGTTACCTTTCCGGAGGAAAAGGACTTGCAGTAGCTGATACAATTATCGGCGGCGACGGCATCCATGGTATTCCAAGATATATTTCCTTGGAACTCGCTGATGGTACAAAAACAAAAATCGGCAATCGTGACGAAGTACCGGCAGGTGCAAAAGCATATGTTGATCCGGATGTTTATTATCCAAGCCACGTTGCAACAGATTTCTATCATCATTGGAAAGAGGACATCGGCTTATTTGCTGAAATGAATTGTAATGTCTTCCGTCTTTCCATCAACTGGACACGTATTTTCCCGAATGGTGACGATGAAGTACCGAATGAGGAAGGCTTGCAGTTCTATGAAGATGTCTTCAAAGAATGCCATAAGTACGGCATTGAACCATTGGTAACCATTTATCATTTCGACTGTCCGCTGCATCTGGCAAATGAATATGACGGATGGGTAAGCCGTCATACAGTTGATGCATTTGCAAAATACTGCCGTACAATTTTCACACGTTATAAGGGACTTGTTAAATATTGGCTGACAATTAACGAAATCAATATCAATACAAACTTCATGATGAACGGTGTGCATGAGCATATCTCCAACAAGCAGAATGCGGAACAGTGCAGATGGCATCTGTTCGTAGGAAGCGCATTGGCAGTTACAATCGGTCATGAAATCGACCCGAACAACTTCATCGGTTTGATGATTGCTCATGGTGCTACATATCCGTATTCCTGCAATCCGGAAGATGTTATGTGTGAAATCACTACAGCACATGATCAGAAGTGGTTCTATGGCGATGTTCTGTGCCGTGGCTATTATCCTGCATACAAGATCAAGCAGCTTGAAAGAGACGGCATCGTCATCAAGAAGGAACCGGGTGATGATGAACTGCTGAAGAAGGGTGTTGTTGACTTCTATTCTTTCTCTTACTACAGCTCTGCAACATATGCTGCTCATCCGGAGCAGATTAAGCAGGTTGAAGGCAACCAGGTCAGAGGCTTGCAGAATCCATATCTGACAGCTTCTGAATGGGGCTGGACAATCGACCCGTTAGGATTGAGAATCAACCTCAACCAGATCTATGACAGATATCAGCTGCCGATGATGATCGTTGAAAACGGTCTTGGTGCAATCGACAAGGTTGAAGAAGACGGATCCATCCATGACACATACAGAATTGACTATATGCGCAAGCACATCCAGCAGATGAAAGATGCAATTGAAATTGACGGTGTTGACCTGCGTGGATTCATGCCTTGGGGACACATTGATCTTGTATCCGCAGGAACAGGTGAAATGAGAAAACGTTACGGTTTCATCTATGTGAATAAGGATGATGACGGAAACGGCGACCTTTCCAGAAGCAAGAAGGATTCCTTCTACTATATGGCTAAGGTTTATAAGTCAAACGGCGAGGAACTTGACTAAAACAGAATGCGGCATAATTGCCGCATTTTCTTTTTGATATGATCATAACAGGATGATTTCACCATAAATATGGTATGATGGAATGGACAAAGGAGATCATAAATGTTTCGAACAGAATGTTTTAAACCGGAAGATTTCAAGCCGGCACGTTTCAAATCTGACCATGTGATCAGGCTGGATGGGAAAGAAATTCCTTATCATACCGTCAGTGAAGACAATGTCTTTTATGACAAGGATGGCAAGCCGATCGCATCCATTTTCTCGTATTCGTATTTCCGTTCCGATGTGGATGATACGAAAAACCGCCCGGTGATTTTTGCGTTTAACGGCGGCCCGGGCAGCTCCTCCATGTATGTGCATGCAGGGTTTCTCGGCACAAGGAGAATCACTTACGGAGAGCCGGATCGTCCGACAGCTTTCGGCCCGTATGAAGTAATCGATAATCCGGACTGCTTGATCGATGTAGCGGATTTGGTGCTGATTGATCCTGTGGGAACGGGATATGGCGTGCTGATCGATGAAGAAGCAGGCAAGGATTTCCTCGGCATCGAAGAAGATGCGGAAGCACTGCTGACATTCATTGAGATGTGGTGCAGAAGATATAACCGCACCATGAGCCCGAAGTATCTGGTTGGTGAAAGTTACGGGTGCACGCGTTCTGCAACAGCTGCCGGCATGGCTGCTACCGAAGGAAAAGACAGAGCGTACGGCATTGCGTTTGACGGTTTGGTACTGATCGGCAATACGGTAACGGTTGGTGAATATTTCGGTAAGGAAATATATGTTGAGCCATCCATTATCGGCTTTCCGACCTATGCAGGCGTCAACTGGTTCCACAATCATCCGAGTGATCAGACTGTGGAAGAATTTGTTAAAGAAGCCAAGGCTTTTGCGGATGAGGAATATATCCTTGCACTGTACAAAGGCGAATCCTTGGATGAAAAGACTAGAGAACATATCATTGAGAGAGTTACCTACTACACAGGCGTCTCCAGGGAATACCTTGAAAACAATGGCTTGAAGATTGATGACAATACCTACCGTCAGGAAGTATTAAAGAAGCAGGGAAAAGGTGTTTCCAGATATGATGGCAGAATGACACGCCCGCTGCTGCATCCGGAAGTCGTCGAAAGAGAAAAAGGCTTATGGGATGATGCAACAGCAGACCGTTATGATCCATATTTCTATGCGGCATTGACAGGAGACCTTCTGCCGAATCTCGGCGTAAAACTGGACCGCAACTATGTCAATATGACCAACTACTGGAAAGACTGGAAGAAGGACTGTCCGCACGGAACAACCGGCGAACAATTGCGTAATGCAATGACCAGAAGACCGGGCATGAGAACCTTCTTCGCTAACGGATGGTTTGATCTGTGTACGGAATTCGGTTATGTTTATCATACACTCGATCATGCGGGATTGCCGAAAGACCGTGTTTATGTTAAAGGGTATTCTTCCGGCCATATGATCTATATCGGTGAGGAAAATGTCAAGGAACTCTGCGCTGACATTCGCAAGTTTATTCTCGGAGAAGATCCTACGAAATAATATGAAAACGGAATGAAAACATTCCGTTTTTCTTTGTAAAGGGGAACAAAAGATTTATACTAAAGAAAAGAATTATCTTTCGGAGGCATGTTTTGACAAAGGTTCTGGGATCAAAAGAGACATTTCTTGAAGCGGACCATGATACAGCCATGGAGTTTTTAAACACGGTCAGTGATATTACCGGTGCCGAAGAATATCAGAGACTGAAGGAATTCACACATCATCGCAGCACAACCCGTTATCAGCATTGTCTGAATGTGGCATGGTATACGTTTATCTGGTGCAAAGCGGCCGGCTTAAACTATAAAAGTGCGGCCAGAGGGGCGATGCTGCATGATTTTTATCTGTATGATTCCAATGACGAACTGTTTAGAGGGAGTGGTTTGGTTCATAATCTTCATCATCCCCGGGTAGCCTTGGAAAATGCCAAGAAGCTGTTTGCGGTGGATGAGGTCATGGAAGATTGCATACTGTATCACATGTTTCCGGTCGGCGAAGGGAAACCCAAAACACAAGAGGGATATGTAGTAACAGTTGCGGATAAGTATTGTGCTTCTTTGGAATGGGGAAGTGGAAAAGCGGCAAAAATCGTTCCCGTATTAAAGGATATACGTGACTATCTGAAAGATGAATTATCCTGACAGGTATGATAAAATGATTTTCGGAGAATGAAATATGAATATTCAGACATTGCTCGAAGAAGATAAAGAGCGTTTTTTACAGAGTATCATTAAAGCGGAAACAGCAGAACATGCCACGGCGGAAGTGAAAAGAGAACTTTCCCGTATTTTGTTTTCTTTTAACGAAAAAGAAACAAGCGAAGCGGTAAAGGCTGCTGCTTATCAGATGATTGAGACAGCTTCTGCAGCTTCTGCTTTGATGGATTGTGAAGGCACAACGAAGATCTATGGAAAGAAAGAGTATAAGGCAAAAGAAAAGGAGAAAAAGCCGGTACTGTTCTGGACATATCTTCTTGTTGCTTTTGGCTGTTTTTTTGCATCTGTTGTCATCTGCATCATGAACGGAGGCATTCTAAAAGCCATTCTAAGCATGCCTGTTCTGTTAATTCTGTTCTTTGCAGGTCTTGTTTCCATGTTTTTTGCAGGTACGAAGATGCATGGCTCGTCTGAAAAAGATGATGATCTGTATGGCGAAACAACCGTTGATGCACAAAAGGTTTATCACAGTCTTTTTGTCACGGTGATTCAGATGGACAAGCTTTTGGAAGACATCAGGACAAGTGAACAGCTGGACAGGAAAAAGGAAATGCATGAAAGTGACGGTGGATTGAGTACAAAGGATATAGATCTGTTTGCCCAAATATTGGAGGATGCATATGGGGATACCGATAATCCTTCATCGCAGGAGATTGTCTCCCACATCCGTTTCTATCTGCATCAGAAGATGATTACCCTGGTAGACTACAGTGAGAAAAACCGGTCCTGGTTTGATATGATGCCTTCGAAGGAAAGTGCAACAATACGTCCGGCGATCGTATTGGAAGGAAAGCTGCTGAAAAAGGGCTTGGCAGCAGGAGGCAGATAGAATGGATCGCTTTTATGGATTTGATCTTGGAGATGCAGAGAGCGCAGTTGCAAGACTGGACAAGGGAAAAGACCTTGTTCCGCAAGTGCTTTCCGTACATGATGAAAAGAGCTTTGTTACCGCATATGCATTATTGAAAAACGGGCAGCTGATTGTTGGCGAAGGTGCATGTTATGAGCCGGAAGCCATCACCAGAAAGATCCGCTTTAAGAGCCACTTTTTGACAGATTCTACTGTAAAAAAGGACATCGGCAGTTTTGCCTCAGGCGTTTTGGGAGAACTGTTTTTAAACGGAGACCTGATCAAGGGAGAAGACAACTGTTTTTACATCGGCTGTCCTGCAGGATGGGACCGTGTTGCCAGGGAGGAGTATCGTGAAATCTTTGAAAGAATCGGTTTTCCGCCTGCTAGGATCATATCCGAATCCAGGGCGGCACTGGTTTCGGCATGCCAGTCCAAGCATCTGCAGGTTGGCTATGATATTCTTTCGAAGCCTGTTCTGGTGGTAGATGTGGGGTCATCCACGACGGATCTTGCCTATGTCAACAGCGGCAAAGAGGTGGAACTGCAGACGGGCGGAGAGGTATTCCTCGGCGGCGGCATCATGGACGAAGTGCTTCTCGAAGAAGCTGTTTCTTCATCTAAGGATGAAAAGAAAATCCGTAAAATCTTTGAGGAAAGCGAAGCTTGGAAAACCTATTGCGAATTTGCAGCCAGAAGACTGAAGGAAAAGTATTTCAAGGATGAGGAATACTGGAAAGATCAGGAATGCACACAGACTGTCACGATCCGCTATACAAGGTTTCCGGTCAAACTTGTATTGCGCATGAATGCGGAAATAGCAGGCAGGCTGATTGACAAAAAAGTGGAAAAGCTGAATAACCGCTCCTTTAAGGAAGTGTTCATTGATGCTTTAAAACAGGCAAGGGATACAATTTCCGACAATCTTCCGGAGCTGATTTTTCTGACCGGCGGTGTTTCAAAGATGCCGGCAATCCGCTCCTGGTGCCGTGAGGTATTTCCTGAATCGGTTGTTATTACAAGCGGTGAGCCGGAATTCTCAGTTGCTTCCGGATTGGCTTTCTGCGGTAAAATTGATGATGAGCTCAGAGAGTTTAAAAATGAAATTGAACAGTTAAAATCATCGAGCACAGTCGAGCAGATTGTGGAAGAGCATATTGATGAATTGTACCGGAATGCGGTAGATGACATGGTTTCCCCGATCATGCGCGAAGTTGCCCTGCCTGTTATTGACAGATGGCGCAACGGCACCATTGAAAAACTGGCGGAAATAGACGAGGTATTGAAAAAGGAAATAGACAATTACCTGCACACCGAAAGAGGAAGAGCGATTCTGATCAAAAGTGTTTCTGCATGGCTGAAAAACATTTCTTATGAACTGGAGAAATACACCATTCCGATTTGTACGAAGCATAATGTACCGTATTCCGCATTATCGCTGAACTCCTATCTGTCCCTGTCGGACATTGAGATCAAAGTTGAGGCGAAAGATGTGTTTGCCCTTAAGGAAATCACATGGATGATAGATACGGTCGTATCGCTGCTGGTGGGGTTCTTGTGCGGCGGAAGCGGCATAGCCATGATTGCCAACGGAATCCCCGGCATCATCGCAGGTGCTGTGATTTCCCTGATGGTTTTGGCTTTGGGAAAAAATAAGATGCAGGAAGCTTTTCTGAATGCCAATATTCCGCATATGGCAAGAAAGATGTTTCCGAAAAAATATCTTGAGGCAAGACTGGATGTGATTTCGGATGAAGTAAAAAAAGGACTCTACGCAAATCTGGAACAAGAAAAAAATGAAGATATTACCGAAAGGCTGATTAAGGATATATCTGAACAGATTGAAATCTGCCTGACAAAAATGGCAGAAGTTGTCGAAATACCTTTGGGATAACCGGGAGATGACATCCCGGTTTTTATATTCAGGCAAAACATAACTGCTGCATCATAAATATTATTTATTGACTGATTATAAATCATAATTTGTTCTTCTGATGCATAACTTCTATAATAAATTTGAAAAGGGGAGTTGCCATGGAAAAAGAACAAAAATTCCTGTTTGAAAAAGAAAAGATTTCCAAGGCAATCATCAAACTTGCATTGCCTTCCATTGCAGGGCAGATTATCCTCGTCATCTATAATATGGCAGATACATTTTTCGTTGGACTGACGCACAGTGATTCCATGATTGCAGCGGTAACCGTATGCCTGCCTGCTTTCATGTTTCTTTCGGCAATATCCAATCTGTTCGGTATCGGCGGAGGGGCGGCATATGCAAGGGCTCTTGGGAAAAAGCATGATAAACGTTGTGACAACATTGCTGCACATGCCCTGTACGGCTGTCTGCTTGTTACCGGCATTTACAGTTTTCTTGCTTTTCTGTTTCGTGATTTCTTTATCACAGTCCTTGGCGGTTCACATCCGGAAGTACACAGAATTGCCGTGCAGTATTTGCTTGTTACGGTTGTGTTTGGAGGATTGACAACCGCATGCAGTACGCTTTTTTCGCATCTGATCCGTTCCGAAGGAAGATCGGCTTCGGCAAGTGCCGGTATTATTATGGGCGGCATCCTCAATATCATTCTGGATCCGCTGTTCATGTTTGTGCTCCTGCCCAAAGGAAATGAAGTGCTTGGGGCAGCTATTGCGACAGCATTGTCCAACCTGATCGCATGCGTTTATTTTTGGATTTTGATTACGAAAAACAAACTTTTCCGTTTCCGGTACAATGAAAATGCTTTTGCGGATGGTTCGGCAAGAGAGATCATCATGACAGGCTTGCCGGCCTGCCTGATGACATTGTTTGAGAATATCTCCTATGCGGTTCTTGACGGCCTGATGGCTTTCTACGGTATTGCTGCTCAGGCGGGTGTGGGTGTTGCCAAGAAGATCAACATGCTGGCACATTCAATTGTCAGGGGGATGGCGCAAGGTGTTTTGCCATTACTGGCTTACAGTTATTCTTCACACCGTTCAAACAGGCTGAAACAAACCATCAGGATTTCCTCCCTGAGTGCCGGAATTGTATCCCTCCTGTTGACCGTATTGAATCTGACGTGCGGGAAGATGTTTGTCGGCATGTTTGTAGAGGCAGGCAGCCAGTCCTTTTCCTATGGTGTCCTCTTTTTGAAGATATTGTGCATCGGATGTCCGTTCTCAGGAATTGCCTACACAATTATTTCTTTCTTCCAGGCTGTCAATGAAAGCGCAAAATCATTCCTTCTGGCAATCTTCAGAAAAGGAGCGCTGGATATTCCGATGATGTATCTCCTGAATGCATTCATCGGCATGGCGGGAATTGTTGCTTCTACGCCGTTAGCGGATATCGCCTGCTGCGTGGTGGCTGTACTCCTGACCGGCCGCTGGTTTAAAGCGTATGATTTAAAAATGATGCAGAGACAAGCTGCTTGAGGTGAATTATGCTTGATCCGAAATTATACTCATTATTAAAAGTTGCAGAAACCGGCAGCTTTACACAGGCTGCAAAAGCGCTGAATCTGACTCAGCCGGCTGTCAGCCAGCACATCAAAGCGCTTGAAGATGAATGTAACGTAAAGATTTTTGAACGTGTCGGGAACCGCATCATACTGACAAGACAGGGTGACAAAGTGGTTGAAACCGCCAAAACCATCCTGGGCATATACAAAAATATGCTGAATGAATTCACCGGCATTATGTCCGGCACACAGGAGATCAATATCGGTATTACCCATACCGTTGAAAGTAACCGCATCACCGAAGTCTTGGCACGATATGCCAGTGAAAACATCGGCATTACCATTCGTCTTTTTACCGGAACACCTGCAAAAATCAGAAGGAAGCTGAAGAACTACGAGCTGAATCTTGCCATTGTGGATGGATCCTTTGAAGATTCCATGCTTGAGACAAGACAGCTCGATGTTGACCAGCTCGTTGTGGTTGTCGATCCTTCCCATCGCCTTGCGGCAAAGAAATCCGTATCCTTGCAGGAAATCAAAAATGAGAAACTGATTCTTCGTTTGCCTGAATCCGGTACCGGAAATCTGTTCAAGTCTTCCGTGGAAAGTGCAGATCTCAGGCTGGATGAATTCAATGTCATTCTGGAAGTGGACAATATCGCTACCATTAAGGATCTTGTCAGGCGTGGATATGGTGTTTCTGTCATTGCCCGAAGTGCATGTGTAGATGAAATCCAGAAGAGGAAGCTTGTTGCCTTGCCGATTGAAAATATCAATCTGACAAGGGTTGTCAGTGTTGCGTACGCACCTAATTTTCCCTATCATCAGTTTCTGGAAGAGTTTATCAATGCATATCAGCAGGCATATTAAGGAGAAAGAGATTTCTCCTTTTTTTAACAGGAAAGGGCGTATTGAAACAGCAAGGAAAGCATGTTATGGTAAGGGATAATTACCGGAAAGGAGGAACCGTCATCCATGGCGGAAAAGAGAAAATGATGTACAGTTTATATATATGTGAAACAAAATATCCGTATGGGATAAATCAGGCAAATACCGGTGAGACAATTGAAAAGAAAATACTGGAGTTTATCCGCAGAAAACCCTATTCCCTCACGATCGAAATAGCCGAAGCACTCGGGGTTTCGTATATGACAGCGAAAAGAAGAATAACCGGTTTGAAAGATAAAGGCATTATCGCAAAAGAAAATGAACGCTGGGTCATCATGGAAGAAGGGGAAATCCATACCGATAGTACTTTGCGTGATCCGTTTGAAGTAAGCGTGGTTTTCACACTTGAAAAGAATCCGGAAATAACCATTGAAAATCTTGCCTCAGAATTATATCTATCACCGACAACGGTCAGGAGAACAATCAAAACCCTGCAGAACAGGGGGATTGTTTCCCGCATCGGGTCTGCCCGCAAAGGAAGATGGATCGTGCATGAATACAATTTGAAAAATTAAATATGTACTTTTAGACATTGCTTAACCGGCATGATAAAATAGAAGAACGGCAAGGGGGCAATTATGGAAAAGGTGAAACATGTCATTCTGATCAGCGGATTAAGCGGAGCCGGAAAGAGTACGGCATCACGCATACTTGAGGATATGGGGTATCATGTGATCGACAACTATCCCGTACAGCTTGTCAGCCTGCTTGTGGATATGATTGAAACTAGCACGGACCCAAGATACAACTATATTGCCCTGAGTACCTCTGCACAGGATTTTCCGGCTTTTTTAAGGGGATTGAAAGGGCAGAATATGGAAGTGAATGTGCTTTTCCTGGATGCAAGTGATACAGTTCTTCTGAGAAGATACAAGAGTACCCGCAGAATGCATCCGTTGCTTCTTGTCAATACCGCAAACACCCTGGAGGAAGCGATTGCCGTAGAAAGACAGATGTTTACCAGAAACACCAACAATACATTTATCACGATTGATACTTCCTATCTTTCGGAGAAGGAATTCCGGCGCAAAATGGAACAGTTCTTTTCCAAAGGTGCAGCGCCTGCATTCTCATTGTCATTTGTTTCTTTCGGATACAAATACGGTGTACCGATGGATGCGGATTTCATGGTGGATGTCCGTTTCCTGCCCAATCCGTTCTGGGTTGTTGAATTAAGACCGTATTCTGGCAATGACAAACAGGTATATGACTATGTCATGGATAAGCCGGAAACAAAAGTTTTTATTGAAAAATTAATCGCTTTTACGGATTATGCTTTTGACCAGTATTACAGGGAAGGAAAAAACCATTTTACGGTTGCGATCGGTTGTACCGGAGGACAGCACCGTTCGGTAGCAATCACCAACTTCCTGTATGATCACTACAAGACAAAGTATAACTGTTATAAAGAGCATCGTGATGAGAAGGAATGGACGAAATAACAGACCGGAGGTGAATGAATGTCTTATGCCTCGGATGTAAAAAACGAAACGGCACAAAAAGTCATGCGTGGCAATGATGCCAGGGCAGAACTCAGTGCACTGATACAGATGACTTCCTCATTATCCATTTCCAACCGTGGCATGAATCTGCTTGTCATTGTGGAAAATGCAGCCGTTGCAAGATTGATCTACAAGCTTGTCAAAGACCGGTACAAAGCGGATCTGGAATTGTTTGTAAAGAAAAAGATGAATCTGAAAAAGAACCGTGTCTATGGAATACGCATCATGACACATGTCAGAAGTATTCTGGAAGATCTGGGATTATACAGCACAAGAGGCCTTCTGGATAAGCCGCTCTTAAAAATAGTTCAGTATGACAGCAATGCGAGGGCATATCTTGCCGGAGCATTCATGGCTTCGGGAAGCATCAACTCTCCTGAAAAGGCCAATTATCATCTGGAAATTGCTGCTGTTTCGGATATACATGCAGAATTTTTAATCCAGCTGTTATCCCGTTTCGGCATAACGGGAAAAATGATTGAAAGAAGGGGAAAGCCGGTTGTCTATGTCAAAGCGGCTGAAAAGATAGCGGATTTTCTGAGAATCATCGAAGCCAATGAAGCATTGATGAAATTTGAAAATGTCCGCATATCCAGGGATTTTGCGAATTCCCTGACCAGGCTCAATAATATGGATGTCGCAAATGAAGTTAAAACACAGGCAGCTGCATTAAAGCAGCTGGAGGATATCCGTATCCTGGAAGAAGGGGACAAGATCCGTTTCCTGGATCAGAAGATTGTGGATATTATCGAATTGAGAAAAGAGTTTCCGGAAAGCTCTCTGAATGAGCTGGCTGAGGAATATGAAAGAAGAACCGGGATTAAAATGTCGAAGTCCGGTTTAAAACACAGATTTGTCAAGATTCATGATCTTGCCATGAAAGGAGTCGCAAATGGGCAATAACCAGATTGGGAAACTGCTTGGATATATTTTTTCTGTCCTGATTATGATGTTTATTTTCCGCTATTTCTGGTGGGTTATTTTGATCGTAGCGGTGGTCATGCTGTTTGGCTATCTGCGAATCAATCACCTTGCAAAAAAGGCGGAAGAGGAAATGCAAAAGGAACTTGATGATGCAGTTTCACTGGATCAGCAGATATTTGAGCAGAGTGTAAACCAGCACAATCAGGATATTATCGATGCCGAATATACCGTGCACGAGGAAGGTGATGAAGAATGATCAGCATTGCAAATGAAGAACAGACAACTGAGATCAGACAATTATGGAAGACCTGTTTTCCGCAAGAGGATCCAAGGTATATAGAATTTTATTTCAAACAACTGTATCATCCGGAAAACTGTTTTATAAAAACAGTCAAAGGGAAGGTGGTTTCTGCGGTATTGCGAAACCCCCACGCTGTGATGTTTAACGGCAGAGTTTTACAGGCAAGCATGCTGGTGGGAATGGCGACATTGCCGGAATACCGTAAAAAAGGGTATATGCATGAACTCATGGATGTCGTGCTGGATGCATGCGAGCACAGTGAGCTGATTACCATGGTACAGACGGAACAGCCTGCATTATATGAACAGTTCGGATTCCGGACAATCTACACCCGCTCGGATTATACGGTTGAAAGAAAAGATGTAAAACGCATTACCAATTTCGGATGTGCATATGAGCCGACTCCGATCGATCTTCTGAAAGTGTATTCTGCCTTTATCCGAAGGTTCAACGGTTTCTATGCAAGGGATCTGGAATACTTTGTGAAGTATAAAAGAGAAATTATTGCGGAAGGCGGTAAAATTGTTGCCTATTATAATGGAAAAGATCAGATCAGAGGCTATGCAGTCATGATCCCGCAGGGAGATGAATTGCGAGTCGAAGAGATTATTTATCTGGATGCAATGGCTTTGATCAAGCTGTGTAATGCAGCATTGCAGGAAAAAAAGGTGATTCATCTGCTTGTTTCCCAGGCAGAGGATCTCTCCAAGGTTTTCCCGAATGCCAAATGCAAAAACTTCGGTTCAACAATGGTCAGGCTGAATGATGCCGAATTATTCTCCAAGCTTTTCAACCGCAATGTAACAACCGTCGAAGAAGCATTTGCGATCAGCCAGAAGCCATTGAATCTGAATGAATTTGCGTAAGCTGTAATCAAGAAGCAGGAATTCCTGCTTTTTTCTTTCTAAGCATAGGGCGGTTGACATGGCTGCATGCAATACGGTAAAATATGTAGCGTGCTACAGAAAGGCTTTTATGAAAGAAAAAGAGATCGGCTTTATAATCAAACAAATATCTGATAAACTGAAAAGCAGAGCAGACAACAGTTTTCAAAAACATGATTTAACACTTGCACAGGTCAAAGTTCTTGGTTTTATCGCAAGAAGCGGCGGATGTGTGACACAGAAAAGCATCGAGGAACATCTTCAGGTTTCCCATCCGACGGTTGTAGGCATTGTTAAAAGGCTGGAGGAGAAAGCGTTTTTATCATGCACTATCGGTCAGCAGGATAAAAGAAACAAAATCGTTTCTTTGACAGAAAAAGCGGTCCTGCTGGGTGATATTCTGAAAAAGGAAAAATCGAAAACGGATGAAATTCTGACGGAGGGCTTTTCTGCAAGTGAACAACAATTATTACGGGATTTTCTGACAAGAATGTATGACAATGTTGAAGGGAGGGAAACATGTTAAAAACATTGCTTGGTGAAATCAGGGAGTACAAAAAAGTAACCCTGATGACACCTTTGTTTACAGCACTGGAAGTTGTAATGGAAGTTCTGATTCCTTATGTTACCGCATGGATCATCGACAGAGGTATTAATGCAGGAGACATGAAAGCAGTATTAATGTATGGCTGTTTGATGGTTATCATGGCTTTCTGCAGCCTTTACTTCGGCACGCAGGCAGGAAAGAATGCCGCTGAAGCAGCAACAGGTTTTGCGAAAAATGTCAGGGATGACATGTATAAGAAGATTCAGACCTATTCTTTTTCCAACATTGATAAATATTCTACGGCAGGTCTCGTAACACGTATGACGACGGATGTCACAAACCTGCAGAATGCTTTTCAGATGATTATCCGCATTGCGGTCAGACCACCGCTGATGCTGATTATCTCCGTATTCATGTGCTTTGTGATCAGCCCGGATCTTTCGACAATCTTCCTTGTCGCAGTTGCCGTTCTGGCGGTAATACTGATGCTGATTACAGGAAACGCAATGAAAGCTTTCTCCCAGGTATTTACCAGATATGATGCATTGAATGCAAGCGTGCAGGAGAATGTCTCTGCCATCCGTGTTGTCAAGGCATTCGTCAGGGAAGACTATGAGAATGCAAAATTCAACAAGGCAGCCGGCAACCTGAAAGGCATGTTTGTCAAAGCAGAAAGCCTTGTAGCTTTAAATAACCCGGCGATGATGCTTGTGGTTTATGGATGCATTATTGCTTTATCCTGGTTTGGTGCACAACATGTTGTGGCAGGGAAAATCACAACCGGCAATCTGACATCCATGTTCTCCTATGTCATGAGTATTCTGGTGTCATTAATGATGCTGTCAATGGTATTTGTCATGATTACCATGTCCTCCGCAGCAGTCAAGAGAGTTTCCGAAGTCCTGAATGAAGAGCCGGATTTAAAGAATCCTGAAAATCCGATCCATGAAGTGAAAGACGGATCGATTGATTTTGACCATGTCAGTTTCTCTTATAAATCAGGCAGCGGTGATTATGTACTGAATGATATTGACCTTCATATTCATTCCGGTGAGACAATCGGTATTCTCGGACCGACCGGTTCGGGAAAATCCACATTTGTTTCCCTGATCAGCAGACTGTATGATGCAACGGAAGGATCTGTGAAAGTCGGCGGAACGGATGTCAGGGATTATGACATGGAGGCATTGCGTGATCAGGTTTCCGTAGTTTTGCAGAAGAACGTTCTTTTCAGCGGATCCATCCTGGATAACCTGAGATGGGGCAATGAGAATGCAACAGATGAAGAATGCATGGAGGCATGCAGGCTGGCATGCGCAGATGAATTCATTGAGCAGATGCCTGACAAATACAACACACATATCGAACAGGGCGGCACCAATGTCTCAGGCGGACAAAGACAGAGATTGTGTATTGCCCGTGCTTTGATGAAGAACCCGAAGGTTTTAATACTGGATGATTCAACCAGTGCTGTTGATACCGCAACGGATGCTAAAATCCGCAAAGCATTCAAGGAAAATATTCCCGGAACAACCAAGCTGATCATCTCCCAGAGAATTTCCAGTATTGAAGATGCCGACAGAATCATTGTCATGTACCGTGGCATGGTCTCCGGATTCGATACACCGGCAAGATTGCTTGAGACGAATGAAATCTATCAGCAGGTTTATGATACACAGGTCAATGGCGGCGGCGACTTTGACCAGGCAGAATAGAAAGGAGGAAGCACATGTCAATGAGAAGAAACGCCATGATGGGCGAAAAAAGAAAGATGAATTTCGATGCATTGAAAAGAATCCTCGGCTATGTGTTCAGATATTATAAATGGCATTTCCTCCTGGTGGTTGCATGCATCCTGATCACGGCTGTCTGTACCATTCAGTCCACTTTGTTTACCAGAACGCTGATTGATGATTACATTACGCCTTTGCTGTCGGCTTCCGTTCCGGACTATGCACCATTAGCGGCAAGACTGATGAAGCTTGCAAGCATTCTTTTGATCGGTGTTGTTACCGCATATACATATAACCGTGTTATGGTAACTGTCAGCCAGGGAACAATGGAAAGATTAAGATGCGAGTTATTCAACCATATGGAATCCCTGCCGATCAAGTATTTCGACACGCATGCGCATGGCGATATCATGTCGGTTTATACCAATGATATCGATACATTAAGACAATTGATCGGTCAGAGCATACCGCAGATTATCAATTCCTCGGCAACGATTGTCACGACCTTTGTATCCATGGTCATGATGAATATACCGCTGACCATTCTGTCATTGTGCATGGTCTTCATTCAGCTGAAAACTTCCGGCAATCTCGGTGGCAAGGCCAGAGGTTACTTCATCCAGCAGCAGAAGGATTTAGGTGCTGTCAACGGTTATATCGAAGAAATGCTGAACGGGCAGAAAGTTGTCAAAGTATTCAATCATGAACAAAAGGCAATTGAGGGTTTTGAAACACTGAACAACTCCCTGAGAGAAAGTGCCTCAAATGCCAACAAGTATGCCAACATCATGATGCCGATTATGGCAAATCTCGGTAATATTTCTTATGTTTTATGTGCCGTCATCGGTGCAACAATGGCTTTGTCAGGGAATTTCGGGCTGACACTTGGGACGCTTGTTTCCTTCCTGTCTTTGAATAAGAGTTTCTCTATGCCTGTCACACAGGTATCCCAGCAGATCGCTTCAATTATCGGTGCCATGGCAGGTGCGGAAAGAGTCTTTGCGGTTATGGATGAACCATCTGAATTTGATGAAGGTTATGTTGAGCTTGTCAACGTAAAAGAAGATGATGAAGGCAATCTGATTGAGACAAAAGAAAAGACAGGCATGTGGGCATGGAGACATCCTCATCAGGCTGATGGCACTGTCACATACCAGAAGCTGGAAGGCAAGCTGAATTTCTATGGTGTGGATTTCAGCTATGATGGCAAGAAGACGATTCTGCATGATATTGATATCGATGCCGAACCGGGACAGAAGATTGCTTTTGTCGGATCTACTGGCGCAGGAAAGACAACCATCACTAACCTGATTAACCGTTTCTATGATATCGCTGACGGAAAGATCCGTTATGATGACATCAATATCAACAAGATCAAGAAGCCGGATCTCAGAAGATCTCTCGGCATGGTATTACAGGATACGCATCTGTTTACCGGAACGGTTATGGAAAATATCCGTTACGGAAGACTGGATGCAACAGACGAGGATTGCATGGCTGCAGCTGCTCTTGCAAGAGCAGACAGCTTCATCCGCAGACTTCCTGAAGGCTATAACACCATGCTGAAAGGAGATGGAGGAAACCTTTCCCAGGGACAGAGACAGCTGCTTGCAATTGCCCGATGCGCTGTAGCTGATCCGCCGGCAATGATTCTTGATGAAGCAACTTCTTCCATTGACTCACGTACAGAGAAAATTGTACAGGCAGGCATGGATGCATTGATGAAAGGAAGAACAACCTTTGTCATTGCACATAGATTATCAACCGTCAGAAACAGTGACTGCATCATGGTCCTTGAACAAGGCAGAATCATTGAGCGTGGCAACCATGATGAACTCATCGCAAAGAAAGGCAGATATTATCAGCTCTATACCGGCAATGAGATTGCGGATTGAACATATAATCATTTGCAATGTTCCTGTTTAATCCCTTTATGCCCCTTTGGGCACAGGTCCTTTTTGGTTGAATCCCGTTTATCTTTTCCATTCCCTCTATCCCCGCCTATTCCCCTCAATCTGCACCCCATTCCCTAAAGAATAAAAAAAGAATAAACCCAACCCAAGCCTTGCACTGGGCGTATCTGCCTGGTACAGGGCTTTTTTCGCGTTCCGGCCGTGTACATGGCCTGTACGCGAGAAAAAGGCCTTTTGCCGGAAGTGGGGCGAAGGCCTCGGATTCTGAGCGGAAACGACCGTATAGGTGGGGAAAGGGAGAAAAAGAGAAAGGGAAGGGAGCCTTGCAAGAAAGACGGAAAAGAAGATTACTGCGAAGAGAGAACTGGAAAGAGAGCGTGTAGAGGGTGGCGCAGATGGAGAAAAAGAGTGCTAAGAAAGGCGTGTAGATGATAAGGAGAGAGGCGCAATTGGGAAGAAAAAATGACGCGCGGTGAGGGACGGGAGGATAATTGTTAGTCAACAAGATTGGATAAAGGGGTGTCGACGGGGACATGCAGCATCTGAATAAGAAATAAATCCCTGTATCCGGAAATACCGGAACAGGGATTTTGACAATTATAGGTAAAGACTGTATTTCTGTAATTTGAATTCCTTTGTGTCTTCATGGAATGTTGGACATTTGCGATATGCCCTGTTAAATGATGTATTTAATATAGGTTAGAGTATGTATAAAAGAAAGCTGAATGAAAGACATAAGAACACCATAAAAAGTGCCTTAATGGATGCACAGGCGGAGCAAATATGGAAATACATAGACAGCGTGTATCTTTTTGGAAGCTGTGCAAGGCATGAACAAAGGTTTGACAGTGATGCAGACTTACTGTTTGTTTTTTGACGATGCCTTTGAGGGGGTACCGGGTTATGAAGAAAAATGGAGGCAATTTCAATCAAATGTAGGGAATCATGATATTTCACTTGCGAATGTGGATCCGAGTGTTACTATGAAGCATGTTTTTCAGAATCGGGACAGTTTCTTTTATCAGATGGTGAGAAATGATATGATTCGGCTGTATGAAAGAAAGGAGGAATGAAATGGCATTAAATTATAAGGACTTTGCTGATGATACTTTTGGCTTTATCCAGCGGAATTATGACAGAGGTGAAAGAGGATCGGATATTGCGTAACTTGCACAGAGTACTTGTGAAAGATATCTGAGACATATTATTTCAGAGTATTTTGAACCGGAAACGATGGAAGAGGTCGGGGAAAAGAATCATTTTCTTCATACGCATAGCTTACGGTTTGTACAGAATTTCATCAATCAAAGAATGAACATTGAACTATCAGATGATGTACAAAATGCACTTAGCTATGTGGACGGCTATTATTTTACTGCCAGAATTCCCTCTGACAGTGCTTTTTTGGTGAGTGAATGTGAAGCAGAAAGATGTTATGAAGGTGTATGTACTTGTAAGGAAGCAACAGAGAGAGACTGATTCAACAACTTGATGAAGAAAGAAACAGGAATGAATATTCCGATGAGAATCCGGAAGACATAATGATCGATGAAGTGCTTTGAAACAATCAGAAAGAGTTTTTTGGTTACATACTTGGGCAATGGGAAACATTGCCTTTTTTGGAATGAATGCTTCTGTAGAAGAGAATGGAGAAGAGAAGAGTTATTGTGTGGATCCTCAGCTGAGCAAATATCTATCAAAGAGGCTGGAACAATCTTCCGGGAATCATAAATAATTGTGTTATACTTTATTCATGTTGAAAACAGATTATAAAACGAAAGAGGATTTGCAAACTTTGATGGTTGATTATCGGATTCTGTTTGCATATCATTCCAATAAGATTGAAAATCCGGAAACCGATTATCATGATACAAGGGAAGTCTTTGAAAATGGAAAAGTAACAGGTTTTTCCGGCGATCCGAGAACTTTGTTTGAAATACAGAATCAGAAAAGATGCGCGGATTTTATGATTGATCATTTGATTGAAAAAAAAGAAATAACAGTTTCTCTGATCAAGGAAATCCACAGAATTCTTACTGCCGGTACTTACGATGAAAATCGATACCTGAAGGGAGAACGGCCGGGTGAATTCAAAAAAGGAGATTATATTGTCGGTAAATATGAAATCGGCAGTCCTGCTTCTGAAGTCGAAAATGATATAAACGAATTACTGGATGAAATCAATGAAACAAAATCAGATCGTTATGCCTTGATCGCCGCATATTTTCATGCTCGTTTTGAATCCATCCATCCTTTTGCGGACGGAAACGGCAGGGTAGGAAGAACATTGCTGAATTACTATTTCCTGATGCATCATATAAAACCTGTCATCATTTATGAAGAAGATAAAAAACTGTATTATGACTGTCTGCAGGCATATGACGAAAAGGAAGATATTCAGCCTTTGGAGAGATTCCTTGAATATTGTCAGCAAAAAACATGGATGAAGAAGCCGAAAAGTTATCTTAAACTTGACACTTATCTGGAATAATACAAAAGATTGCCTTCAATATAGGTATACTGATTGAATACTGCAAATTTCTTCAATCTTTGCTGAAGGGCATGTTCCAGCTTTTTGCTCATCTTGGTCTCTGGTTCCAGCCAGAGGCCTTTTACTATCAGGGTGTTGTTTTCGATGACAGGCTCTATCCGGCCGATCAGCCTGTCATTGTATAAAACAGGCAGCACATAATATCCGTATTTTCTTTTTGAAGCAGGTACATAGATTTCCCATGTATAGTCAAAGTCAAACAGTGCTTTGATCAGGTTCCTGTCCCATAACATGGGATCGAGAGGTGCTAAGAACTCGCAACGGTTCCGGTTGGTTTTGTTTTCTGCTTTTTCCAGTAATTCCCTGTCAGAAGAAAGAAGATAAAAAGCTGAAGATATGCCTTCCACATAAATTTCTTTGATTTTTCCTTCCTGCAGTAATGCTGCAAAGACTATGTTTCTGGTCTCTGTATCCATGTTTATGCCTAAAAAGGCAGTGGAATTCTTATTCCATAGTAATCCTACGGCACCGATTCTTCTTAAAACTCTCCATTTAACATGATCAAAATCATCAGGAAGAGGATCTTCTGCCTGAAGGATTTCTTTGGGAATATGTTTTTCAGACAGATCGTAATACTTTCTTGTGCCTTCCTTATGATGGATCACGAGTTCGCCGGTTGTATACAGCTGCTCCAATACCGATCGGGAAGCTTTTACCGGTTTGCCGCCCCAGTCTCCGCTCCAGTGAATAGAGGAATGCCATTGTATATTGCCTTCAATAGGTAAAGATGCAGAGCTGACAGGACCGTGTTTGCATATATATTCTTTTGCCTGAAGAGAGATCTCATCCAGTCCATCAAAGCGTTTTCCGTTCTTCTTACACAGATCCCTGTATCTTTGGAAGTACGGCCAGTCCTGTATGGGAATAATGGACAATTCCTTGTCAAAATAATCTGCGAGTTTTCTGTCTTTATACAACAGATGATATAAATCCTTCTTTTGAAAGTTTTTCACGCGTGACTGCAATGTCAGTTCTGCATTTCTCCCCACAACATCAATCGGATCGTATTGAATGCATCCTGCCTGCATGATGTAATCCAGTGCACCTTGTTTTTTGTGAAAAAAATATTCCCCGTATAATCCCTGTTTTAACAGGATAAATCTTCTTGCTTGCTGAACGGTTATGGTTTGCATATTTAATCCTCAGCATCATTATACCAAATCGATCGTATACATCTTTACTTCTTTGCATATGATTCGGATATTTAGACTGGTAAAATCCGGCAAAGTCATTTATAGTATCTATCGAGGTGATTTTGTATGGATGAGAAGAAGAACGGTATATCCGCCAAAACATATATTCTGATTGTGATTGCCATTGCGGCAATCGGTGTCTTGATCATGACCTTAACCAACGGAAAGCAGCTGCAGGGCAATGCATGCGGGGTCAACTACCAGAGCCCGTTCGGACAGCAGCAGACAGCGATGTGGATTGATGTCGACAGTTTAAGAGCCGCTTCCCTGATTGCCAATTTTGAAGCTGAAATTCCGGAAAATCCACAGCCTGATCTCTATCCGAATACAAATTTCAGGGCATATACCAACGTTGTGATAGAAGAATGGTTTACCAATGATGCAGGGGAGGAAGGTGTCCGTTTCTCCAAAGCATATACATGCGACGGCAGTGAGCTCTATGAACCGAATGTGACTTTCAGAAGCACCAATATAGTGGATGTGGGGGATGCAGAAGTCACGGAAAGAGGAGATGGGGAGACAATCTCCATGGCTTCCTGGAGTATCGGAGAATACAGCTACTCGATTCTTGCGCTGAATACGCCGCTTGAAAAAGATGT
The DNA here is from genome assembly GCA_902766005.1 of uncultured Erysipelotrichaceae bacterium. Taxonomy (GTDB): domain Bacteria; phylum Bacillota_I; class Bacilli_A; order Erysipelotrichales; family Erysipelotrichaceae; genus Bulleidia. The sequence continues at coordinate 8,823 of CACXCB010000366.1, read as the reverse complement.
GCTTGAAAAACTGATTGCGGAAATGAAATAAGAGATGCCTTGCAAAAGGCATTTCTTTAGATTCTTTTCATGGAAATATTTCCATGTTTGTTTATAATAGTTTACATTAAAGGAACGTTTATGAAGATTATTGAAGTAGAAAATCTGAATTTCTCCTACAGTGAGGAAGTGAAGACGATACAGGATGTATCCTTTTCCATTGAGAAAGGAACTTATACAACCATTATCGGACATAACGGCAGCGGGAAATCCACCATTGCCAGATTGCTTGCAGGCTTGCTGGAAAAGGAAAGCGGCACAATAAAAATTGATGGGTTAGAACTGAATATGGAAAATCTGCCGAAGATCCGCAACCGAATCGGCATTGTTTTCCAGAATCCGGACAACCAGTTCATCGGTTCAACAGTCCGTGATGATATTGCTTTCGGCTTGGAAAATCATTGCGTGCCGCAGGAAGAAATGGATGATATTATCAATGAGAACGCAGCAAGGGTCAGAATGACAAAATATCTTGACAAGGAACCGACACATCTCAGCGGCGGCCAGAAGCAAAGAGTTGCAATTGCCGGTGTTCTGGCAATGAAACCGAGTGTATTGATTTTTGATGAAGCCACCAGCATGCTGGATCCACAGGGAAAAGATGAGATCAAAAAGGTCATCATGGAACTGCATAAAGAAATCGGGTTGACAATTTTATCCATTACCCATGATATAGATGAAGTTGCGCAAAGTGATTATGTCCTTGCTCTAGATAACGGAAGACTGGCGATGCAAGGCACGCCTCATGAAGTATTTGCGGATGAAAGGAAGATCAGGGCAATACAGCTCGATACACCTTTCAGCATGAAACTTGGTGATTTTCTGCATCAGCATGGAGTAGAAGTGGAAAAACATCTGACAATGGAAGGACTGGTGAAAGAATTATGCCAATATCGTTCGAACATGTAAGCCATATCTATTCCAAAGGCACGCCTTATGAATACAAGGCATTATCCGATATTAATCTCGATATTGAGGAAGGCAAGATGACAGCGGTCATCGGACAGACCGGTTCAGGCAAGAGTACGCTTGTGCAGCATTTAAATGCGTTGTTGCTGCCGGAGGAAGGTACGATTCATATTCTGGATCGTGTGATTACTGCAGGGGAAAAACCGAAGAAGCTGAAATCCCTGAGAGGGGATGTGGGACTTGTGTTTCAGTTCCCCGAATATCAGCTCTTTGAAGAAACTGTTTTGAAAGATGTTGCCTTCGGTCCGAAAAATTTCGGTGTTTCGGAAGAAGAGGCGCAGCAAAAAGCAAAGCAGGCATTGCGATTGGTTGGAATGCCGGATGATGTTTATGAAAAAAGCCCGCTTGAATTAAGCGGAGGACAGAAGAGAAGAGTCGCTATTGCAGGTATCCTTGCAATGAACCCGAAGGTGCTTGTTCTCGATGAGCCTACGGCAGGTCTTGACCCCAAAGGTGCAATATCCATGATGAGCCTGTTCTGGGATCTGAACAAGAAACACGGAAAGACGATTCTGATTGTTACCCATGACATGGAACATGTCTTTCATTATTGCGATAATGTTATCGTAATGGCAGACGGCAAAGTTTCTCTGCATACGAATGTCAAAGACTTCTTTAAAGATACCTCTTTATGCAAGGAATTGAATATTCTGCCTCCGGCATTATTAAGAATGAAAGATCTTTTAAAAGAGAACGGTTTTGATGTACCGGAAGATGTCATGGATGAAACCGCATTGGCAAAATGCATTGCAAGGCAGGTGAAGAAACATGGGTAATATTACATTAGGCAGATATATACCACTCGATTCTCCTGTACATAAAATGGATCCAAGAGCCAAGATTATGGCGATGCTGCTGGTGCTGATTTCGATTTTCTTTCCGGCAGGATGGACAGGTTATGCCATCATCTTTGTGGCGGTGGCCGGAGTGATCATCCTTTCCAAACTGAGTTTCACTTTTATCTGGAAGGCGATGAAGCCGATGCTGTTCATGCTTGTGTTCCTGTTACTCATTAATGTCTTTTTTACCAAGACAGGTGATCTCTGGCTTGAAATCGGCAGCTTCACCATTTACAGCGATGCCATCCTGCAGACGCTGTATATTGCCGTAAGACTTCTGTTGATGATTATGATCACAACCGCATTGACCGCAACCACAAAGCCTCTGGATATGACATTGGGTATTGAGGATCTTTTGACACCTTTTAAAAAGATCCATGTTCCGGCACATGAAATTGCGATGTTAATCAGTATTGCTTTGCGCTTTATTCCGGATCTGATTGAAGAGACGGAAAGAATTATCAAAGCACAGGAATCAAGAGGTGTGGATTTGACGGAAGGCAAATTCTCGGAGAAGATTATGGCAATCCTGTCCTTGATTGTTCCGTTGTTTGTTTCCGCATTTCAAAGAGCAGAGGATTTAGCCAATGCCATGGAGGCAAGAGGCTATGCACCGGGTGAAAAAAGAACACGCTATAAAGTGCTGAAAATGCATATGCGTGATTACATCCTGCTGTTTGGGGCAGCGGCCATATTGGCAGGCATGATATTTCTTGCTTATTTCTTATGAAAAGATATAAATGCACCGTTGCCTATGTAGGGGCAAATTACGAAGGGTGGCAATCACAGAAAAACAAAAGAACTGTACAGGAAAAGATCGAAGAAGCAATTTCAGTCATCACGCAAGAGAAGACAAGTATTGTTGCTTCAGGCAGAACGGATGCAGGTGTTTCCGCAAGAGGACAGGTATTCCACTTTGACACGAAAAGGGAAATGCCTGTTCGCAAATGGATGTATGCGATCAACGGCAAACTGCCCAAGGATATTCATATTACGGAAATGGAAGAGGCATTTGAAACTTTCCATGCCAGATATTGCGTAAAGATGAAGCAGTATGATTACCGGATTAATCTTGGACCGTATGATGTCTTCACAAAGGATACAGTGTATCAATGTCCGTATACACTGGATGTTGAAAAAATGAAAGCAGCATCGAAATACTTCATCGGGGAACATGATTTTACTTCTTTCAACGCAACCTCTCTTTACGAGAAACAGGATCAGGTCAGAACGGTAAAAGACATCTCTTTTTCCATGGAAGGAAATATTCTGAAAATCACTTTTCTGGGGAAAGGATTTCTGCGTTATATGGTCAGAATGATGGCCGGTCAATTGATTGAAGCCGGAAGGGGAAGAATTCCGCCGGAAGAAATACGGAATATCCTGGAAAAGAGATCCAAAACCGCTTCTTTGAAAAATGCACCCCCGCAGGGGCTCACCCTGCAAAAGGTATCCTATTTTGAAATCATGGCTTTATCGGATAAATGCATGATCAGGGAATATCTTGAGGGAGATGAAGGATACACGGATCTTTTGGATCAATATGTCATCACAACCAGGAATACCCAAAAGATTCTCGGAGAGATGATTCTGAAAGATGCATATGCAAAAATACAAGTCAAAGATCCTTCGGATCGGGAAATTGTGGAAGAACTTATTCCGCAACTTCAAAGGTGGATGGCTTACCGAAATAAACAGAGAGAAATTGTTTGGGAGGAATCATGGAAGTGAGAGATTCATTGCGTATTACGCAAACATGCAGAACAATAGCAGAACTGTTGGGATTTGATGCTCCTCAAGGCGCTGATGAAGCAAATCCTGTTGTGATGGAGACCGCAAAGAAATTCTTTCAGGGGGAAAAAGCGGACAGAGTATTGCTGTATAACCCGGATGCGATTGCCTTGTGGCTGTATCAGAAGTACACTACAAGATTTATTCCCGTCATTCAGGAAACAAGCATTGCCATTCCTGTCCTGTCTGTCATGCCAAGCGTGACACCGGTATGTTTTGCCTCCATGTATTCCGGATTAAATCCGGATCAGCATGGTATTCAGGCTTATGTCAAGCCGGTATTAACCTGTGATACATTGTTTGATGTGGCGATTCGTGCAGGCAAAAAGCCGATCATCATTTCAACAAAAGGTGACAGCATCACGGAAATTTTCAAACAGAGGGATATGGCATACATTGAGTGCGACACCCCGGATGAATGCAATGAAAAGACATTGGAAGTGTTAAAAGAAGACCGGTATGATATTGTGCTTTGTTATAACGCAAACTTTGATTCCACCATGCATCGTTATGGACCCGAGGCAGATATCTCCTTGGCACAAATTGACCATAATGCCCATGCATTTCAGACACTGGTCGAAGCGGCAAAAAAAACCTGGGAAGGAAAAAATGCCGTATTTACGTTCCTGCCGGATCATGGCTGTCATGAGATTGACAAAGATCTCGGAAGTCATGGATTAGACATGGAAGAAGACATGAATATCATACATTTCTATGGTTTTCAGAAAGGAGACAAAAAATGAATCATTACTATCCAAGCTGTACCTTCAACAGGCTGGATCCTGTTTCGGCAAAAAGTCTCAGGGAATATGCAAAAGAAGCAGGAATGGAAATCAGAGCTTGCTGCCACTTTGATAAAACAGAACTGACAGAAGAAGACAATGCCATCTATTTCTGCCAGGCATGCAGGGAAACTGTTGAACAGCGTAACAGCCATACCATCAGTTTCTGGGAGATTCTGGATCAGGATACTACATTCATTTTACCCGATTATCAAGGAAAAGAATTTGTGATTCAGGATTGTTACAGGGACAGAAACCATCCGGAAATTCACATGGCAGTCCGAAGCCTTCTGACAAAGATGCATATTCGGTATATTGAACTGCCGAGAAACAAAGAAAACTCCGATTTTTGCGGAACACTTCATTTTGAATCCGTAAGATATGCCAATGAAATTCCGTCCTTTGATCATATTTCGCACAATGGCAAGGAAATGACAAAGAAGCTGATGGAAGAAAAGGTAGAACAGTTCAATGGGCTGCCGGTGATCACCTGTTGCGGAAGATGTTTTAACGGCATACTGCTTGGCGGTGGGCATCCGGTGCACCTGATGACATTGATCACCAATCATTATCTTGGCTATGAAGATGAACTGGAAGCACGTGCTTTGGATATTCTAAGCAAGCCTGACCCGAGATACCAGATGAGAAAATGAAAGGAATCTTTGCGATTCCTTTTTTCGGACTTCTGAATCTATATTGAGTATCATTGGATTCAACATGCATTTCTTTACGAAATTTTTTAAAAATCTGTAACATTTTCTGAGTTTTGGACATAAACGTATGGAAGGGAGGAAAAAATGGGTTCCATGGATGAGATTTATCAGCAACATGCGCAGACTGTGTACAAGTATCTGATGACATTATGCGGAAATGCTTCACTGGCGGAAGAGATAACACAGGAAACCTTTTTCCAGGCAATCAAAGGGATTAATTCCTTTGACGGGTCCTGCCGGATTACGACATGGTTATGTTCCATTGCCAGAAACCAGCTCTATGCATGGTATCGAAAAAATCCTGCAGCTGTTGAACCGCAGGAAGAAGATCGGATCACAGACGGGGCTGATGAAGTATTTCTCAAAAAAGAAGAAAAAATCCGATTGTTAAAATGTATCCATCATCTGCCCGATACGCAGAAGGAAGTTGTACAGTTGCGCATTTATGGTAATCTTTCCTTTTCGGAAATAGGAGAGGTGTTTGGAAAGAGTGAAAACTGGGCAAGAGTTACATTTTACAGAGCAAAAGAAAATTTACGAAAGGAGCTGCTGAAAGATGAGTGAAAAGAATATTCCGTGTGAAGTTATAGAAGATTTGTTGCCAAACTATATTGATGGCTTAACCGGAGATGTGACAAATCAAATGATTGAAGAGCATTTAAAAACCTGTGAAGCGTGTCAGAAGAAATATCATCATATGAAAGGGGATCTTCCTGTTTTGCAAGATGAAGAAAAGGAAATTGATTATTTGAAAAAGGTAAAAAGGGATTGGCGTAAATCCCTGTTAGCCGGATTGGCTGTAATCTGCCTGATTGCAGCGATTCCCTTGATTCGTGTATTTGTCGTTGGAAAAGAAATGAAAACAGCAGATAGTTATACAGTATCTGTTGAAGATGATCATACAGTCCATGCAACAGTTTATGCCGGCGAAGGCTATGCGCTTAGAGCAGAGAGTGTGTCAGAAGAGGATGGAGCTGTCAGAATCGCTGTTAAGACTGTTCCTGCAAAGCTGTTTGGAAAAGAGCGGATTACAGTGGATTATAAGGCAAACCAGACGATTCAAACCGTAGAAATCGGTGATGAAATTGCCTGGCAGGATGGATATGAAATATCGCATCTGGCCAATGAATTGTACAAAAACAAAAACTTATATGTTGGTGATATGCCCGCAAACCAGCGCTTGGCAAATACTTTGGGCATTTCCTATATGCTAGGCAGTTACACCAATGAACTGGAAACAGAAAAAAAGCCATATGGCTGGATCATGCATATTGATGAACTTAAGGGAGAAGAACTATCCGAATCTGCCTGCCGCAAAGCAGCAGGAATGCTGATTGTCTGTGTTGATAATCTGGATCATGTCCGGTTTACCTATGGAAATCAGTCATATACGTTTACCCAATCGGATTATGAAGATCTCTATGATGATACATATCATTCCCTGAAGGATTATGCTGCATCAGTCAAAGACATCGAGATCCTTTTACAAAAACTCTGGTACAAATAAATATTCACATTGGCATATATGCGTGGCATCCTTTACAATAATATAAAGGAGCCATGTATGTCAGAATTGGAATTTATCTTTTGCCATGGCCTTTCAGGCTGGGGCGAATATGACCGGCAGTATAAGCGCAGGCCGTATTGGGGAATGCAGACAGGAGATCTTTTGAAAGACCTCAGAAATGAAGGATATCGTTGCCATGGGGCAAGTGTTGCGCCGACAGGCAGTGCGTGGGACAGGGCTTGCGAACTGTATGCCCAAATAGCCGGAACAAGAACAGATTATGGCAGAAGTCACAGTATCAAATACAGACATGAGCGTTATGGGAAAGACTTTACCGGAATGTCGTTAATAGAAAACTGGAATGATGATACGAGGATTGTTCTGATCGGCCATTCCTTCGGTGGGGCAACCATACGGCTGTTAGCGGAACTGCTTGCTAATGGCAGTGAGGAAGAGCAGAATCTGACGCATCCTAAGGATCTTTCACCGCTGTTTAAAGGCGGCATGGGTAAAAGGGTATTTGCGATTGTTACATTGGCTGCACCGACAAACGGAACAGTCTCCTATGACATGAACAATGATCCGGATTTTGATACGAAACATGTGGACCTGCCTTTAAAATATCAGGTTCTTTCCAAAATCATGAGTTTTTCTACAAAAATGCAAAAGGATAAAAGAGATCCTCGTGATTTTGCGGCATATGATATGGAAATCGATCATGCCATGGCATTGAATGAAAGAATTCATCTGTCAAAAGATACGTATTATTTTTCCATTGCCTGCAGCAGTACTATTCTCCAAGAGGATGGTACACATTATCCTGATCTTAAGAAAACAGAAGGCATGTTTGTCAGAACATCCGTCCTTGTCGGTAAATACAAGGGTGTTACCAGTAATGGCGTTGTGATTGATGAAAAATGGCGTGATAATGACGGACTTGTGAATACCATCTCTGCCCGTGCACCTTTCAATGATCCGCAAAGAAACTTAGATCCTGAGAATATCGTCAAAGGACAATGGAATATCTTCCCGGACTATCAAGGAGATCATGCAAGCCTGCAGGGTGGTTATACCATTCAAAATGATCCAAGACCTTTCTACAAAGAACTGTTGGAATTGATCAGCAAACTACAATAAAAAATCCCAAATTGGGATTTTTTTAGTAGTGTCAGGTAATTTGTGTTTGCGTACTTTACTATCAGAATACATTTTGATTTTATATCATATCTGATAAAATTAGCAACATGTCATGTCTGATGGCTTTGGGATATTATGTATCAGAAATGAAACAGAATAATGCAGTCCTTTGAGTCAAATATGTCCTGCAAAACAGCACGATAACATGAAATTTTACGGGTTATACGTTTAAAGAAAATCAGTCAATGATCCATTTTCCTTTACGGTTCCCATTTTCCCTGTGTATTTTACCAGCCTCCTTAAGAGTTTTTATTGAGCTCTCTATCTGATGCTTGGAGCTCCCGGTTATGGCTGCAAGCTCTGCATTTTTGATACTTGGATTGTTCTGAATTAATTCAAATATTATTTTGACGCGATCTTTGACCTTCGAGGATTTCGCCCCGTTTTTCGCCCGTTCGTCAAAAAGGGGCGAAAAAATATTCTTTTCTGTCAGAGGTAAAGTTACAATTGTTTTGCTTGTTGAATCATCTCCAAAAAAACTCTTCAACGATCGGATCATCGTATCCGGCACTGTTCCATATAGAGAAGATATCCGGTACTCCGCTTCCGGCATGTTCTCCCAGTCCGATCAAGTTAAACATTTTCATAATGTTTGCGTTTCTTGGCTCGGAATCTCCTCCGCGGAGCATCTGTTTCTTTCCAACGATAATTGTACCGGGATTTCTAAAAACGATCTTATCCGGATAGCCTTCTACAACAATACCTCGCGGAAGATAGAAATCCGCATTTACCAGACAATTAACAAGTGCTTCTCTTACTGCATCATGTACAGGAGTGTTTTCCATACGGACAGTATCTACAAGCTTGAAGAGTACTTTTGGCAATTGGACTCTCTTCCTGGAAACCTTTCAACTTTTTCTGATCAACTGCAGTCTGACAATACATGCTTACTGATCAGAGTTTCTTCTTTCATAAGCCTGATATCAGCAGATATATAAAAAGTCCTGAATTACTAGACATAATTCAGGACTTTCTTATAATTAGTG
>CACXCB010000365.1 GCA_902766005.1 uncultured Erysipelotrichaceae bacterium | reverse complement strand
GTTGACCGTAAGGATCTGGATTACCAGACTATGAAGGAGTATGACCGTTTTGAAAAAGGCGCTGCTAATAGCAACACATCTACGGCTATACTAAAAAAACAGCTTGAAAATGATGAATGCAAGATCATTATTACTACTATTCAAAAACTTTCTACATTCGTAAAAAAGAATCCTGGACATGATGTATATCAGAAGCATGTTGTAATCATTTTTGATGAGTGTCATAGATCACAGTTTGGTGATATGCATGCTGCCATAGTTAAGAACTTTAAAAAGTATCATTTATTCGGTTTTACAGGAACTCCAATTTTTGCAGTCAATACAGGAGCAGTAAGAAATCCACAGTTCTTTACAACAGAACAGACATTTGGTGATCAACTTCATACATACACAATAGTTGATGCCATCAATGATAAGAATGTGCTTCCGTTCCGAGTAGACTATATCAAGACCATGGATACTGATCCAAATATCGATGATAAGGATGTTTGGGATATCGATCGTGAAAAGGCGTTTATGGCGCCTGAACGTATAAAACTCGTTACTCAGTATATCTTGGATCATTTCGACCAGAAAACATATCGTGGAGATAGGTCTTATCTGTTTAATGTCCTTACTAATGTATCTGAAGTTGCATCAGCTGAAAGAGGTGCTGTTGAAGAAATAAATCAAAAACAACGTGTTAGTGGATTCAATTCAATTTTTTGTGTTTCTTCAGTTCCAATGGCAAAGCTCTATTATCAGGAATTCAAGAAACAGATGACTGAGAATCCATCGAAGTCATTGAGAATAGCTTCTATATACAGTTATGGTGCTAATGAGGAGGAATCCGACGGAATCTTAGATGAGGAGAACTCTGAGGATACGTCAGCTCTCGATCAGTCATCCCGTGATTTCCTTGATGCAGCAATCAGGGATTACAACGAGATGTTTCATACCAATTATTCTACAGACGGGGACAAGTTCCAGAATTACTATAAGGATGTATCCCTTCGTATGAAGAATAAGGAACTGGACCTTTTGATCGTTGTAAACATGTTTCTTACAGGGTTTGATGCGACAACACTTAATACGTTGTGGGTCGATAAGAACCTGAAGATGCATGGCCTTATTCAGGCATTTAGCCGAACAAATCGTATTCTTAATAGTATCAAGACCTTTGGTAATATCGTATGCTTCAGAAACCTGCAAAAACGAGTGGACGACGCTATTGCCTTATTTGGTGATAAGGATGCCGGTGGAATCGTATTACTACAAACATTCAAGGATTATTATCTTGGTTATATTGGCCCAGATGACAGAGTCCACCCCGGATATGTCGATTTGATAGAAGAGCTTGAAACAAAGTTTCCTTTGTCAATGCCTCAGATAATCGGAGAACAGAACCAAAAGGATTTCATCGCACTCTTTGGTGCGATACTGCGGATGAGGAATTTACTTATTTCCTTTGATGAATTTTCAGGCAAGGAATTGCTTTCTGAGCGAGATCTTCAGGATTATCTGAGCCGTTATCAGGATCTCCGAGATGAATGGAGAAAAAAGAGAAAAGGCGGAGAGAAGGAAGATATCACGGATGATGTCATTTTTGAGGTTGAACTCATAAAGCAAATTGAGATCAACATTGATTACATCTTGCTCCTTGTCAAAAAGTATCATGATAGTCATTGCCAAGATAAAGAGGTCCTTATTACTATTCAAAAAGCGGTTGACGCTTCGCCAGAGCTTCGCAGTAAGAAGGCGTTGATTGAAACGTTCATTGCCGGTATAAACGATGTTGAAGATGTAATGACAGAATGGCATTACTATGTATCTGAAGAGCGTGAAAGACAGCTTATGCAAATTATCACAGAGGAGAAACTCAATGAAGCAGAGACCAGGCGTTTTTTGGAAGATTCGTTCAAGAATGGAGAAATCAAGACTACCGGAACTGATATAGATAAGCTTATGCCACCTGTTTCACGCTTCGGCGGTGGTAATAGAGCAGCAAAGAAGCAGGCAATAATAGATAAGTTCAGAATATTCTTTGAAAGATTTTTCGGTATAGGCGATCCGTACTTTTCTAAGCGAGAAGAATCAAAGGTAATCTATATGGTACAGCCAGAACCACTACAAATGGTAGCAGAAGATACCGAAGACCATGATGAATGATTTTGTACTATATTACGGACAACTTCAATAACTTCATGGAATAGTAAATATTGTAACAGTCAATTTGGGATAGACGCGACATGGTATGGTGGCGTTTACGATGTGAATTAATAATGAAAAAACAATGGATTGGTTTCATATTAGTAATATTGCTGTTTATAGGAGCAGATGTTTTAGTTTCAATTGTGGCTAGGACTCTGTCGGGCAGTTTTGATCCTATAGGACAGTTGCGCAGGGGTTTATTCGTTAGAATAGTATATTATAGTTTCGTCTTAAAAGAAGCCTTTAAATCAGTAATGAGTGAAGAGCAAAGGCAAAAACATAAGGCATTGATTGATTTTTTAGAATACAACCCGTTTATTTTGTTTTTTATACTCTTTATGTTGTTTTACTAATATAATGAAGATTACAATATTTAAAGAGCAACAAAATCGTAGGTAATCATCAAAAAACAGAATGGAATGAATCCATTCTGTTTTGTTTTTGTGGGACAATTGCATAGGCGTATATTGATGAACTGTACCGGGTGTAATTAATTATCGTGCTTAGGTTTAAATGCATTATCGCATGTTCTCAAACCATCAATATGTTCGAATAGATTTGGTTTGATGTTGGCAAAAAGTGGATCTAAAACAAAATCTATACCCTCCCTACGAGCTAGTTTAGATGCTGAAACGAAATCACTGTCTCCGGAAATTAAGATTATTTGATCTACTTGTTTTTTGTATGCTAAAGAAGCGATATCAAGGCCTATTTTCATATCTACACCTTTTTGTTCTGCTTCGAATATAAAATCGTTTACGCTTAAGTCATCCAATGAGATCTCACCTCTAAGGAGTTTTGATAAAACACGAGGTTTTATATTATATTTAGCTGAGATTTCAGATATTTCCCCCATACGGAGAGCGACTTTTCTTTTCTTTTTCAGTTCATTATAAAAATCTGTTGACCAATTATGAATACTGCTCTTAGATAAATCTATCGGTTGCTTAAGAAAAGGATGATAAACCTGCTTTGAAATGGGTGGACAGTCATAGTAAAAAATTCTATATAATTCGTTATCAGCTTCACCATGCCATTTAAGATGCCTCCAGCAATATTCAATTAATTCGTCTGCGCGATCTTTGGGCGTTTTATCTCCAAAAGCAGTATACGCTCTCCTTCTATAAAAGGCTCCATCAACAAGTATAGCTGTTTTCATATTATT
>CACXCB010000364.1 GCA_902766005.1 uncultured Erysipelotrichaceae bacterium | reverse complement strand
TTTTCTTGTATAACTTGTTTCACCGCAATCAAAAAGGGATGGTTTTTAACTTCCATCCCTGAGATTTGGCTTAATTGAATGACATTGAAGGTTTTACCCTTCTGTTTACTATCGATAATCTCCTCCGGCTACACCGAGATATTCTTCCAGTGACAGCCCACTATCATATACCTTCTTTGCAAGATATGTTCCTACATATCTCAAATGCCAGTATTCCGGCTGATATCCGGTAATGGATTGTTTTCCTTCCGGATAACGGACAATAAATCCATAATCCGCAAGAATACTGTGCAGTTTCTTCACAGGTGCCTCTTGCCAGCATGCAGGTCCGTCACTGTTGGAATACAGATACAGGTTTTTGCATGCCCAGTTATTTAAATGGTTATTGAAATATACATCAATCGCATAGCCTGTCTGATGATCAGAATAACCACCTCTGGAAGAATAGGTATCCGCAAAGGATGCACCATCCTCATTTGCATACCTTGCCCAAAGATCCTTTTGTGTCCAATAAGATCTGTATCCGGAACATGGAGAGATACTGTAACCTGCATTAGACATTGCACTTTGTAACTGCATGTATGCATTTGCAGCTTCTCTTACCATGGAAACACCGTTTCCTACAGAGATGAGATCAGATGGCTCATAGGTTCCGATGAAATGTTTCTTATTGGCAATTAATACAGAAGAGATCATATTACCATTCTTTTCATCGAAAATATAAACCGTATTATCAATTTCTTTAGTACCTGTTAACATTGCTCCTGAAGTATTGAAGTAATATGTTTTTCCATTGATATTCTGCCATCCTGTTACCATAGCTCCGCTGGATTTCAAGTAGTACCAAATGTTATTCAGCTTTTTCCATCCTGTGGCCATTGCTCCGGATGCATTGAGATAATACCAGACATTATTCACTTTCTGCCAACCAACAGCCATAGCTCCGCTTGGCTTTAAATAGTACCAGATGTTATTCAGCTTTTTCCAACCAGTTGCCATAGATCCGGACGGATTTAAATAATACCAGACATTTTTTATCTTCTGCCAACCCGTAGCCATTGCTCCGCTGGATTTCAGATAGTACCAGGTATTACCAAGCTTGATCCAGCCTGTCTGCATGACACCGTCTTGATTCATGTAATACCATGTATGATTCACTTTCTGCCAACCGGTTGTCATATGTCCCGACTGATTCAGGTAATACCATTTCCCGGAATCATTCAGCCATCCTGTCTGCATATAACCATATTTGTTGAAATGATAGTTTTTGCCATCGATTTCTTTCCATGTATTTACAGGATATGTACCATCCGCATATTCATACCACCATCCCTTGGAATTGGACTTCCATGTTCCTGTTTCTAACATTTTCCATCCTGCATATAACGTCATATCTTTTTCAGGAACATAGGTATCAATATCCATGGTAATAAAACTCTGTAGGGCTGAATCTGCATACCATCCGATAAATTCATATCCTTGATTCGGATTAATTTCCATAAAACTGTAAGCAGACTGTATTTCTTCACCTTCAAAGATTTCCAGGGAAATACTTTCCTTGTTTCCATCTACAAGGAAGGTACCGCCTTTGGAATTCTGCAAAGTCACTGTATATGTATTCACAAATCTAGCATACAGGGTAATATCTTCTTCCGGAACATACCCGTCCAAAGAATTTGTTACAAGGGTATTAAACGCTTCGTCACTGTACCATCCATAGAGTGGTTTTCCATTAGGAGAGCCGATTGTAACAAGAGGTAATGCAGAGCCTTTTTCCACATAAATCTTTGCGGTATCCGATTCTTCATGACTGCCTGTTATATCGGTATAGGAAATATTTCCTCCTGTTACCAAAGTGACAGAATAGAGATCTTCATAAGCGATAAACTTTGCATAGAAATCAGTTGTATCTTCAATGACATAAGAAGAGATATCTTCCACTTTTGTTTCAAAGGTATCTTCCAGATACCATCCCGCAAAAACAGATCCATCTTTCACCGGAATGCCCGGATCCTCTACCGTAGATCCTTTTTCCACAGTCATGATAATTTCCACTTCTTTTCCATCTACAATAAATTTCCCATCTGTTCCAGTATCAAAAGTAACTAAGACTTCCTCTGTTTCTGATTCTTCAGCAGAAACAGTTGTCAGAAGATTCAAACCAATAAAGATACAAAGAATCAATTTGAATAACCTGCTCATTCAATCACCTCTTGTTTTTTATTGCTGCCAGAGCCCATTCAAAGTATTCATCTATTTCATCAAATAAGAAATCATTTTCTTCAATTTCTGTCTGATATTCTTCTATCGTATACGGTCTGTATCCATAAGGCATATCACCAACCAGACCATCAAGATCCCCGTTTCTCTGCATCGCTCTGATGAATCTTCTTGTATCCTTATTCACATCCATCGCAATCTTCAAATATGCATATGCCTGTTCATAGTCACCTTTCTTATAATAGATGACGGATAAAGGTATCAGTAACATGCATTCAGGATGCTCATTGTACTTGTTGTAAAGAGCTAATGCGCTTTCCTCATCTTCCAGATATGCATAGATATGCATTAATGTATATCTTGTACCTGTATTATCACCTTCATTCAGCCGGATGATTTCTTCACAGGCTTCTGCAGCTTTTTTCATCATGCGACAATCAATCAACGCCTGTACATAAGCACAATACAAACGTATATACGGCCTTGTTTCAAGTATGCCCCAGTAATCTCCAATAGATTCTGCATAACCTTTTCTTTCCATGATCTCTTTGCCACGAGATAAGGCTTTCTCAAAAAGAGGTATGGATTCATAAATCGTTCTTGTGCTATAAAAAATTATAATTCTTTCCGCATCAAGATTATCCGGATCCAGTGCCAATGCCTTTCTGGCATACTTTAACTTTACCGAAAGATTATCTGCATTCTCACACAATTCCATATAGTCATCAGAGGTTTCAGCTGTCTCTGGTGTAACAGGTTCATGAACAGTATTGTTATAAACATGCATAAACTGTTTCAACAACATATTCATATCCTCTTCACTTACATTTTCATTTGCATTAGCATTCAGAAAGGAATGTAATTCTTTCAACACTTTATCATCATTCATAAACTCACAACCTCCTTGAGCCCGCATTTATTATAACGTTAAAAAAAAACTGCTACAATACTTCGCTCAGTATCATAGCAGTTATAAATAATTATCCCTTTTGAATAATGCTTCTGACTTCTTCTGCAGAAAGATCTAAATACATCGCAATAGTCTCATCATCCAGGCCTTTCTGGTGCATCCGCATAATGATCTCATGATTCTTCTGAGAAACTCCCAACCGGATTCCCTTTTGGAGGCCTTGTTCGATTCCTTGCTCAATTCCCTGTTGGATTCCTTGTTTAATTCCTTGTTCGATTCCTTGTTGGAGGCCTTGCTTTTCTCCGCTGGAAAATCCTTCACGCTGTGCCTTTTCCCATACATATGAAGCAAGCCCGTTTGTCGATTCCATCACTTCTTCCTCCTCTTTTGTTAACCGGATTCCGAATTCCTTTTCCAGTCTTCTTTTCTTCTTTTTGCTGTCCAGCTTATTCGTAAACAGCGTATACAGCAGCGATATCAGCTTGTTGCGGCTTTCTCCGCTTTCGGGAATGCAGATCATGATCCCTTCCATCAGGTCGTATCCTTCAAGATGGTACGGGCTGCCGTACTGCATCTTTGTCCCCAGCGATATCCTGGTGATTGTGTCCTGCGCATATTTCGGGGCGTTAAACACGATCCAGATACTGTAGGCCTTGCTGATCTTCCCGTATTCCTGCTTTGCCAGGGAAAAATCCCTGTCTCCCTGGCTCGAGATCATTCTGCATAGGAAGAACACAATTCTTGAGGCAAGCGGATAGCCGGGTTGACACTCCCCAAGCCTAAAGGCAGGGGATTCTTGCTTCAACCACCACTGCTTGGATATTTCCAAGTCTTACACGATGTCCACAAGCGTAGGCTTATTGC
>CACXCB010000363.1 GCA_902766005.1 uncultured Erysipelotrichaceae bacterium | reverse complement strand
GTTTTTGTTTATAATGTACTTAACTGTATTGTTCGTATACTTTTCCAGAAAAAGTTCGATATTATTCATCGGTCCCGGAATAACTGAAAAGAAAGCATATTGATTCACAATACGGGGATCAATTGATGGAGGCTCCATAATTACCATTGCTCTATCTTCCATCTGCCTATCATACTTTCCAATAGAAGAAGCGGCTATATCCAGCATTTCTACTGAATAAACAGTTGTTCCCTCTTCCTTCATAATGTCTTTAAAACTCTCAGGAAGCAGCTGATGCAGTTCCTCTATGTCAATTCTCCAAAGCACACTGTCTGTTTTTTCCAAGGTATCTAAATTCGCTGATGTAGCAAAATGGAGTGCAATAAAAGGAGAATGCGTCCAGTCCAGTAAACGTGTTGGTAATCCATGATGTTGTCCTAAAAGCATTTTTTTCCAGACCGTATCTGTATCTACATCAGCTTCTGTAGCAGTATACTTAGAAAAATTGGCCAATATCTTAGGCTCAAGCAATGTTCCTAAATCACCGCATGTTCTTTGAAGGCTGGTTTTCAGCTCAAATGAATCGTCCGGTAATCCTCGATATAAATAGTATCCGCGATTTCTTTTATTACGTGGATCATATGGCTGATCTGCAACTACAGCCAGCACATCTTCTATTTTTTTTAATTCAATGACTTTAAACAATAAATGCCAACCCCCTATATATATAACAAAACAAGTGATCTTGTTGAAAACCTAATTATTTATTGCATCGCTATTCAATAGATTTCTCAACATCTCACTCAGCATAACTCATCTTGCATATTTCATTATTATGTAATACTATTTTTTGATATGTTAATATATTCTATCCGATATAGACACTTCTTATTTCATTTCCTTAAGGCCGCTCAACTTTGCATAGTTCCAAATACGCCACATTAGGTCTGGATTATATCCTTTAAATTCTTTACTTATAAATATCTTTGGCACAGATTTAAGATGCTCGTTCCTTACTATAACTCTAGATAATCCCTCTTTTGTAGGTAAGCGGTCATTCTTCTTATGATTGCATTTAGGACATGCCAACACAAAGTTCCACAAATGATCTGCCTTAACAAATGCCCAAGGAATAACATGATCCACATGAGCCGATCTGCTTAACTTACAACCACAATAAAAACATGTATTATCTTCAAACTCCATCTCTAAAATTTTACGATAGATAGACAAATCTACGCGACGAGGTGTTGATAATTCCAATTTTCCAAGAACTCGAATAAGGGCATCGTCTTTGTTGACCTTCTCCAAAAACTTCGCCCATGCATAATAGTTTAGTTGCTCTATTTCTGGTTTATATTTAAGCATGAATTCATATGCAACCGGATTAATCCATATACCAGTATCTTTCAAGTCAAATCCGTATAATTGTCCGTCAAAGTTTTCATATAACGCACCTACAACACAGCGTTTACATTCCTTAGTTACCTTTGAAATTATTGAATTTTTATCATTTTCAGCTAAACTATCAAATTCGACATCACCAAGAACACCTGCGTGAGACAATGCATCTTGAAATACTTTTTCGATCTGAGAGTCGGTATATCTGACATTACTATGTATCTGTCTCAAATGATATTTGGTAATTAAATTCCAATAATTAACAGTGAATTTGGAGAAAATATCGATATAGCTTAATTCCATGCCTCTGCTAGTAGGTGTAACAGAAAGTATATTATCAAGAATGGATTTAATTAATCCAAATTTATATGTGCTTCGTTTTGCGCATGCTTCTGAAAACACATAATTAAAAGACGACCATAAATCGTTCTCATCAACATAATACTTTCTAATCTCACCTTTAGATAATCTCCATCCTGCTGCCATCTTCAATCACCAAACCCTACTATATAGAATTATTCATAATGAACCATATCAAAAAATAATCAATTATTTAGTATGTAGGACTAATGTAAAACATCATCACTTCAAAAGATTCTACTTTCTAGATAATAATCTTTTCATTATTAAATATTTTATCCGTTCACAATGGCACTCATCCACCTTGTGTACATATAAAAATCCTCTTGCTTTATTCTGGTCTTTTGCCTCTGCAGGCTTTGAGATTATATTTGTGATTTTTGTATAAACAAATCTTGTTTTTATAGCATTGCCCCAAACTAATGATAATGATTTGATAGATCAATTATATATCTCTAGCGCATTATAGTAAATGTTGCTTATAGGAAGCTCTTCAATTCTCTTCAATTCAATTCTTCAACCCTCCCCCCATACAAAAATCAACTTAACTCAAATTTGGCAGCTAATACGGTGACCATACTAAGCATATGTATTTTTGCACTTCCAATTCCATTAGTTCAAACTTCCTTTTCATATTTTATTAGACGTCATTTTAAAAGTTTGCTATAATCCAAAATGTGGACTTGTGCGTAGCAAATCTATCAGAAATAATCATGAGGTAATCTATGGATTCAGCAAAGTATAGCTTTCCTGCAGTTAAAGGAATCCAGGCTAATATGGAATATTACGTTACCATGGTTCCTTTGGACTGTATTCCAAAATTGTTCACTTTTAAAGATGAAAACTTAGCACCTGAGATTCGTTCTCAAAGAACCCTTAACAAAGCCAGGATTCCAGAAATGTGCAACTACATACTTGCTAATCCTACGTCATATGTTTTTTCAGCACTAACTGCATCTGTAGATGGCGATATTGTATTCATTCCCTCAAAAGAGAATTCGGACATTGGCATAATAAATATCTCTATGTACGCCCGAATGCTGATTAACGATGGACAGCATCGCCGCGCTGCAATAGAAGCAGCTCTAAAAAAAAATCCTGACCTGAAATATGAACATATTTCTATGGTACTGTATCACGATATTGGATTATCACGATCACAGCAAATGTTTTCGGATCTGAATCGTTTTGCCATTCGTCCTACTCAATCATTAAATATTCTTTATGACTCCCGAAGCCACCTTTCCATACTAACAAAGAAGGTTGTTTCGCAAATTCCACAATTTAACAAATTGATTGACAAAGAACATACGTCTATTCCCAACAGATCCACAGCACTCTTTACTCTTAGTGCTATTTATCATGGAACAGTCG
>CACXCB010000362.1 GCA_902766005.1 uncultured Erysipelotrichaceae bacterium | reverse complement strand
CGTTTCCGGCGGTTGATATTCCCGCCTGTGGCGGCATAATTCCCCCATGCGGGGCGGTCTGCGTTCCTTTTTGGAACGCCATATACATAATAGCATTAAAATATCATAGTAGCTGCTTCTGAATCTAAAAACAATGCATATGAAATGAATTGCTAATATATTCTATCCGGATGTTCATGGGAATGAGATTGCTACGAATGATGACGTCTCTATTGCAGATAAGTTATTTATAACACGAAATACAAAACGATGATACTAAGGAGTAATTAATGTCAAAGATTACAGATATCGAAAATGCCATTATTCAGTTGGGTGCGGGAGAGTTTCAGAAGTTTTGCGATACATTTTTGTCTAAAATGAATAAATACGGAGCTATCCTAGGGTTAGGTATGAAATCAGGAACGTTAAAAACAACAAAGGGAAATCCTGATACCTACTTCGTAAGAGAAAACGGGAAATATGTATTTGTCGCATATACAACACAAAAAGATTCAATTTTTGAGAAGATAAAGAAGGATATTGAGAAGTGTCTGGATCCTAATAAGACAGGTGTTGAATTGGCTGATATTGAGGAAATAGTTTGTTGCCATACATCATCAAATCTTTATGCAGGCGATGATCAGAAATTGCATGAAATATGCTCAGACAAGGGAATTTTGTTGACTATTTATGGAGTTGATGAAATTGCGCAGCAGATTTATCGTAATTACCCCATAATTGCAAGAGATTTCTTGGGAATATCAATTGATACAAACCAAATAATGTCGGTAGATGATTTTGTAAAACTGTATGATGCAAGTGAAACTGTTGCTCCATTAGATACAGTATTTCAAAATAGAGTTAATGAACTTAGCGAGCTTAAGGATGATATCCGAGATAATAAGATTGTTGTTGTACATGGATCCGCAGGTGTTGGAAAGACGAGAATTGTTTTAGAGGCAGTCAAAACGGTAGCACGGGAGGATGGTTATAAACTCCTATGCGTTAAAAGCAATAACCTGCCGTTATATGATGATTTGATTGCTAATACTGATAGACAGGGAAAGTATTTGTTCTTCATTGATGATGCGAACGAATTGTCAGGACTGAATCTAATCCTTGATTTTGCCATAAATGGAGAGACGGGTTATCAGATTAAAATCATAATGACAGTTCGCGATTTTACAAAGGAATCAGTTGTACGAGAGTGCGCTAAACGTGTTACACCGTGTCTGTATGAATTATCTGGCTTCTCCGATGAGGAAATTAAAGATTTTCTCAATGTTAATATGCAGATAATAAATGGGCAGTTTGTAGATACCATTATAAAGATAGCGGAAGGAAATCCGAGAATTGCTTATATGGCTGGGAAATTGGCAAAAGAGACACAGTCTTTGGCTGCTGTACATGATGCAACACAGGTTTATGAGCAGTATTACGCATCAATAATAAATACTAAGCTTGGAGACAATAAAAATCTGTGTTTAACAGCAGGAATACTTGCTTTGGTGAAAGCTGTAATGCTTGATAACCTCGAGTATCTGGAGCCCATTCTGAAAATTGGGAAAATTTCTAAAGACGAATTTGTTGAATGTATTCGCCAACTCTCAGCTATGGAAGTAGTGGAAATACATGGGGATAAGGTCGCAACCATTTCCGATCAGTGCCTGGCGAACTATATGTTATACTATGAGTTCTTTTCGCAGAAAAGGATTATGTTTTCTGAAGTACTGAAAGTTGGATTTCTTCATTTCAGAAACGGGGTAATACAGTCTGTAAACACATTGCTTAATTTATTTGCGAAGAAAGATTTACAGGCTTATATCGAAGCAGAAGTGGCAAAAACCTGGGACGAGTTTAAACAAGATAATGAGACTTGTTTTGAAGCTTTTGCACGTGTGTTTCATGTATTCCGTCCTGAAGAGGCATTTATTATAGCATCTGAAAAAATTGAGAGAATACCTGAAGAGGAAGCAACGGACGGAAATGTTGATTTTGAAAAAGGTACTTTTAAATCGGGAGACGACATTCTGGATTTTTTGACGGGTTTCAATTACACATACCATTTTGAAACGGTGTTAGAGTTGTTGTTGAGTTATGTTCAGAAATCCGCAGACAATGCGATTATCGGCTTTTCCTGGCTGAAGAACTCTTACGGAGTGGATTCGGATTCATATAGATATGAATATTGGACCGAAAAGAAAGTTGCGCAGAAACTGGCCGATTATGTAGGCGGAAGTAATTTAACTAAGAAATTCATTTTGGCATATATCAATTATGCATTGTCCTTTGAATTCAGACCAACGGAAGCAGGCAGAGGAAATACTATTAGGATATTCGACATAGAGCTGGTCAATAGCAAAGGTGTAAGGGAATACCGAGCCGAGTGTTGGAGAGTTTTAAAGGTATTGTCTGAGGATAACACTCTGCAATCTGATGTTTTGGGTGTATTAAAAAAATACTCTTGTTCTGTTCGCAGTGCAGAAGACACAAGTATTGTTGCTGATGATAGGCCTTATATCCTGGATATCATGTTATCGTTTAATTGCACAAACTTTACTAAAGCATTGCTTCTTAGAAATCTCCAGCATGGCTGGAAAAAACTAGGAGTTGAAAATGAAAAAGAAAACTTTTTATTCCTGTCGGAAGAATGGAAACTATATGAATTATTAGAAGATAATTGGATGTATAGTGGGTTGGAATATGATGAGTATGAAAAACAACGTGACGAACAACTGATCAAATATGCAGATAATCTTGATATAAATAGTGTTTCAAATTTCATACGGTCGGTTGCGGCGATTATTGGAGAAATAGATTCTCGCTCGAAGTATTCCGTGGTTCGTGGTACAGAAACAATAATTTATCGGATTTGTGAAATTTCAGGTTTAGCATGGGTGGCTTATAACGCAATACTTTGTGATGGTGCGGCCATTGGTATACAGCCATATAGCGTATTAAAACCATTGTTTACTGAGAAGAGTAGTAATGAGATATGGGGGATGTTAGAAAAACATGATTTCAAAGATAAGAATGCTTGGCAAATGAGCTTCTTTCAGGTTCTCCCTGATGAATATGTGGACCCTTATACATATGAACTGTTAATAGCATTTTTGAAAGATGATTCAGATAAAGATATTCGATCATCGCCATATAGAAATCTTCGTTTTCTAGATAAGTTTATTGGCATTAATCCAGACATATATGTGACAGCATCAAGAATCATTTTTGAAAAGAGAGAGTATAATGGTTTTATTGTTTGGATATACTTTGCTTGTTTATTTCATGAATCGTATTATAGTCCTGAAGAGTTAATATCACGATTTGCTTCTGACAAAAAACTCCTAAAAGACATATTTTTCTTCACAATAAAGAATAACAGGCTGGTAGATTATAATAATCTTTTTTTGATAGCATTCCTGGAGCTTGATGATTCATGGATTGATGATTATGCAGAAATGATATACAAAAGAATTCAAAACCATAATGACTGGGACTATGATCAATTCATTTCACTCTGGAAGCTAGATGATTATATGAAATATTTTGACAGGATTTTTGATAGGATATCTGATGATTTTGAAGTGTTATACGGATGGAGGGTTGCTAATGCTTTCAAGGCAATACTTGCGTATGGGAGAGATCAGGATGTATTAAAACGTCAAAAACTGTGGGTGTCGCATATTGTAGAGAAATATGCTGAAGACAATCGTATAGTTTGTTTTTTCGCTGCCATTTCTAAGGCGGGAACAGATATAAGAAAGAGTGCATTTCAAAAGTTTTTTGAATGTAATGATAACTATGAATTATTTGAAAAGCTTCAATTGGATCCAAATTATTGGGGCGGGGAGGAAAGGGAAATAATCTCTGATTTACAGAATAAGATAGAATTTTTGGAGTCCCTCTTGCCATGCGCCAAGGGAGCTAAGTATCTTAAACATGCAAAAAGGATCAGAGATAGAATTTGCTTTTGGAAAGCCCAAATAGAGAAGATTGAGATTGAATCCATCTGTAGAAATCTGTATAAGTAAAATATATTTACCTAGACATCGACAACTTAACGGCAAATACCTTGATGGTACATTGCAGATGTGAACTAGCTTTATAAAGTGAGTTACTAGGGATTAGGGTTAACGTGTAACAAGTAACGAACAAATAACATATGGAAAGCTGGAACTAATAAGTAGTCGTCACAATCATGAAATGAGGCGGTGATACGACAAGTGTCACCGCTTTTTCTTTCGTAGCTGGTAAAATGCAGAATACGGCAAATTGTGTATTTTTGTTACCGAT
>CACXCB010000361.1 GCA_902766005.1 uncultured Erysipelotrichaceae bacterium | reverse complement strand
TAATATAAAAGAAAAAACCACCCTCGACCAAAAGGGTGGTTTTCTTTGTCCTAAAATGCGGACTCGTGCGTTGCAGGCGACCAAACCTACAACGCTGTTGCAAATGCCGAATTTACTCGACCTCATTTCCTACTGCAAGTATAGCACATTCTGAACCAAATCGCGAGGGAGAAAAGCCGTCCATGACCAATGGGCGGCTTTTCGTATGCTAATCCGGCTCAACGCCGTCTACTTTGCACCATTGCAGGTAATCATCTACCGATGCCTTAAATTCATCTTCTATCCCCTCGACCGATGTTCCATGAAAAGTTATCACTGTTCTCGCATTGACAACTTCACCAAAATAGATGTGATTTTCTTCATCATATTCGATTTTGCCAATATAGCCCTTATAATTCATCCATACGCCCTCATACTCATGACCATTTAGAAACTTTTTTCAAACCATCTATATAGTCTTTTGCAGCGTACATACGGTATTCTTTATTATTATTATCTTTTATCACAATAAGTATTTTATTATAAATACCATCAATAAATTTATTTATATCACCGGGATTCAGACTACATACAATATAATCTGTAGTCATATCGATGCCCACCTCACGTCTTTTAGATAATATGTCCTCTGTTGGCACAGAAATACTGCTGAATTCCGACATTAAAGTTATTTCTTTTACCTCCAATTTTGCAGGGGAACTTTGAGCAATAATAAGTCTGTATGCATAATATTCCTTTCCACGATAATCTAGCCGAAGTTTTCCTATCCGGATTACAGCTTTGCAATCATAAAAATAGTCAAACACAGCGGCTTCCATACCTTTCTCTCCTGGGGAAGTTACATCATAGATAGCATTTGCATTTGCTATGTTCATAAAACACATAATTACTATTATTAATAAGAATTTACGCATATTAATCCCACTCCTATTCTGGTAAGAATAATTATTGTACCAACATCTCCCCCTTGCAAGAGTTATATTTATCTATAAAATCTCCATATTCACTTTGCACTCTTTTATCTATACCATCAGCCTCATTTTTTTTCTGCCTAGAGCTAACATAATAATGATTAAACGCTAAGTTCGCCCCGATTTTCATTACATCACAATATCTAATGGAATCGTCAAGAACCTCAAGGAAATCCCTTTTCAATTCTTCTGTTCCCTGCGGTGCTTTTATATTGCGTACTTTATACCTCACAGCCTCTCTGTCGCTCTTGGCCTGATTTAGGACGCGGAAATAGTCTGCCCAAATCATACCGCCATTACGGTCAGACTCCATCATCCCGCCCAAATTGCTTTTCGCATTGTTGTACTGGTCAATTGCCGCATCCATCTCGCTGAAGAAATCATTAAGTTCTTTTAATCTCGCCTGTCGTTCAGCTTCGATACGTTTACGCTCTTCTTCTTTCTTCCGTTCCTCTACCACATAGGCTTTTAACTGCGCTGGCAACACGGTTATGTCATCATCTAATGTCATAACCGTACTGGGAACACTGATTTGACTAGACAAATCTTTTATCTGCTGTACCGTTTCCTTTGCTTCTTCCAATAATGCGTCTAAGCCATCATCCAAGGGATTGTTAAGCACCTGTATAGCTAAGCCCAAAACATTACTTTCCTTTTGCAGCAATTCTATAACTGCTTCATGCTGAGCAGTATATCCCTGAAATGGTTTCCTAGACGTAAACTCCTTGGCTTCACTATCTATTTCGTCCTTCTCGTTTTGTAACCGATTTTTTAATTCACCAGCAGAATCCACCGTGATAACTCCTTGACGAGTATTCGAGATAACGACACTGTTGGCTTCATTAAGGGTATGATAGGCTTCTGAATAGAGTTTCAGATAGGTCCCCTCATTCATGTTGTTGAAATAGTAATACGAACCGCAAGCTGTAACGATTAACAGGACAACGGTAATGACAATATGCTTAAAATACTTATGTTTTGTAAACGACAGGGAGTCACTATTGCCTGCATTTTGACTGTTACGGCCTCCAGCCTTAGGGTTACCACATTTTTTGCAAAAACTTGCCTCACCGTCATTCATTGCCAGGCAATTTGTACATTGCCAGCCAGCAGCTTCGATTTTACTGCCGCAATATGGGCAGAACTTAGATTCTGTATCCAGAATTATTTTTCCGCAATTCTGACATTTCTTTTCCAAAATAAACACTCCCTTGTTTTTAGATTGGTCAGCTTCTCTTGCTCACTACTTCGACTCCCATATATTTTTTCCTGCTATCACCCGCAAACTTATATGACAAACTTCTCTCCATGTTATCAACGGCCTTTGATTTGTTGCTGAAAATTCTCCTGTTTCATGATATAATC
>CACXCB010000360.1 GCA_902766005.1 uncultured Erysipelotrichaceae bacterium | reverse complement strand
CCGCTTTGACCGCACATTGCGCACAATAAAGAATCAGATCCCTGCACTCGAGATTCTGCATTTCATCCACATGATCAAGACCATACAATGCCCCGGCAATACTGCCCGTCATGCCTGTAATATCAGGTCTGTGCGGTTTTAGCTGACATGCCAGTTCAATTGCATCACTATAATCCTTTGTTTTTAAACAACAATACAACGCTGCCGCAAGTGCTTCTTCGCCAATGCGCTTTTCACCTGATTCATGCGATACCTCTTCCTGTTCACTGAGAAAAACAGCCTTGCGGATCAAAGCGAGGAATGTATTTACTTCTGTCTTATACAAGGCAAACAGATTCTCAATCGCATGAAGGATGATTTCTGTCTCTTTCTTCAGATCTGCATAATCCTTGTTTACCAGCTGATTGATCAGACCCGCATAAAAGCCTGCAGAGATCCAAGCCAATGGATGGCCATGTGTCAATGCAGCTGTTCTTGCAGCGGTTAAGATCGGATTTCCCCAGCATGTCATAAATCCCAATGGTGCGACGCGATAGACAGCGGCAGATCCTTTGGATTGATTGAGAGGCTGCTTGATTGTACCCATGGTTCCACTTTGCAAAGCCTGAATACATGTATGTCCCGGATCCCTTCTATGATGCATCTGCTGACATTGTAAAAGCTCACTGACAGGCTTCCACAAAGAATCTGTTTCAATGCCTTGCGTGTTGAGCCATGTCTTGTAGGCTTCATATACATAATATTCCACTTCTGCACCAATTCCCTTTTCATTGGCACGCCAATAGCCAAATACCATGCCTTCCAAGGTAAACAATGTCATCTGTGTAACTGCAGAAAAATGCCAAACATGATCAGTCTCAAAAGCATATCCTTTTGCGTCGGCAACAGCTCCGCCAAGAAGACATCCTGCAACCTTATTGTACAAAACATTTTGATCCATATCAGTTCACCTTTCTTCCTGTCACCACAACATCCGCATATTGCAATACTTTATCATTATAGATATAACCGGACCGTATAATCCGACTGACATAATCTGCAGGCATGCGGATATCATCCGTCATATCGACTGCGTTATGAAATCTCACATCAAACGGCACATTGGTCTGATTGATCACGGTTACACCGTATTTCTGTAATTTATCCAAAGTATCGTTATAGATCATCTTCATGCCCTGCAGTTCCCCTTCATTCTTGGCATACTGCATGCCATATTCCATATTGTTGACGATGGAAATCAGGTCTTTGATGATATCTTCAACCGTACCGTCAGCTATTTTCGGTTTACTATTTTGTTCTCCTTTTTGTTCACTTTTTTCTTCCTTTTGTACCGGTGCAAGATCAAAGAGATTGATTCTTTGTTCCCCTGTTACAAGATAGAACATTCCTCCTGGATCAACCTCGATCACAAATCTCGCTTCCATCTGTTGTCCTTTGATCTGTGATTGCTTGAACATCCAGGATGCGATTTCTTTTCTCTCTTTTTCATTTCGTTCAAATACGGAGATCGTTATACCTGTATCACTGACATATTTGGCTGCAAATTCTTTTGAACGTATAGGAATTGTCGTATCAGAAAAAAACAATTCTTCGTGATCACTGCCGGCAGAAATGGAATAGGTAAACACCCCGGTTGTTTCCATTACTATAAGATCTGATTTCCATGCGGAAAACTTCAGACAAAATTTTTCCAACCCTTTTTGAAAAATACTCTTTGTGACAGGCATGACAATCCGATTGAAAATCAAATCTCTGCCTTCACATATCTCACTGGCTTTTGCGACAAAACCTTCATATGCGTTTTCTTCATCGCTGTACACCAGAATAAATGTATCAGAATTTTGGAATTCATCTTTCTGACGAATGTATTCCAGGACATCTTTCTTTGAAGAAACATATGAATAAAGCTTTTCCAGTACATCATCTCCATATTCATATTCACATAGTTCTGCATAAGAATCATCGAGATTCAGCACCATGAATCTGCCGGATTTTATCTTGACCCCTGCCAAGGAAACAGCCATTAAATCCAGATCACTGTAGAAACGGATGATCGGCATTTCATATTTCTTTGCCGAAAGATAAACAGCTCTTTTTTCATTGATGCCGAAACAATCCGGAACTATAAAAAACAGATTGAACTCCTGAAAGCCCGTCTTGGAGACAATCTCTGTTTTTAATACCTGCATCATGCGATCAAGAATCCCGGGATTCATGAATGATGCATTTCTGGTCTGCATGAACGGCATGGGGATGGAATCATAAAACATGCCATAGGCATTTTTAAAGACAATGGTTGCCTGTTTTTGTCGTATATCAACATAAACATGATCTTTCAACATATCACTGCTATTCATATGTAATCCTCTTTTTCCAATATTTTAACATGCACAGGATTGACAAACAAATCTTATCAAATATGCATAAGCAAAAACAGAAGTCAGTCGACTTCTGCTTTTGCTTCGTTCTCTTCAGGCTTTTCCGGTTCAACATAAGGTACAAGCCTGGGCAGTCTGGTTTGTGTACCTGTTCCTGCAACCGATGCAACGCCGATATAGAAAGTGCCTAGCGATACGATATGGTTCAGGAAAGTTGTACCATTAATCTCATTTCTGATTAATAATATGCCGGAAATAAATAAGAGAAATGCTCCTGTAAACGTGCGTCTGGGCATATTGATCGATGCACAGACCATCATCAATCCGGCAACGACATAAACCATGCCAATCACCTTCAAAATTCCGTATTTCCCTTTGACTCCGTTCAGGATAAACAAGCCGATCAAAGATAACACAATCCAGAGAATAATCTGCCGTGTGGAAGGTGTCTCCTCCAGTATGAACGCTCCACTCAGCAATAAGCAGGAAATAATATGAAGTACGGGTCCGACAACCATGGATTGGGATGTTGCCAGATCTGCCCAGCATAACAGGAAGACACATACAAAAATCATGTAAGCCTGCCTGTTCTTCTGCTTGAGGATGCCATAGAGTGCCATTGCACAAAGAGTAATGGCTATGATCCGTTTGTAGGCAAGTATGCCGCTAATTTGTTCCGGAAACAGTGCACGGTACAATTCCATATTGATGAAAAACATAATAACAGCACTGAAACAAAGATACGGAAATGCCCTGTACTTTGTACCCTTCGGAAGCCATCCTCTTCTGACGACAAGTGAAAAACGAATACGTCCGATCACAAAGGTCAGCTGGAACATGATCAGTGCGATAAGAAGCATCGGAATAAACAGGGAAATCAACGTCAGCTCTCTCCATGAAATACTTGAAGCTTTATTACGGATATACCGCACGGTAGACGGAAGATCAAACTGTGCTTCATGAATCGCAACCTGATTCTGCGAAAAAGTCTGTTCACTGGAATAACGGATTTTGCCATTCCTTGTAAAGGTGACTTCAAGATCCTCATCCCCGACATCAAATCCATACAGGATGGTATGGTCTGCAGACTGCCTGCCGATCCGATAATCCAGCGTGCAGAAAGAAATGCTGCCATTCTCATCCGGTTCAATATACAGGGTATATTCTTCATCACCGGGGATCAGAACGGAAACCTTTTCATCCGTGAAGCCGAAATAGATATGACTGTCCTTGTCAAAATTCTCTTTTTCTGAAGATGTAATTGTTTCAATCACTTCATTGCTTCTGAGCAGATTTACCGAGGAACAGTCTGAAATATAGACTTTCCGATATGTATCGTGACCTGTATAGAGACCTTTTCTCTCATCAGCGGAAAACACCCAAGAAATATATAATTCCGGCGTATGCGCCTGCAGCATGTTGGCTCCTATCGATGCATTTTCATTCCACCTTCTGAACATATTGTCTTCATCAATGGCATCCATCAGCATGATGGAAAGATAATCAAGAAGGCCGTTGGCTTCCGTCTCTGTCTCCTCATTGATTAACAGCGGATCATTTGCGATATCCAGTATATTGGATAGGATACTCACAGGATTCCTGTCTTCCCAAAGACGGATGATCTTTTCCTGTAGGCTCTGTTTATAGACGGAAGCGGAAGGACAGATTTTCAACAGGTACGAAAGAAGCGTTCTTGACATTGCATCGGCATCATGATTGGTCCAGTAATCGATTCCGGTAATGGTTTTATAGACTTCGTCCGCTTTAATTCTCTTTGTCTCAAAATCACTGTCGGTTTCCAGTGCCGGTGTCAAAAGATCCACTCCATATCTCTCAAATCCCCAGTCTGCAAACGGAATGCACGGAACCGGATCATCCTTGCCGACGATATTGAATATGTTTGTATATCTTCCCTCTTCCTTCTTGCGTGTCGTACGGGGCGTCGCAAAAGTGTAACAGAATACCGAATCCTCATCAAACAGGTTCGAATCATCCAGTCTTGCAGCAGTGATGTTTGATACAGCCGCAGCACGGCTGAAACCGGAAAGCCATATCTTGTAAGGTCCTTCAAGATGCTGGGAGGCAATATAACCGAAGATACGGTCATAAACAAGCTGTGAAGAACGGGAAAAACCATCATGAAGAACACCGTCACCAATGGAAAAGTTGGATTCCCATTCATCCAGATACCCTTGTCCGCACAACCCTACCGCAACCAGCTCAAAGGATTCATCCCCCTCTCCGATACGCTGATGTCCCATAACGGTAGAAACGGTATACATGTTCGGATCCTTGTCATAGTCATCACTGCGCAAATCCTTAAAATGTGCTTCTGTTAGAAAATCGTTCAGATTCATATCCGCAGAAGTGATTCCATCGGAATGTGCAATGTTTGGCCTGAATGCTGCCGTTGCAAGACCAAGTGAAAGTTTTGCCAGATCATGCTGATAAACATGGGCATCTTCCTTAAACCAGTTTCTGTTGAATGCAACTTCCATTTCCCCGTTTTTCTGGGTTGTCAGTGTATAGAATCTGGCATGAATGATTTCCGTACCATCGTCCTCTTCCGCAAAAACATGCAGGCTGCCGGCAATTATGGAAAATACCAGCGTCAATAAAATGATCAGTTTCTTTATTGTTGTTTTCATCTATACCATTCTACAATAATTTCCTTTGAATATTCACTCTGTTTTCGCAAAAGTGTTTTGCTATTAAAAAAACCTCTATGAGGTTTCAGTTTGCCAATAGTACAGCGATAAACATGATCAGACATCCTGTCAATTCCCGCATGCTCATCATTTCTTTCAGTATGACCATGCCTGCCAGTAATGCAAAGACGGACTCCAATGACATCAGGATCCCCGCTTCGGAAGGATTGACATATTTCTGTCCGGCCATCTGCAATGTATATGCAATCCCGCTGGAACAAATACCGGCATATAATACCGGTACAGCAGCAGACAGGATTTCTGCAATTTGCGGTTTTTCCAGAAACATAGGAATCAGACAGATGATCCCTGCCGTCAGAAACTGTATTGCAGACATCCTGACAGAATCCACATCTTTTCCGAAATGATCGATCACAAGAATGTGAAATGCGAATAAAAAAGCGCAGATGATTTCATAAATATCTCCCGATGCCAGGGAAAAGGAACCGGAAATGCTGATCAGATACAATCCTGTTGCCGCGAGAACAATTGATACAAACAACCGCAAAGTAGGCTTACGTCCCAAAAATAAAGAAAAAACCGGAACAAGCACAACATACATCGCTGTTAGAAAACCGGCTTTTCCGGCTGTGGTATACTGAATGCCGATCTGTTGAAAAATGGATGCAGCACAAAGGAATACGCCTGCGATGATTCCGGCTTTCAGCACTTTGCCGGGATTATCGGATTTGTACTCTATTCCTCTGATCCGATCAATCACAGGCATCATTACAAACAAGAATCCCGCCCCCAGGAAAGAGCGCAAACACATGAATGTCCATGGTTTAATATAGTTCATGCCTGCACTTTGTGCCACGAAGGCACAACCCCAGATCAAAGCAGTCAGCAGCAATATGATTCTACCCTTCCACTGTTTCATAGATTCCCCTGTACATAGCCATGGTCAAAAGTGATGTTTAACTGATAGCCTTCAAGTTTTTTCTGCAAGGCATCTTCAATGGCACTATCATTAACAGAAAAGTGAAACGGCACAAGAATATCAAAAGATAATGTCTGATTATGAATCTGCAGATCGTGATACGACAGTTCTTCAGAAATCTCTTTTAGTGCCAGTTCAATCTGTTCCGCAAGAACATCTCTTTCTTGATTTCTGACAACAGGATCCACATGCAGTGTCAGTATCACATGCATCTTTTCATAGATTTCTTTTTCAAGGCGGTCAACAATCTCATGTGCTTCAACCAGTGACAAGGATGCATCCATCTCCACATGTGCCGAACCGATCTGCACACCCGGTCCATAATCGTGAATGATCAGATCATGAATGCCATAGATCTGCCCGTCTTTCAAGGCTTCCTGAATCTCCCTTAAAACATCCTGATCTGCCGCAGTTCCAATCAGCCTGGAAAGAATCTCTTTTGCCAAGCCAAATCCCGAATACAGAATGAAACAGGAAACAACAACACCGCCGATACCGTCAAAACTAATGCCTTCCGTAAATGCGGAGAGAATCATGGCAACAATGGACACGGAAGTGACAATCATATCGTTGCGTGCATCCTCGCTCGAGGCAAGCACGGTCATATTGTTTGTTCTTCTGCCAATCAAACCATGAAAACTGCTCAACCAGAATTTGATCAGTATCGTAGAAAGCAGAATGATAAAGATCCACCATTCAAAATGAACGGTTGCAGGATGGATGATGTTTTTAATGCTTGTCTGCAGCAGTTCCAGTGCCGTTGCCAATATGACAACTGCCATAAACAATGAGACCAGATATTCACTTCTGCCATGACCGAAGGGATGTTCCCGATCGGCAGGTTTGGAAGAAAGACGATATGAGAACAGCACAAGAAAATTAGATGCAGCATCTGAGAGATTGTTGAAGCTGTCAGAGATGACAGAAACCGAATGAGAGATCAACCCGACAACCAATTTCAACAGAAACAGTCCCAAATTACAAAACACGCCTGCCATGGCAGCAAGGGTGCCATAGCGCAAGCGTACTTTTTTATCTTTCACATCTTCATAATTCTCTATGAATTTTTTAATCAGCCACGTATTCATAACTCTTATTTTACCGCATAACGGCATCTGTTTCCATATAATGGCTTCTTGAAGCATCTTTCATGCATCGCAGAACATAACTGATTGTCATCGGCAGAAAGATCAGGCTGATGTAGACAATTGCATCCATAAAACCGAGATCCATCGAAGGTATGATCATCGTGATGATATACATCATTAACATGATCGTCATCATGATTTTCATCATGCGGTCCATGACGCTGAACGGACTGTCCATCCACAGAAAGCAGACGGCAGTATTCAAAACCGTGAGAACGCCCACCATCGGGGCAATGCTGTTGAGATTCGTAAAACGTATAATAATGAGTTCCATAAAGGAGATGACCAGAATCGGATAGGCATATTTCCTACCCTCTTCAACATGTCCCTTCATAGCAACTAAAAACCCACCGATTCCTGCCAATAAAGCCGGTACATGATATCCGTCAATCGCATAGGCAAAACCGAGCATCATCAATCCCTCATTCAATAACAATCTTTGTTCCTGCTTCATATTCTTTCACCTCACGCCATTATTTTAGAACAAAAAATTTGATTCACTGTACACTATCATGTACAATGAAAAAAAAGTGAGAAAAATATGCAAAAAATTGAAATCATTGAACTCCCGTTTCTTCTTTTGGATTATCTCGGGAAAAACAGCGATGCAGAAAATCCGGTCACAATGTCTGAAATATTGAAATATCTTTCCGACAACGGTGCAACTTTTGACCGCCGGACTGTATACAAAGCGATCGGCATATTGAATCAGCATGGCTATATGATCCATTTCACAAACAACCGGGGTTATTGGCTTGAAAACCGTTTTTCCCCAGCCGAAATCTATTTTCTTCGCAATCTTGCGGAACGCTCCGGTGCACTCTCGGAAACAGAAACAAAGATCCTTACGGATAAGCTCGGCAGTCTGATATCCGACAACAGCAACAGAATACTGCCGGCTCCGGCACATTCTGCAGTCAAAACAGACAACACACAGGTATTGCCGACAATGGATTGTCTGTTAAAAGCGATTGCCAAACGAAACTATGTATCTTTTCTGTACTATGACATCACAATCACCAAAAAGAAAAGCTATCGCAGACAGAGGGAAAAATATATACTTGTCCCCTACGCAATCTTAAGCAATCGCGGAAGATTCTATTGCATCATGTATGCAAAACAACATGAAAAGTTTCTGAATTTCCGCATTGATAAGATGGAGGATGTCTCCGTTCTTGCCGAACAGGAAGACCCTGTTTTTTTCAACCTGGATGATTATGTCCGCTCTTCCTTTGATATGTACCATGGCGATCCGCAAACCATTACTGCGGAATTTGACAACTCCCTTTCCAACTACGTATTTGAGCAGTTCGGCAAGGATATCCTGATTTCCAAGGTCAGCGATAAAAGTTTTACCGCAAGTATCCAGACTTCTTTGACACCGACTCTTGTCAGCTGGATCATTCAGTTCTATGATAAAATTAAGATCATTCATCCGCAGGATCTCATAGATAACCTGCTGGATATCGCTAAATGCATTAATCATACATATCAGAAATGAGGAGATCATGGAAGACAAAATTCAAGCTTTGCAAAAGATCATTGACGAATCAAAACACATCGTATTCTTTACCGGAGCCGGCGTTTCCACCGACAGTGGCATCCCCGACTTCCGCAGTCAGGACGGACTCTATAACCAGAAGTACAAGTATCCGCCTGAAACCATCATCAGCCATTCCTTCTTCCTTTCCAACACGGAAGAGTTCTATGAATTCTACAAAGAAAAAATGCTCTTCCTGGATGCCGAACCGAACTACACGCATCAGTTTATGGCGAAACTGGAAGAACAGGGAAAATCGTTAGGTGTTATCACGCAGAACATTGACGGCCTTCATCAGAAAGCCGGCAGCAAAAAAGTCTATGAACTGCATGGTTCCGTTTTGAGAAACTATTGTCAGAGATGCGGCAAATTCTTTGATGCCAAATTCATTAAAGAAAGCAAAGGCATCCCTGTATGCGATGCCTGCGGCGGTGTTGTCAAACCGGATGTCGTATTGTATGAAGAAGGCTTGAGCAGTGCCGTATTGAATGGCGCAGTTGCAGCCCTGCAGAGTGCTGATACACTGATTGTCTTAGGTACTTCCCTTGTGGTATATCCTGCTGCCGGATTAATCCGCTATTTCTATGGCAAGAACTTAGTTCTCATCAACAAGTCCGTTACCCCGTATGATGCAAATGCGGATCTGTTGATTCAGGATACTTTCGCTAACGTATTGCCGAAGATCAAAATCTAAAGAAAGCTTTTGATCAGAATTTCCAAACCGATACAGATCAGGATGATACCGCCGAAGATGGAAGACTTGCCGGCAAGCTTCATGCCGAACTTCTTTCCAATGCCTACGCCTGCAATACAGATGATAAAGGTGACAATCATGATGATCAAAGAAGCAGAGAAAGCCTGCAGGAAGGAATACTCACTGATGGTAAATCCTACGGACAAGGCATCAATCGATGTGGCAATGCCCTGAACCAGCAATGTGCCTGAGCCAAGGCTGTCTGCCTCGCCATCTTCATGAAGTCCTTCCAGAATCATCTTGCCGCCGATATATCCCAGCAACAACAAAGCAATCCACGGGACAAACTTCTGAAAGGTACGGAAATGCTCCGTAATTGTATGCACGCAAGTCCATCCGATCATCGGCATCAGAAACTGAAAGAAACCAAAGGTAAAGGCTATGAAGAAAACCTTTGCCTTTTTCATATCCGGCTCATGTAATCCGTTTGCCATGGAAACAGAAAAAGCATCCATCGCTAAACCGATGCCAAGGGCAACCGCATTGATCACAAAACCAATGTTCCACATATTGAAATCCTCCCAAAAAAACCAGGCGCTATGCCTGGTCACTCTTTCCTTCCCATGCATAGTCAAAAACCATACATGAGTCTCGCATTTTAAAACAAGCCAGGCTTTCGCCAGTATGTTGACTTGTTACACAAGGTGCACGCTACTCCCTCATGGGCATCCCTATTTTGGGCCAAGAACCATCGGTTAGTCAATTATAACTTCACTGGTGACCGTTCCTGCCCTTTCATGGGAAATCGTAACAGTCAGATGATCACCCGGGTTTGCTTCCACAAGAAAGGAAAGCTTCTTGACAAACGGTGCATGGTTTACGGTCATGATATTACCGCCATAGCCGTAGAAAGTATTGATATTGAAGTATCCCGCAAGCCCGTCAACTTCTTTCGTGCCTTCTATGATTCTGCATCCTTCTGCAGAAATTTGTATTTTGCGATCTTCTTGTAATGCCTTTGCTTCATTGCTCAGCCATGTCGGCATATATCCTGTATTGCAAAGATTTATTTCAATGCGGTATATCCCTTCTGCCGCTTTTGTGATATACGGCTTCTCCATGACAAGATGCGGCAGTGTTTTTGCATAGCGGAAACTGAAATCAAATATCTTTTCAAGCTCTTCCTGCAGGAATTGTTTCGGCGGATTCTGCACGGAGAATTTATAATCCATGCCACCAAGTTCCACCATTCCGAATTGCGGGTGATCGTAAGGATGCCACGGCGTAATGGTTTCCGAAGCATTCTTCTGCAGCCATGCATAGATCTTTTCAATTTCTTCTGCTTCCTGTTTTTCCGTCTTGTCGCGATCTACAGGCCATTGCGGCTTGCATCCTGCTTTTTCATGTATGTTCCAGATTTCCATCG
Source organism: uncultured Erysipelotrichaceae bacterium (assembly GCA_902766005.1). Lineage (GTDB taxonomy): Bacteria > Bacillota_I > Bacilli_A > Erysipelotrichales > Erysipelotrichaceae > Bulleidia. Next base: position 49,185 of record CACXCB010000360.1, on the reverse strand, counting down.
TAAATGCAGGTATGCCGTTTTGCAGATAGCACCAGTCATCAAATGCGCCGGCATCAAAATGTGCCGGATCAACACAATAGCTGTCAAAAAGATTGCATGTCGGATATTTTAATACATCATCGGCAAGTGATCCGATTTCCTTATACATGCGCATATCCTCTTCGTCTGCACTGTTCTCGGAATGCGTTCCGGGAGGATGCAGCAAAGCCCCACCGCTTGTATGCATGGTTAAAACAGCACAAATGTTCCTGTGGTTTATGATGAAATCCGCCATGACTTTTGTCTCTGCCTCACATAACGGATACTTCCCTGCACCGGGCTGTTTTGCATCCGGCATCCAGGATATCGGAAAATTGCGGTTAAAATCCATTCCGTAAAGCGTTCGGGCAACGGAAATATGCGCACCATCATATGCATCCATCATGCCTTCCTGGTAGATGTTAAAGAATTCTCCTTCCGTATCATCCGGTCTTCTTCTCCTCATGAGAAAAGGATGATCTTCTCTTTTTTTCCAGGCACCGGATGCAGAAGGTATGCGCATCATGCCTATACGGTTATCCTGATCGAGATCTTTCGTAAACAAACCATGGTTATCACTCTGATCTTTTGGATAAGGATGATTGATGGATCTGACCCAGGAAGAAGTTTTCAGGTATTCTTCTGTTCCATCCGGAGAGATTCTCGGGATGATATAAACAGTATTGTTTTCGAGAAGTTTCTGTATTTCTTCTTCATCACTGTTCGTCAGCAAGGCATCCATGAAGTACATGCACGCCATGGAACCGGCTACTTCCCCTGCATGTGTGCAGGCATCCATATAGAAGGCAGGTTTCAGAGCAGGATCTTTTCCTGAACTTATCGTAACAGAAAAGATGCTTCTTCCTTCATGAGTCAAAGCTTCTTCCTGTAAATGCATCAGGGAAGGATGCTGTTTCTGCAATAACAGCAGCCCTTCTTTCATTTCTGCATAGTCAAAATAATGATCATATTGTAACGTTGTCTTCATAAGCCCTCTTTTCCATCAGCATTATACCATTATGCACAAAAAAAAGAACGGATCCGCTTTCTCAAGAAGATCCATCTTTTTCGCCGAAGATATGCGCAAAATAATCCGTGTTATTGAACAATTCACAGAATGTCATCTTATTGCGAACAATGGTTTTTATCTGATCCACATAGCCCTCCGGTATGTCTGTCTCTTCATCTTTTGGGGTAAATACGCCATTTGTATATGTTCCCAGGTTTGTCTTCCACTCATAATTGACATTGTATACAAGCGGTATGGTATCTGCGAATACATCCCTTCCCGCAAATAATCGGGAGTCAAATTCCGTATGGAAAAGATTGGACAGTGTCGGTAAGATATCGAGTGAAAACACAGGATCCTCCACGACAATGGGTTCTTCCTTTTCCAGAATACCCGACCAGATGATCAAAGCATTATGATCCCTTTCCAATGTGCTGCTCACTTCAAAACCATATAATTCGTTAATCTTTTCCATACCTGATCCGCCATCAAGACCATAGGGGAAATGATCAGCCGATAAGACGATCACGGTATGATCCGCAATCCCCTTTTTTTCCAATGCTTCAACCAATACCGTTAAGGCGTCTTCCAGTTCCAGATTTGCGGCAATATAGTTTTTGACATCTTCGGAATACGGCAGGTCCTCTACTCTTTCCCTGTTCTTTTCCGCCATGGCACTGGCACCGGGGGTATAGTTGCTGTGACCGCTGACTGTCATGTAGTAAACATTGAACGGCTCCTGATCAATATACAGGGGCAATGTGCCTTCAATCATCTCTTTATCGCTTTGCGGCCAGACATCTTCCACATATTCCTCCATGCCGTTTCCATATCCCATGAAGCCGTTGGAATAGCCGATGTTGTTGTGGGTTTTGTCACGGGAATAGAAAGTGTATGCATTATTATGGAAAGCCCATCCATTATAACCAAGGCGGTCTAACTGTGCTCCCATTGTCATATAGTTATTTCTGTCAGCCATCTTTTTAAACGAGCTTCCCCCGCTTGTCGGAATGGCACCGAAGATGATCTCATATTCCCCGCCTGTCGTACCCGCACTTGCAGGCTGATAATAATCTTTGAACTGAATGCCCTTGTTTGCCAATCGGTACAGAGTCGGTGTCAATTCAGGATCAATGACTTCCTTAGAGAAAGCTTCAGCAGTAATCATGATCAGGTTCATGCCTTCAAACATGCCTGTATAGTCATTCTGCATGGAAGGTTCCAGTGCAGAGCAATATTCATCCAGTTTCCTGTCTGTTTCCCCTGCATTTTCTGCAAGTGTTTCAAAATCGATATCCATGGCATTTGCCTCAAAGACAATCTCCGGTTCAGGCGTCGGTTCAATGACTTCTTCAACCACTGTCTCTTCTTCAGCCGGTTCCGGTGTTTCAAATACAGGCTCTTCCTTGTTTGCATTTCTTCCGGCTTCCAAGCGCATCGCAGTTAAAAGGCCGAAATCCCTGATAGCGGATGGATAGCTGTATTCTTGGGCATAGACAGATAACGAAGAGCTGTTATGCAGCCATAACGAAGTCACAATCACAGAGACCGCTGTAACGAATATTGCCGCAAAACGGGATGACCATGTGACCTGATACAATCTGTCAAAAATATGTCTCATCTTAAAACAGATCAACAAAGGTGCAAGCATCACCAGAATGAAGGAGAACCCTTCATCACTGATGATCATCAGAAAGATATCTTTCTGAAACTGTCCCAGGGCATCCGAAGCTCCGGAAAACATGGTCGACATGTCATAGAATACCTTGAACTGCTTAAAGACAAAGTAGCTGACAAGAAACAGGACCGTTACTGCAATATGGATAAGCATCTGAATACAGCTCCTGTACCTTTTCGGAAACAGACTGCAGAATAAAACCGTACAGCCTCCATAAATCAAAGAAAACAGCAAAACATGAAAAAACCAGTATGGTGTATGGGTGTTGCCGGTAAATACCTGCAGGAAGATTTCATCATACAGAAACAATACGGTCATCACCATCATTAATATCAACAACGGATATTTCTCACGTATCTTTGCCATCCTCAAAACCTCGCATCATATTATCTTCCCATTACCCGTAAAACTCAACAAAAAAGGAAATGAACAAATGTTTCATTTCCGCTTTTTCCTTGACTTCAATCCGTTTTCATTTGAATTAAGCCCTGAACACAACTTCAAATTCTTCACAAACCGCTTTTGTCATTTCGGTAAATGTCTGATGTATGGTTGAAAGCTCATTCTTCAGGAAGTTTTCATGAACCTTTCTCCAATATGCCAAAGATCTGTCTCCTTCCCCTTCTTTATATGCATGATCTGCTGTTACCTGACAAAACGGAATCACATTTACTTTCGTTGTTTTGATAATACAGACTGCTTCCCCTTTTGCATCAAGAATGACACTGTAATCACCTTCTTCGGGAATTCTTTCATTGTTTGTGATATACAGATCATATGATGAGCAGGTTGCTGTTTTTATACCCTGTATGACTAAATCAGCCAGTTTGTCAGAGGCTTCACTGAAAGCCCATGCCTCATAAGTACCTTCCAGACCACTTAGATTCCATAATTCTTCTGCTGTCATAATTCGTTCTTCAGTTACTTTCTTTTCAAAACAGTTATTGCCGCATAATGTAATATTTCAAATTCATCAGGATATGCAGAAAGCAGTGCCCTGTGCTCTGCGTCCCACTTCGCCAGTTCATCGGGTGAAAGTGATGCACCTACCCCTCTGCAGGCAAACATCCTGCCATGCCAGGATTCTTTTGTGAAAGGAATCATAACATCGTATTCTTCATGTTCTGCCATCTCAAAATAATCAAACATGACATCGTTTACATGGATCGGATGCCTTGTTTCTCCTGCACCTGACCAATTGGGACTGTACTTTTTAACAAGTTCTTCACTCTTTCCGGCAATCGGATCTTCATAAGGAAGCCATGACATATACAGGATTACAAGTTTGCCGTCTTTTTTCAGAATGCGATGAAATTCAGGGGCAACCTTTTTGTGATCAAAATACCAGAAACACTGACAAGCGGTTAACACATCAAAAGTCTCATCAGGAAAATGCATCTCTTCTGCTGAGACAGTTTCAAAAGCAATATCCATATCATTTTCTTTGGCAAGCCTTTTCGCCTGTTCAATCTGCTCAGGTGAGATATCGATACCGGTCCACTTTGCACCGTATTTATACATGTTACGGGGAAGAACACCCGTACCTGTTCCAAGATCCAATACGTTCTGTCCGTTTATACAAAGTCCTCTTTCCGCAACTTTTCTATAGAATATATCCGGATAGATATCCCTGTATTTGGCATATGCATCGGATACTTTGCCCCAGTCAAAAGCTTTACCGTTGTCTATGCGTTTATCAGTAATATTCATCATTCACTCCTCATCATCAAATAAGTCTATCGTTTACGAACGGGAAAGAATATATAGTTTTTTCCTGTTTCGGGACATGTAAAATCATGCACAGCACCGACAAGGGGAATATTTCTTTCTTCCATATATTGCAGCATCCCGGAAAAAGAACCCTTTCCTTCGTTTTCCACACACAGGTATTCATAAGCAGGAATAACCCATTTCACCCATCCATCAGGAGCATGTGCATCATCCGTACATTCCGCACCTGCCAGATAAAGACCGTTTTTGAAATTCTCCCATGGTTTGAAAGAATGTGTGAAATCAGACATTGCACCCCATATACCAACCGGATTCCCTTTCTCATCTCTTTTCGCAAAGTGGGCAATTTCCGCAAAATGTGAATTTGCCTCTTCCCACAATTTCTGTATGAACTGATCTCCGTCAGAGGCTGAACCTTCTTTTCCGATCACTTTAAATGAATCTTTAATGACTTTTTCAATCTTCATGATGTACCTCCTAAATCACTATCTATTCGGATAATGTTTTCCGCATAATCTTTGTGGAACCAACGTGTGAAACCTCAACAAAACCCATTTTCTCATAGAGATGAACAGGGCCTGTAAATGCCAATACTGTTTCGGTTTGATCTGTGGGATAACTTTCCACAAAACTGTATCCCTGCTTTTGTGCATCAGCACAAACCCTTTTCAGCAGTTGTGTCGCAATGCCTTTTCCACGATATTCGGGACTGATCTCAAAACACACAACTGATTTGATCAGACCATTTCGTTCACAATCGGCAGGCATACGATCTTCCAAAACACAATCCAGATCAAACTCACCAACCCTGTAATAATGCATTCTGTCATTGGCATTACACCATCCGACCGCAATGTCTTTATCAAAAGCGAGGTATCCTTTAATCTTACCTTCTTTGATCATCCGGGAAGCAGTTTCACGAAGAGCTCTTTTCCACCCTTCTGTTCCTGCACCATAGGAAAGGGATTGTTTACGCATATTTTCAATTTCCATCGCACTCATGTTGAAGGCATTGCAGTAACATGGATAATATGGTGAGCCATCAGAAAAAGCACGATGATCAAAAAAATCAAAATACGCTTCTTCCATATCCGGTGTCAAGGCTTTTATCTCAATCTCCATCTTTGCTCCTGTTTCATAAATCATAACAGATATGCTTATCATTATACATTCCCTGACTCATATACGCATTCCTCATTTGCATAAAAAAAGAGGACTCTGTCTTGCAGAGTACCTCCATCTGTTTTTACAACTCTTCGCCGTTAGAAGCAATGACCTTCTGATACCAAGCGAAGGAATCCTTCTTGCTTCTTTCCAATGTACCGGAACCGTCGTTGTTACGATCAACATAGATGAATCCGTATCTCTTCTTCATCTCACCTGTTGTAAAGGATACACAGTCGATGCATCCCCATGGCGTGTAACCCATTAAGTCTACGCCATCTTCCTCAACAGCCTTTTTCATTTCGATGATATGATTCTTAAAGTATGAGATTCTGTATGGGTCATGGCAGGAACCGTCTTCTTCCTTGACGTCAATTGCACCGAACCCGTTTTCAACGATAAACAACGGTTTTTCATATCTCTCATAGAATGCATTTAATGCATAGCGCAATCCTTCCGGATCAATTGCCCAGCCCCAGTCAGAAACCTTGATGAACGGATTGGCAACTGAATTCGGTGAAGATCCATCCAGTGACTTGGAAACATCCTTGTTTGCGGTGGAATCTACCGTATTGGTCATGTAGTAAGAGAAGCCGATATAATCTACTGTTCCTTCAGCAAGATCCTTCTTGTCTTCCTCAGTGATATCCATATCCCAGCCCTTGTTTTCAAACATCTTTAATGCATATGCCGGATAATGTCCGCGGCACTGCACATCACTCCAGAAATATCTCTGATGCATCATCTGCTGGGCGAGAACCTGGTCTGCCGGACGGCAGGAGAACGGATAAATCGGAACCATGGCAATCATGCAGCCGATCAGGTTTTCCGGGTCAATTTCATGACCGATTTTCACTGCTCTAGCAGAGGCGACAAGCTCATATGCGCCACACTGATACATTGCTTTTTCCGGATCCGGATAACTGCCGAAATGGACACCGGAATTTGTCCAGCCAAAGATGTCATTCTTGTAGTTCATCTGATTGTTGATCTCATTGAATGTCATCCAGTATTTGACTTTTCCCTTATATCTTTCAAAGCATGCTTTGGCAAATTTTACGAAAAAATCAATGGTTTTTCTGTTTAAGAATCCGCCATATTCTTTTGCCAGATGATATGGCATTTCAAAATGAGACAATGTAATGACCGGCTGGATATTATATTTCAACAGCTCATCAAACACATCATCATAAAACTGCAATCCTTCTTCATCCGGTTCTTCCTCATCCCCTAACGGGAAAATTCTTGACCATCCTATAGATGTTCTGAAGCATTTGAAACCCAGTTCTGCAAATAAAGCAATATCTTCCTTGTAGCGATGATAGAAGTCAATACCGACATGGTTTGGATAATACAGTCCTTCCTTTACACCGTCTGTGATTACACGTGGTTTATCCACTGCTCCTGCTGTCATGACATCAGCAACGGACAATCCCTTTGTCGTGCCGATGACGCCGCCTTCAAACTGATGTGCCGCCAATGCGCCACCCCATAAAAATGATTCTGGTAAACTCATAATTTCCTCCTGTTACTTCTATTATACACAAAAGAAAAACATGCAATACGCATGTTTTAGGATTTTGCTGCTTTTTCTACTTCCTGTTCAAAATATGCCTTAGCATCTTCATAACTCATGCCAAGCGAAATACCAATTTCATCATACAGATATTTCTCTGCTCGCTGCAGGTATTCATCGTCTATAGAGGCAAGCTTCTTATGTTGTTCAAGACGGGCTCTGTTCCTGCCATAGGATGTTTTGATGATACGGATGAGATCCATGATATCATCCCCTTTCATCAAAGCGGCATACTGGCTCTTCATATTTGCCGGCTTGTTTTCCAACTCTTCTAAAAACGGTGTGCTGGCAATCAGCTCATCTATTTCATGCTCGGTAATTAAATTCCGAAGGTGTCCGCCCTTGTTTGACACAGGTACCTGCATCTTCACCGATCCGTCCTGCTGGTTATAAGGAACCAGAATGTAACACTGTTCTCCCGTAAAATCGCTGCGATGCTTTCCGATGACCTTGCATACATCTCTTTTATATACGACTATATCGTTAATTTTATACATAACCGGCACCTCCATTCTTATCAAAACCATGAATATTATACCATTTTTGAGACTTGATTTCTAATGCAACTTGCCTTTTTACATGCATGAAATTCCATTGAAAAAGGCTGTCATACAGCCCTTTGACCAGTGAATTTTCCGATAATCACCGGTTTGTGTTATCTGTTTTTTCTGCAGATATACAACAGATGGTTAGTCCCTCCCAGCAATTCTCTCTTTTCACAAAAACCGAGATACCAGTCCGCAAAAGCTTTGAAATCTTCATCGGAAAGAGCAAAATCAGAACGCTGTTCGATCGATTCAAGAAAACCGTCAACACCAGCAGTCGTTATCCATTCAACCGGCTTGTTTTGAAACAGATCCTCAAACTCTGTTATGTCATAACCGGTAAAGAGCTGTTCCTTGAAGTGTCTTACCTGATGATCATCCGTAAAATTCTCTTTCTGTCCTACTTGCCAGTTACCGTAAAAGTAATTTGCATACATGATTCCGAATACGGAAAGAAACGCAAACAAGATGATTCCACTAGGCTTTGTGACACGAATCGCTTCATCAATTGCCGCATTGACTTCATCTGTTTCATACAGATGATACATGGGTCCAAAGTACAAGGTCATATCAAAGGTATCATCCCCAAACATACTCAGATCTACGGCATCTGCCTGATATGAAGTCATATTATCCATTCCTTTGCTGTTTCTTGTAGAACTGCCAGGTTGTTTTCCAGAAGTTCAACGGCCGTCACATCCATTCCTTCTTTTGCCAAAGGAATTGCGTACCTTCCGGTTCCTGCACCAACTTCGAGAATTTTGGAATTATCCTTTAAATACCGATGGATATACTGCATCGTAATATAGTATTCCAGCTGACCATGTCTGGTTTTTTTCAATCGTTCATTTTCATCAGTCTGATGATAAAAGGTGTTTATAATCTCTTTTCGATCGCGCATTTTTATACTCCTATTCATCAATGGCATGCAAAAAAGCCGTACTGACTAAAGCATAAATCAGATACGTAATCAGTGTTCCAAAACAGACATCGGAAAGAAAATGATTTGTCATGTGAATACGGTTATAGCCGTAAATCAGCACAAATATACAGGCAAAGATAAAACTTGCAATATTCTTTCTGTCACTTCTGTTTTTGATTACATCAGCAATCATCGGCAAAGAAAACATCATCGACGCAATGGTCATATTTCCGCTTGGCCAGCTTTTGAAGTTATCATCGCTTCCGGCAAGATTCGGGATCATCTGCCACCAGTTACGGTATTCCTTCATCGGATCATCCAATGTAATCAGATACTTGTAGCGTGGACGGGAAGCAACCTGTTTCAGCCAGAGATTGACATTATCTGCAGCAATACCCGCAATTAGAATCGCTGCACCTACAGCAATCAGTTTATCCGGATTTTGATCATCCAGGATACGGATCATGATAAAAGGCACCCAGGAATACAATACAACCCAGAACAACCAGCTCATTACCGAAAGCAATGGTGAGGATTCTCCTGCCGTATACTGAAACAAAAGACGTACAGCCTTTCCGTTATAGTTATTGGAATAGTATACAGCCATAAAAAATCCAAGAAGCAACAAAACCTTCGCCAGCAGATTATACCTTCTTCCCTTCTGTTTCAAACCGACAAATAAACATGCTCCTGCTGCCGGATACAGGCAATAGGAGAAGTATGAACCGTATGTCGCAAAAAAGGAGCCGATCTCCGTCTTGTTTGCAAGAGCTGTATTTATGGGATAATCCCGAAAGGATCCGATCACTATGCCAATCAGACAAACTATGATTACCGCCCAAAAACATATTTCAGGTACAGCCATGATTGTTCTTTTCTTCATTTGAACTCCTTGTCTAAAACACGATATCCTGATATCCGATCTGTGTGATCTTTTCGTCAACAAACACGATTCCCAGACCGTTTTCAGGATCCCAGTCACATGTAAATGCCAAAGCAGCACTTCTTCCCTCATAGATACCGGAAAGAGGAATCACAAGAGCATCCAATGTGATTCTTTTTTTGATTTCTTCGATAGTTGTTATTTCCGGATAGTATTCATTGTCTTCAATGTCATAACCAAGTTCGCTTCTCAGGTTCTGATAGTACAGAAGAACACTTTCAAGAAGACTCTCTTTGATCGTATTCCATTCATTCATGAATGATGTATATGATTCACATTGCAAAGCATCAATCTCCTCATTCTCTTCACCCAAAACAATCAGATCGACATCAATGCTTTCTCCATACCAGTCAAGAGGCGTTTTACCGATCCAATCATATTCATAATATAATTCACCGAAAACATCGTTAAACATTCTCAGCCCCCTTTACGTATCTGTAAAAATCTCTCACATCATCAAAATGTATTTTTTTATCAATGTTTATGATGCTTCCGTCTTTAAAGAACAGGCTTTGTTCCCCGAGAATCATTCCGTGGCCTTCCTGATCCGTACTGGCCATATGGATCATCACATATCCGTCAAATTCATTTAGGACAAGCTGAATGAAACCCGTGACGACGATCCTCGTCTGTTTCAAAAGCATAATCAAAGTGTTCACATCATATTTCACTTTATCATATTGATTCTGTACAATCTCCCAGTCAGAGGGATTGTTGTTTTCAGCCTTAATCGAAAAAACACAATGATTCGGAGAGAAAAACTGATATTCATCTGCTTTATTACCAAAGACTGTCTGATGCTCATATCTGAATACGCTGACTTTTTTAATCTTGTTGCCATGAATGAAATAATACGCTCTGTAAGCTGGAACAAACCCATTGTCCCTTCTGGCACAGATGTAATATTTCGGTGCATTGTCATCTTTTTTCAATCTGTCAAAACTGAACATATACGTCCTCCTGCCTTTTCGAAAACCATATCACAATACTTGTCCCATTGTACGACATATTCATCATGTGACAAAAGGATCATATCCTCAGGCACATAAATATTTCTTCTGTTTGCCTCAGTGACAAAATGGTAAACCAGATCATCTGTATCACTGACGACTGCTTTTACATGATCAAAGCCTTTTTGTACCGCAAGATACAGCCTGGTATGACCGTCAAGACAAATATATCTTTCTTTATACGGCATCACCTGAATGATAATATCCTCTTCTTTTTGAATAAATGTTTCTACCGCCTTCAGTTTATCCGCATCGATAAAAAACTGGGATGGCTGTATCCTGTGCAGTTCTATGTCCAGTATCTCTTCCGCAGGATATTCCTTTATGATGTGATGATCAGTATCAAAGAACATACGGATATGCGGGGCATGAAACCGGAATTCCTCAATCAGTGCAGGAAAAACATCCGTATCTTTTCCCCGGACAACTGCACGGAAAGAGTCAATGATTTCTACCTCATACGGTTCATCATCCACAAGATATGCACCATGCCGGTATAATACCTTCTTTGTAAATCTTTTATCTGTATAGTTATCTATTCTATTGATTTGCATCGATAATCTCTTTCAATGTGATATGTTCATTGCGGAAACGGACACTGCTTCTTTCATTCTTCAGATGAATTGCATTCTTCGGACAATGATGCAGACATGCATAACAGACTTCACAATGATCTGAAAAACAGACTTTGTCCTTCACGGTAATATTGTTTGCGGGACAGACTTTCGCGCATATTCCACATTTTATGCACTGATCATTTACAATATAGCTCTTTGCGTTATTTCCCTTCAACAAGGCTCTTCCCATTGTGTTTCCGATGATCGCGATGCCTGCTTTATGAAACAGATTGATACCATGGACATTCTGCTTGTGCTGTTCTATATCACGGCATACGGTTTCAATCTGCCCTTCAATATTCTTTTGCACTGCTGTATCAATCTGGTTTTTCACCTCAAATCCCGGAAGATAATTATCAACCATCTTTATCGTATTGACATAATCGAGTTTGATCCCCGCTTTCTCAGCGGCAGAGATTGCATTGGGTTTGGCCACGGAAGAAGACATGCCATAGGTATAAATAAAGAAGATATAGTTTGCCTGAATGCTTGCCTTTGCTAAAAAAGAACGGACCATACGCGGCATTTCTCCGGCATATACAGGACAGATTATCCCAACGGTTTCATCTGTAACTTCTATTTTGTCTTTCTTCATTAGCTGCGGTATTGACAACAATTCCCCACCGATTCTTTTAGCGACATATAAGCAGTTTCCCGTGGCTGTAAAATAACAAATCTTTATATACGTTCTCCCTGTTTTCCATTATACCAGAATGAAGAAAAAACAGGTCATCACGACCTGTCAAATCATCTGGATCAGATAGAACTTCAGATATTCCGTTTCGTTGACTGCCGGCAAAACAGGATGATCCGGAGCCGCATGTCTTTCCTCAACGATGCGGATACCCTTCTGTGCCTTACACGAAGCTTCCACAAGCATTTCCCTGAACATCTCATTGCTCATGAAATGCGAACACGAACATGTAGCCAGATATCCACCCCTGTTAAGAATCTCCATCGCCATGCGATTGATATTTAAATATCCCTGGTAAGCATTCTTGGCAGTTTTTCTCGCCTTGGTAAATGCGGGAGGGTCAAGAATGATCAAGTCATATCCGGCATGTTCCTCTTTCTTTTTCTGCAGCATTTCAAAGACATCCCCCTGTTCAAAGGAAACCTCCAGATGATTAATCTGTGCATTCTTTTTTGCACAATCCAATGCCGTTTCCGAGATATCCAGTGCCAAAACGCTTTTTGCCCCGCCTTTTGCAGCATTCAGTGCGAAGGAACCTGTATGTGTACAACAATCCAGTACATTCTTTCCTTCAGCAAGCTTTTGAATGCACATGCGGTTATATTTCTGGTCCAGGAAAAAACCCGTCTTCTGTCCTTCTTCGACATTGACTTCATAGAAAATGCCGTTTTCCTGAATCCTGACAACCGGTGAAGCACCCTTCTTATACCAGCCGCTGTATTGGGACAAACCTTCCTTCTGTCTTAAGGCGGAATCATTTCTTTCATAGATTCCTTCTATTCCCTGAATGCCTTCACACAAAGCCTGATAGATTACGTCTTTTCTTTGTTCAATGCCATAGCTGTTCACTTCTGTCACAAGGATGTTTTCATACCGGTCTACGGTAAGACCCGGCAAACCGTCTGCCTCGCCATGGATAATGCGACAAGCATGAAAATCCTCTCCCATGACTTCCTTACGATAGGCTATCGCATATTGCACCTTCCTTTGAAAGTAGCTGTCACCATAGGTTTCATTCGGATTGTTTCCGAGAATACGGACTCTGATCTTGGATTCGCTGCTGTATAAACCGGATCCTAAATAAATACCCTTTCCGGTAAATACGTCTGTAATACTGCCGTTGGAAATATCTTCGGACTGTTCCGTGATCTCATCTTCATAGACCCACAGATGTCCGTTACGAATCGTCTTTTCTTGTTTTTTCGTGATTACCACAAATGGAAATATTCTTGTTTTCATGCCCAAAATACTACCATAAATCCACAAAGAAAAAAAGATGAGCAATATGCTCATCTTGATCCTTTGTCGTAAGGGATACCCTCTGCTTTCGGGGCTCTTGAATTCTTTGACGTGAAAGCAAGAACCACAAGCGAAATAATGTAAGGCATCATATTATAGACCGTGCTTGGAATCTTTAAAGCTGCCAGGAAGGCAAATCCCGTATACACGTTGGACAATGCTCTGAAGAAGCCAAACAGCAATGCTGCCAAAGCAATCTTTGTCGGCTTCCATTGACCGAAGATCATAACCGCCAAGGCAAGGAAGCCAAAACCGGCAACACCTACCTCGAACTTCCATTCGGAAACACCGGCTGTGATGTATACAATTCCGCCGAGTCCGCCAAGCAGTCCGGAGATCAATACGCCTGCCCATCTCATCTTATAGACGTTAATGCCGACAGAATCTGCCGCCTGCGGATTTTCACCGCAAGCCATCAGACGAAGACCGAATCTTGTCTTATAGAGAATGACATAGGAAGCTGCTAACAGTAATGCTGCAATCAGCATGAACCAGTTGAATTCAAAACCGGCAATATTGACGATGAATGCCTTTTTCGCATTGATATACTGGATCGTTGAAGATACGTTGTCAGGATTCTCTGCCACATTGATGGATTTGACAATAACCGTTGCCAAAGCTGTAGAGAGAATATTCATGGCCGTACCGATCAGGGTTTGATCTGCTTTGAAGTTGATTGCCGCTACTGCTAACAGTATGGAGTATGCCATACCGGCAAGGATCGCACAAAGACAGACAACAAGAATCATGACAAATGCATTTGTTCCCGCGGGAAGATATTTCATCGCCAGTGCACCGCCAAGCGCACCGAGAACCATGATGCCTTCAAGACCGAGGTTAATGACACCGGAATGCTCCGCAAAACATCCGCCTAATGCAACAAGCAGAAGCACTGATGCAAAGATCAGAGTATATTGAATCAATAAGATCATGCGTTGCCTCCTTTCTTCGCCTTCTTTTCTTCGCTTGCGGAAATCCTCGCATTGATAAATGATTTGAAGAAAAGTACAAAACCGCAGAGATAGATGATCAATGATGTGATCAAATCTGAAATCTGGGATGGATAAATAGCCTTATCCAGATATGCACCACCGGTATTGATATGCTGAATGAAATAGGATGAGAAAATTGTTCCGATCGGATTCAGGCCGCCGAGGAATGTAGCGGCAATACCGTTAAATCCCATACCCGGTACAGAGGACTGTGTGACAGACCACTGCTCAAATGCGGTCAAGAACAGGAAGGCAGCACCTAAGCCAGCCAAAGCACCGCCGATGCCGAGAGTCAGAATAATATTTCTTCTTTCTCTCATGCCAGCATATTTAGCGGCATCTTTATTGTAACCTGTCGCTTTTAATTCATAACCGAACTTTGTCTGGTTCAGGATGACGGAAATCAATATTGCAATCAGAATGGAAAGCGGTATGGCAATCGTAACATATCTGTTATTGGAAAACAGCTTGTCCAATCCCATTGTAGGCAATACGGAAGCAGGACTTGTTGAAGCCACATTCACCGTATAAGGGCTCGCAGTTTCCTTGACCTTGGAAAGAATCATATTGACTGTATACAATCCGATCCAGTTTAACATGATGCCGGAAATAACCTCGTTAACATTATGGTATGCCTTGAGATATCCGGAAATCAATCCCAATACCGCACCTGCAAGCATCGCCAATAACAGGCATACATACCATGGCAGATGCAATGCGAGAGCTGCATATAATGCTGCACCGGCCCCTGCAACATACTGACCTGCCGCACCGATGTTGAATAAACCTGCCTTGTAGCAGAAACAGACAGACAAAGCACACATCAGCAACGGTGCTGTCTTTACCAGGGTATTACCGAGGTATTTCATCTGTGCAGGTCTTGACGGGTAGTTCAGGAAGTTTTTGACAAGTGTAACAATTGCCGTGGATGCACCTTCAGAATTAATGATCATCAAGGCAATATAACCGGCAAACAATCCCAGGATGATACAGATCAGAGAAGTCAAAACAGACTGCACGCCCGGCTTTTTCAAAATGTTTTCTTTTTCCTTCATGCTAAGCCTCCTTTGTATCTCTCTTTGCACCTGACATATAGAGACCGAGTTCTTCGGAAGTCGTCTTTTCCGGATCGAGTTCGCCGACAATCTCGCCTTCATACATGACAAGAATTCTGTCGGAAACATTCATGACTTCCTCGAGTTCCAAAGAGACAAGAAGAACTGCTTTTCCTGCATCTCTTTCCGCAATCAGACGTCTGTGGATATACTCAATTGCACCGACATCCAGGCCTCTGACCGGCTGAACGGCAATCAGCAGCTTATGATCCTTATCGATTTCTCTTGCGATAATGGCTTTCTGCTGGTTTCCGCCGGACATGGAACGGGAAATGGTAATCGGTCCCTGACCGGATCTGACATCATATTCCTTTTCCAATTTTAGAGAATAATCACGGATCTCCTTCTTCTTCAGGAAGCCGATCGGTGTTGTGAATTCCGGCTGGTAGTATTCCTGCAGAACCATATTGTATTCAAGCGGATAATCCAGCACCAGTCCGTGTTTATGTCTGTCTTCAGGGATATGCGAGCTTAAGCGCGATCTCTCACGGATGGATGCTTTGCTGATATCCTTTCCGTCAATTGTGATTTTGCCGGATACAAGCGGCTCAAGACCGCTCAATCCATAGACAAGCTCGGTCTGCCCATTACCGTCAATACCGGCAATACAGACGATTTCCCCTGCTCTTACATCAAAGGAAACATTTTTAACGGCGTTATTCGCATGCATGCGGGATGCAACAGTCATGTTTTCAACATGCAGGACAACCTCTCCCGGATTTGCAGGCTTCTTTTCTACTTTCAGCTGAACGTCTCTACCTACCATCATGCGGCTGAGTTCCTCCTGGTTGGTATCTTTGACGTTGACTGTACCGATGTATTTGCCTCTGCGCAATACGGTTACACGATCAGCGACTGCCATGATCTCATTCAGCTTATGGGTAATAAACAGAATGGATTTTCCTTCAGCCGCAAGATTCTTCATGATCTGCATGAGTTCATCAATTTCCTGCGGCGTGAGCACTGCGGTAGGTTCATCAAAAATCAGAATCTCATTATCCCTGTACAACATCTTCAGAATTTCGGTTCTCTGCTGCATGCCGACAGTGATGTCTTCAATCAAAGCATCCGGATCAACCTTCAAGCCGTACTTTTCAGACAGTGCAAGAACCTTCTTGCGTGCTTCATCCTTTTGCAGGATTCCGTTCTTTGTTGTTTCAACACCGAGAATAATATTATCCAGGACAGTAAAACACTGCACCAGCTTAAAATGCTGGTGAACCATGCCGATGCCGAGTGCATTTGCATCGTTCGGATCATTGATTTTCACTACTTTGCCGTCTTTCTTTATAATGCCCTCTTCGGCCTGATACAAGCCAAACAAAACAGACATCAATGTCGATTTACCGGCACCGTTTTCACCCAGTAAGGCGTGGATTTCCCCCTTCTTCAGCTGGAGGGTGATATTATCATTTGCGATAATTCCGGGGAAACGTTTCGTGATGTTTAGCATTTCGATTGCATATGGAGTTTCCATACTAATCATCCCCTTTCCTTCTTATACATCATTATACAAAAAAAAAGCCATCAGATTAAGCATCTGATGAACTTTTTATGATTGTTTCTTACTTAGCTTGTTTCTTACTTAATGTTGCCCTGGAAGTTGATGTTTGCATTGTCAGCTGTTGGCTGTTCAGCGCTGATGTCATTGGAAACTGTAACTTTTCCGTTGAATACGTCAGCAACAAGTGCATTGTAGTCAGCTTCTGTGAAACCGTCAGCCCACTGTGTGGAAGCCGGCAGCTGTACGAAGTTCTGTGTAGGATCTGTAGCAGAAACGAGGCCGAGGTTGATTGTCTGTCCGCTGTAGTCAGCCCAGTTGCCATCTCTGATTGCAGAGAGAACTGTGTCAACAGTTGCAGCAAGACCCTTCATAGCAGAAGTAACTGTGAGTCCATCGCCATAGTTGCCATCGATTGTGGCCTTCTGGTCAACGTCAACACCGATCACTTTGCCGCCGACTTTTGCAGCAGCTTCTGCAGCAGATGTAAAGATTCCGCCGCCACATGCGAAGACAACTTCTGTTCCGCCCTGATACCATGTATCCATAGCAGCTGTGATATCGCCATCACCGAAGAACTGGTTGCCGTATGCATAGTTGATGTCAACTGTGATGCCAAGGTCGCCTGCAGCATCGCTTGCGCCCTGTACAAAACCGTAACCATAACGGATAACTGCCGGAACAGCCATGCCGCCGAGGAAACCGAGTTTTGTGTAGCCGAGCTTAACAGCAGCTACGCCTGCGAAGTAACCTGCGATCTCTTCCTGGTAAACAGCTGTGAAGACATTGTCACCAAGAACATATCCGCCAAGGTCACCCTCGGATACGTCAAGAGCTACGAATTTAACATCCGGATACATGTCAGCTGTTTCAGCAACTGTTTCACCGAATGCATAACCTGGCATAACCAGTACGTTGTAGCCGTCAGCTACAGCCTTGTCAACCATTGCAACACGCTCCGGTGTGGAGTCGCCTGCAGGTTTGTAGTAAGTGAATGAGCAGCCATTTGCTTCAGCGAATGCTTTTGCAGCTTCATAAGTCGTCTGGTTGAATGACTGGTCTGTGATATCGCCATAGTCAGTGATCATGGCGATCTTCATGTCAACAGCTGCAGCAGTAGTTTCTTCTGTAGTAGTTGTCTCTTCTGCAACTGATCCTTCTTCAGCTGCAGAAGCAGAAGATGCTGTTGCAGCAGAATTGGAAGATGAACCGCAAGCTGTCAAGCCGAAAGCCATAGCGCCTGCCAATAATGTTGAAACAAACTTTTTCATTTCTTTCCTCCTCTAAGTTTATCTCCATTGAAATTGTATAAGTTTCAGAGTGACTTTGCAATGGTAATTTTGGATTCGGGATTCTTTTTCCCATTTATAAAGAAACTGTTATAATAAATAAAGGGTGAGGGGGAAAGAATGGTTTTTAGCAGTCTAACGTTTTTGTTTGTTTATCTGCCGGTATTTTTTCTGTGTTATTTTGTGGTTCCCCTGCGTTTTCGAAACCTTGTGCTGTTTCTTTTCAGCCTTTTTTTCTATGGCTGGGGTGAACCCGTATATGTTTTTTTGATGATTTTTTCGATTACAATCAACTGGATCTTCGGTAATTATATTGCAGCAGCAAATAGAAAAGCCCCTGAAGAGGCAAAGAAATACCTTGCTTTCTGCATCGCCTTCAATCTTCTGCTCCTCGGTTTTTTCAAATACTGGGATTTTTTGGCTGCATCTTTAGCCGGCATAGGACTGGATTTTCTGCCTGTATTGCATGTCAGCCTGCCGATTGGCATCAGCTTCTATACCTTCCAGGCGATGTCCTATCCGATCGACATCTATCGCAATGATACAAAGCCGCAGAAATCCCTGCTCAATTTCGGAACGTATGTCACAATGTTTCCGCAATTGATTGCAGGCCCGATTGTCCGCTATAAAGATATCGCAAAGCAGCTGGAGAAAAGAAGAATCAGCCTGGAGCATGTTTCCCATGGCATTGAGCGGTTTGTCTGCGGACTGTGTAAAAAAGTATTGCTTGCTAATCAGGCAGGCCTTGTTTATGAAAGCATACATTCCCTTCTTCCGCAAAGCCAGAGCGTATTGACCACATGGCTCGGTGCGATTTGTTTTGCCTTTCAGATCTACTTTGATTTCAGTGGTTATTCCGATATGGCCTTAGGACTTGGCGAAATACTGGGATTTAGGTTTCTGGAAAACTTCAATTATCCTTATACCGCTTCAAGCATTACGGATTTCTGGCGCAGATGGCACATGTCACTCAGCTACTGGTTCCGTGATTATGTCTATATTCCCTTAGGCGGTAACCGCAAGGGATTGGGAAGGCAGATCTGCAACATCATGGTTGTATGGCTTTTAACGGGTTTATGGCATGGAGCTTCCTGGAACTTTGTATTATGGGGTGTCTGTTACGGCATTGTATTGATCATAGAAAAGACATTCCTGTTAAAAGCATTGGAAAAAGTACCTTCCTGGGTAAAACACCTGTATACAATGTTCATCGTGTTAATACTCTGGATACTGTTTGCCAACACGGATATATCTGCAGGGCTTCATGAAATCACAATGCTCTTCGGCAATGCACCTGCTTTTGTCAACCGCATAACCCTGTATTATCTTCGGGACAACTGTCTTTTGATTCTTGTTTCCCTGATTGCCTGCACCCCGATAGCCAAATCACAATTGAATCCGTTAAAGTGGAGATATTTTGAAATGCTCAAACCGGTTGTCATTCTTCTTTGCCTGTTTGCCTGTACGGCATGCATTGTCAATGCATCCTATAACCCGTTCTTATATTTCCGTTTCTAGGAGGTGCACATGAAAAAACAAAAAATTCGGATCACAATACAATTGTTAACATGCGCCTGCTTTTTCCTGTTTATCTATATCTATGCGATCAGCAACCTGTTTGTCAAGGACAGGGATTTTTCCGAACAGGAAAACAGAATGCTTGCACAGAAACCGGAAACCTCATTGAAAAACATCTTCAGCGGTGATTTCGACGAACAGTTTGAAGCCTGGTTTCAGGATCAGTTCATTCACCGTGACAGCTGGGTTCAGACAAATGCCACAATCATGAAAACAGCAGGACATATCCAGAATAACGGTATCTACTTCGGCCGGAAAGGATATCTGATCCAGCAGCATCTGCAATATGATGAAAAGATCAGCGCAAACAACCTTTCCGCCCTGCAGGAATTCAAGGAAGAAAGCGGTGCTGCAATCCATCTGTTAATTGTTCCCGATGCATGCTATGGGGAAAGGAAATATCTGCCGCTTGGTGCATACAACGTGGACGAGAAAAAATGGATTGGAGACATTCAGGAACAGGCCGAAGACATCGACTTCATCAATATCACCAAAGAACTGGATTCACAAGACAACTACTTTAAGACCGACCATCACTGGAATGAAAAAGGTGCAAGAATCGCCTATGAGGCAATTGCCCGCAATGTCTTGAAAAAGACACCGGTTGACTTCACTTTTGAAGAAGTCAGCAGCGATTTTCACGGTACGATGTACTCTTCTTCCGGTGCTTTCTGGACAAAACCCGATTCTTTATATAAAATCATTCCTGCCAGGCCGAATCCTGTGACGGTCACCTACGAAAACGGAACGAATGCCAACAGTCTGTATGTGGACCCGAATCTGGAGGTAAAAGATCAGTACACGTATTATCTTGACGGCAATCACAGCCATGTACATATCGAGACCATGGTCAACACGGAAAGAAAGGCACTTGTGATTGAGGACAGCTTCGGACATATTCTTGCCCCCTACCTGTCTCAGGAATATGCCACCCTGGATTTTATAGATCTCAGGTATTACCACGATTCCGTTCTTCCTTTGATAGATGAAAACACAGATGTATTCGTGATCTGCAGTCTGGAAAGTTTCGCTGAGGATGCAAGTCTTTCGGCAATATGGTGAACAATATGAAAATGAAATTTGAAAAAATGGGTATTAACGGCGAAGGGATTGGTTATGACAACCGCTTCCCTGTTTTCTGTGACGGGGTTCTTCCTCATGAAACAGCTGAAATTGAAATCACAACGGAAAGGGATACGTTTGCCAAGGCTAAAGCAGTGAAAATACTGAAGAAGTCCTCTGACAGAGTGGAATCCCCCTGTCCGTATCAGGACATCTGCGGCGGTTGTCCTCTCATGATCATGAATTACAAAAGCCAGCTTTACAATAAGAAGCTGCTGTTGGAGGAAGCTCTCTATAAATATGCACATGTCAGAAGAAACCTGATCCGCGAAATGCACGGAAGCGAGCTGGTAACCGGCTATCGCAGCCAGTGCAAGCTGCCTGTCGAAATGAGCAACAACCTTCTGACAGCCGGCATGTACACTTCCTACACAAACCACTTCAAGCCGATCAAGGAATGCCTGGTGCATACCCCGCTTCTTGAAAAGGCAAAGCGCCAGGTCATCTTCCTGCTAAACGAGGAAAACTATAAGGCATATGACAGCAAGACGCGCAAAGGCCTGCGCTATCTGGTTATGCGTGAGTTGCAGGGGTTTATCCAGTGTACATTGGTTACCGGAAATGAAACCATCCCCGATACGATTATTGAAAAGCTGATGGAGATCAGAGGGATGCATTCATTATTTCAATCCATCAATACCGAAAAAGACGGCTTCAACATCTTTGGCAGCAGCACAAAAAAACTTGCCGGTGCCAATACGACCCCGGTAACCATCAATGGTATCAAGCTGCGCCTGTCACCTCAATCCTTCTTCCAGCTCAACATTCCGCAGGCAGAAAAACTCTATGAGATGGCAGTTTCCAAAATCGATCCATGCGATGTACTCGTGGAAGCGTATTGCGGAGTTGGTGCGATGTCCCTTCTTGCCAAAGACAAAGCAAAGGAAATCTACGGCATTGAAAATGTCAGGGATGCCATCCGCAATTGCGAGGAAAACGCAAAAATCAATCACATCGAAAACGCAAGTTTCATCCTGGATGATGCTGCAAAAGGCCTGTTGAAAATCGGCATGCGCAAACAGGTTGACACATTATTGCTCGATCCGCCAAGAAGCGGCATGGATGAAAACATGATCGAAGCCGTAAAGCGTGTACTGCCGAAAAAGATCATCTACGTTTCCTGTAATCCGGCAACACTCGGCAAAAATATTCGTGCACTCAAGAAAGAATACAATGTAGCAACAATCATTCCGTTTGATCTGTTCCCCAATACCGCACAGGTAGAATCCGTTACGGTTCTGGAAAGATATGCAAAATGAAATATGAACGCAAAGATGACCGCATGATCATCTCGATCGGCAGATCATTTCATACACTTGAAGAATTTCTGGATGCATACAGGCAATCCCGAAAAAACAAATACCTTCTCCTGCAGGAAAAGAAGATACTGATTGATGACGTCCCTGCAAAATCATTGCAGGATCATATTCAGAACTGTTCCCTTACCCTGCTTCTTCCGGAAGAGGAAATCGATTACCTTCCCGCCGAACAGCCCTGCAGGGTTGTTTATGAAGATGCATTCCTCTATGTAGTCCATAAAGAGCCGGGCATGATCATTCATGGCGGCAAGGATGATTTGCAATGTCTGAATGCACAAGCCGCAAGATACCAGAAAGAGCATGGCATCCATGCTCCGGTAAGACCGATCCACCGTCTTGACAGGGATACGACAGGTCTTGTGCTGTATTCCAAAATTCCTTTCTTTCAGCCATGGTTTGATGAACAGCTGAAGGACAAAAAGATTCAACGGCATTACCTGGCAATCACAAGAGGAACCTGCAAAGAGGATACGTATTTCTTCTGCGATGAGCCGATCGGCAAAGACAGGCATCAAAACGGCAGGTACATCGTTTCCAATACCGGTAGTGAAGCACATACGGATGTCACGTGCCTGAAAGTGAAAAACGGGTACAATTTATTCCGTTGCATACTGGAAACCGGAAGAACCCACCAGATCAGGGTACATCTTTCACATCATGGATATCCGATTGTCAACGATCCGCTGTATGGCATGCAGGACAGGAATTTTATCCATATGGGATTATGGGCGGATGAAGTCGTCTTCCGTAATCCGATCACCAAAAAGAGACATAAAATACATGATATTCCCAATCGGGATTATACATACTTTGAAACGGAGGCAAATATATGAAGTATGATTTCACAACAATAATGGACCGTGCAGGTCATGATGCCATAGCGGTAGATCTGCCGGAAAAACAAATGGGCAATTTCAGCGGTTTCACCCGCAGGGAAGGATTTGACACCATTCCGATGTGGGTTGCCGATATGAACTTTCCTACCGTTCCAACCATTCAGCAGGCGATGATTGAACGTATCAATCATCCTGCATTCGGCTACTTTATGCCAAGAGACGAATACTTTGACAGTATTATCCGCTGGCATAAGGAAAGAAATCATGTCGAAGGTCTGACGAAGGAAAATATCGGCTATGAAAACGGTGTTCTGGGCGGTGTCATCAGTGCTGTCAATATTCTCTGTTCAAAAGGTGACAACATCCTTGTACACTCTCCGACATATATCGGCTTCACTATGGTCTTAACCAATAACGGTTACAATATCGTTCATACCCCTCTCTATAAGGATGAAGAAAACATATGGAGAATGGATTATGAAGACATGGAGAAGAAGATCATTGAAAACAATATTCATGCAGCCATCATCTGCAATCCTCATAATCCGTGCGGCAGAGTATGGACAAAGGAAGAACTGGCAAAATGCATGGAGATCTTTGAAAAGCATCAAGTCTATGTCATATCCGATGAAATCTGGAGCGACCTGATGCTAAACGGAAATACCCATACCCCGACACAGATGATCAACGATTATGCCAAAGAGCATACCATTGCATTTTATGCCCCTAGCAAGACTTTCAACCTTGCCGGATTAATCGGCAGCTACCATATCGTCTACAACAAGTGGCTCAAAGACAGGCTCGACAAGGAAAGCTCCCTCACCCATTACAACGCCATGAATGTTCTTTCCATGCATGCTCTGATCGGTGCATACAAGGATGAAGGCTATGAATGGCTCGATCAGCTCAAGGAGGTCCTTTCCGACAATGTCAACTATGCCTATGACTTCATCATGAACAACTTCGAAGGCATCACATTATCCAAGCCCGAAGCGACATACATGCTGTACCTGGATTGTAAAGAATACTGTCAAAAGCACAATCTGACAATTCACGACATGCTGATGAAAGCTTATGAGTATGGCGTATTCTGGCAGGATGGCGAACAGTTCGTACAGCCGTATACAATCCGCATGAATCTTGCCTTGCCGCATGCCAGAGTTGTTGAAGCATTGGACAGATTAAACAAATACGTTATTGAAAAGTAAAAACCGGAAGCTTCCGGTTTTTTTAAGAATTGAGATATGCTTTGATTTCATCGATATGCGCAAGGGCATCCCTTCTGCCTAAATCATAGATATTGAAGAGTGTATCCAGATCCCCTTCAAAGCGCTTGATGTTAATCGGTTCACTCGGGGCAAGTACATAAACCTTTCCCTGTTTTTCCAGCTGGTCCAGACGATCCAAAAGCAGATTGTAATGCGGTGCTTCCTCAAGCAGGTCTTTCTGCAATGCCGGATATTTTTTGTATTCGATATGCGTCAGTTCCAGAGGACGATGTACGGGCTTGCGGTAGTCCTTGGCCCTTGTACGGACGACAACCACTTTATCGAAGCCTTCATCAAAAGCCCAGAAATACGGCAGCTTGCAGGAGATACCGCCATCGAGATACCGTTTTCCGTTTATTTCCACAGCTTCCGAAACATACGGAACAGAAGCCGAAGCTTTTATCGCATAAAAGATTTCCTTCGAATCCTTCTTTTCAAAATATTCGGTTTCACCGGTTTCAATATTTGTACAAGTGACGACAAGCCTTCTTCTTTGATCAAAAAACCGTTCTTCATTCAATGGTTCAATATCCGCAAGATGCTCATACAGATACGTAAATCCCGTAACACCATGGTCCTTTGCCAGTGCCCCGACACCGAAGTAGTTCTGATCATGCCTGTGGCCGAGATTAAACGTCGTGGAAAGACCGATCTGTCCGGACAGATAGGTTATTGCAGCCATTGCTCCTGCACTGACGCCCAGGGTTGTCTGTATATTGAGATCATGCTCCATAAAGGTATCCAGTACACCCTGTGTATACAAACCTCTCCATGCACCGCCTTCCAAAACAAGACAGCCTTCCGTAATGATGTCAGAGGCATTTCCTCTGTGTATGTCTTTTAATCTTTCAAATTCTTCCATAAAAACCTCAAAAAATATTGTAGTACTTTCTATTGTCAAAACAACAGACAGATCAGCCGATCTGTCTGTTCTCCTTATGCATGCTTGTAGTAATTGATGAGACATCCGTCAAGGAGAATCTGTTTCTCCTCTTCTGTCAGGAACCCAAGGGAAACAATCACTTCCCTGATACTCTCCTCCTTGCAGACATAGGCATGAATCTCTGCATCGTTTGCTACAGCCGTGCGGATATCTTTGATCAATACCCAGCTGTCTTTTGTGAAGGCATCCTTATCCTTTGTCAGAAACGGCAGAATGCCCCAGTTGATGCAGTTGGAACGATATCTCTTTGTCGCATATTCTTCGGCAAAGTTTGCTCCTGCTCCCAATACCCTCTGACAGGAAGCTGCCTGTTCCCTGGCTGAGCCATCACCCGGCTTATTGGCATAGATGGATGAACAGATATTGGTGTGCATCGGATCTGTCACGATACCGTTTTTCTTGAATAAGGCGTAAACATCCCGTACTTCCTCGTCCATACTGCCTTCCTGCAATGCTTTCATCTTTTCCGCCACTTTTTTGGCATTTGCGACATAAGAAGGATCCCTTCTGGATAAAGTGAATTCCGCTAAGCGCAACGGGTTGGAGCGGAAACTGGATGTTTCACCGGAAGGAATCAGTTCATCGGTTGTTGTGACAGGATCATCGATATAGCTGACAATCTTAATCAGAAGATCATCACTGAGTGCAGGCATGGATGGCCAGTCTTTGATATTCGGACCGAAGACAAGCGGATACTCCGGATCAGCTTTGCCATATCCGTTATATACCCTTTTCTCATAGATGGATGCGTTGAATGCAGGCTTGACTTCAGGATAAGAAATATCGAGATCGGAAGCAGCTGTCAATATGCCCTGATGCAACGCTGTAGCAGCAATGCTTCTTGCATCCATTAAAGCAACAGCGGAAAGCTGTCCTTCATTTGGCTTGGAGCCTTCCCTGTTCGGAAAGTTTCTTGTCGTATGGCGGATCGAGAATTCTTTGTTTGCAGGTGTATCGCCTGCACCGAAACACGGTCCACAGAAAGCTTCGCGATACACGGCACCGCTCTCCAGGAGATTCACTACAACTTCATTCTTCATGAGTTCTACATTGGATGGCTGGGAATCCGGATAGACCGACAGGCGGAACTGTCCATTGCCGCAATCTTTTCCTTTCAGGATTTCGGAAGCAATGCAGATATTTTCATAGATACCTCCGGAACAGCCGGCAATGATGCCCTGATCCACATGGATATTTCCTTCATCATCAATTTTGCTTAAAAGATCCATTTCCACTTTGCCGTTTAACTGGCTGTTCGCTCTTTCCTGTGCCTCTTTCAGATACTTCTTCGGATCCTTTTTCAGCTCATTGATCGGCAGTGCATAAGATGGGTGCATCGGTAATGCAATCATGCATTCGATCTCTGCAAGATCAATATCCAGACATGCATCATAATATGCACCATCCTCAACCTTCAGCTCTGCATAATCCGCTTCTCTTCCATGAATTGCATAGTATTCCTGTGTTTTTGCATCAGTTTCCCAGATGCTTGACCAGCAGGTTGTCTCGGTTGTCATGACATCGATGCCGTTACGGAAATCCTGGGAAAGGTCATGAATGCCCGGGCCGGCAAATTCCATTGAGCAGTTCTTCACAAAACCGTTTGCGTAAGTAGCCTGAACTATGCTTAAGGCTACATCATGCGGCCCAACGCCGTTTTTCACCTTTCCATGCAGATAAACCAGTACGGTTTTTGGATATGCAAGATCATAGGTTCTGCCAACCAGCTGTTTGGCAAGCTCTCCCCCGCCTTCGCCGACACCCATCGTGCCTAATGCACCATATCTTGTATGGGAATCAGAGCCGAGGATCATCCTGCCGCATCCGGTCATCATTTCACGGTTATAGCTGTGAATGACAGCCATGTTCGGCGGAACATAGATGCCACCGTATTTGTGTGCAGCCGACAAGGCAAACTGATGGTCATCCTCGTTGATTGTTCCACCCACCGCACATAACGTATTATGGCAATTGGTTAAAACATACGGCATCGGAAACTTCTGCATGCCGGAAGCCCTTGCGGTCTGTATAATGCCTACATAGGTGATATCATGGGAAGTCAGTGAATCAAATGTAATATGCAGAAGATTCTCATCCGCATGGCTGTCATGCGCATCGAGAATCCGATATGTCAGAGTTTTGTTTTTGCCGTGTTTATGGATATCTGTTGTTTCCGTGTATGCGTTATTTGCGTATATAACAGGTTTGTCAATCAGTTTCATATCTCACTTTTCCTTTCAATTACCCATTATTCTATAACAATATTCATCCTTTTCACAACATTTTAACTTGACCTTAATGCATGTTACGATAAAATAGAATGCAAAAAACAGGAGGTATGAACATGATTTATCCTGATGTGCAAAAACTAACGGAAGAAGAAATCACCCTGCTTTGTGAAGAATACAAAGAAAACAACTTCATCGATCCGAAAGTCAGCGAGAAACTCGGTGTCAAGCGCGGATTGCGTAATCCCGACGGTACCGGTGTCTTAGCCGGATTGACAAATATATGTGACGTTATTGGATATAGGAAAGAAGATGACAAGATCATTCCGATTGACGGAAAGCTGATCTATCGCGGCATTGATCTGCAGACGATTATTGATGAAGCCATCAATGAAGACAGATTCATGTTTGAGGAAGTCGTATGGCTGCTGCTGTTCGGTTCTTTGCCGACAAAAGAAAGACTGCAGAAATTCTGCAGAATGCTGGAAGAGCACCGCGAGCTGCCTGACGGATTTGCAGAAACCATGATCATGGCTGCCCCTTCCCCGAACATCATGAACAAGATGGCCCGTTCGGTTCTGGCCATGTACAGCTATGACGAAAAAGCTGAGGACACTTCCCTCGAGAACATCCTGAAGCAGTCCATCAACCTGGTGGCACAGCTGCCGACGATGACCGTCTATTCCTACCAGACACAGCGTCATGCTTACAAGCACCAGTCATTGTATTTTCATTATCCGGTAAAGGGATTGTCCACGGCGGAACACATTCTTTCTACCTACCGTCCTGACCAGATCTACACCCACGAGGAGGCGAAGCTTCTCGACCTCTGCCTGATTGTGCATGCAGACCATGGCGGAGGTAACAACAGTACCTTTACGGACCGCGTCCTTTCCTCTACCGGAACAGATACATACTCGGCCATCGCATCTGCCATCTGCTCTCTCAAAGGTCCGAAACACGGCGGTGCCAACCTGAAGGTTATGCACCAGCTGGATGAGATGATGTCCAATATCAAAGACATCTACGATGACGAGGAAGTCAAGGATTATCTCAGAAAGATCATGCGCAGAGAAGCAGGTGACGGAAGCGGCTTAATCTACGGTATCGGGCATGCGGTTTATACCATCTCCGATCCAAGGGCACAAACCCTGAAGAAGTACTCCAAGAACCTTGCTTATGAGAAAGGATACAAGGAGGAATACGATCTACTATGTCAGATCGAAAAGCTCGGACCTGTCATCTTCAAGGAGATCAAAGGCCTGAACAAGAACGTATGTGCCAATATGGATCTGTTCTCCGGTCTTGTCTACCGCATTCTCGATATTGATGAAGATCTCTTCACACCGATCTTTGCGATTGCCAGGGTTGCCGGATGGTGTGCACACCGCATGGAGGAAGTGGAATTCTCCAACCGTATCATGCGTCCTGCCTACCGTTATATCGGCTCCGACCAGGAATTCACGCATATCGAAGACCGCGAAGACTGAAAACAGAATCACTGACATCAGGGAAGCCCTGTTAAAAAGGTGCTTCCTTTTTCATTTGCAGGAAATCGACGGTCATATCGATTTGATTGATCATTTTTTCAGAGAATATATAATTGGTTTATCTGAAAAATGAAGTTTCAATCAGGAGGCTTATATGCGTACCAGAAAAGAAATAGTCAGCAGCTTTTATGATCAGTTTGACGAAGACGGACGGATGACAAGATCGCGACAGGGTCAGCTGGAATACCGTACGACAATGTCATTCATCCATCGTTATACAACCTCACAATCCAGGATACTTGAGGTTGGCGCCGGAACCGGACGATACTCCATTGCCCTTGCAAAAGAAGGCATGGATGTGACAGCTGTCGAACTTGTTGACAGAAATCTTAAAATCCTCAGAAACAACAGTAAAGGAATGGTGAATCTGCAATCATTTCAGGCAGACGCAACAGATTTGAGCTGTTTTGAGGATAATGCATTTGATGTAACACTGATCTTCGGTCCGATGTATCATCTGTATGAAACAGGCGAAGTGAATTGTGCAATTGACGAAGCAATCCGCGTCACAAAACCTGACGGTGTAATTCTTTTCTCTTTCCTTTCTGTTTTTGCCATTATGTATGCAAACTATTTCTACGGAAACTGGGCCAAAGGACAGGCAGAAAACTTTACGGATCAGTATCAGGTAAGACATTTCAAGGAACAGCTGTTTACAGGATATGATATTGCAGAGTTTGAGGAACTTTTTCATGGAAAACCTGTCGAATGGTTAACAACAGCAGGTGTGGACGGAATGCTGGAAGAAATTGAGAGGCGTCCTGATTTTTCTATGAACGATGAAGAATTTGAATCCTTTGCTGAATGGTATCTGGCTTTTTCCGAAAAGCGTGAGCTGTTGGGAAACACAAATCATCTGCTTTATATTTGCCGCAAGCAGGCATAATGAAAAAAAAGAATCGGAGAACATCCGATTCTTTTCATCTTATATTTCTCAGCCAAGGAATTCATCCGGTGCAATCATCAGATCCAGTACCTTGAATTGTCCGTCAATATACTGGAAGGTAAATACACCGCCGTTCGGCATTGCCTGTCTTCCTTCTTTCATGCGTTCTTCATAATATTTCATCCTGTCGATGTTGAAGATAAAGCGAAGCATGTTGAGATAATATGTGCCATGACTGACAAGCAGCACGGATTCCCCGTCCTTGGCAATATTGGCAATTTCATACAGGGTTGTTTCGATTCTTTCTTTTATCTGTTCAGGCGACTCGCCACCGACATCTTCCCAGCTTTCCGTTTCATGGCGCTTCATGATCTCCTTCTGCCAGGAATCTGTCACAATACCGTCAAAATCACCAAAATCGACTTCCTTCAATCCCTTGCATAATTGCGGCTTGATATTATGCGGCTGACAGACGATCTCCGCTGTCTTTCTGGTTCTGCCGCTGGTACTGGTAAATGCCAAATCAATTTTTGCATACTTTAGGGCATCTCTTGCCATCTCTGCCTGATGTATGCCGTTTTGTGTCAATGGCGAATCACATGATCCCTGCATACGGTTCCACATGTTGAACTGTGTTTCACCATGTCTGACATAATAGAAAGTCACAACCTTTTCTTCTTCAGGCTTGACAAAATCCTCCGGCATGACCGGCAGGGAAATCAGCTTGTATAATCCGTCTTCAAACTGAAATACCATGATTCCTCCATTCGGAATCATGTTTTTATGTTGTGCCTGGTATTCCTCTCTCAGCTTGTCCGTATCGACATCCAAAAGCGTTGCCATCAGGAAATCCTCAAACATGCCATGGCCTGTCAACAGTACTCTGTCATTATCCTCACAAAGATCAACAATCCGGCGAATGGTTTCACGCACCCTGACTTCGATTTTAGCACGTGATTCGCCATCTACGCTTGAGAAATCCTTCGTCTCAAAACAGTTCCTGATCTCATCGGGATGAGAGGTAAAACGTGTTCCTTCAAATCTGCCGAAATCATATTCATGCAGGTTATCCACAACCTCAGCTTCCAGCTTTCTTCCCTCAAGAATGATGGATGCAGTATCCATTGTTCTTTCACTCGGAGAAGTGAAAGCTCTGTCAAAATATACATCCTTTAAGGCTTCCTTTGCCTTGATTACCTGTTTCTTTCCGTTTTCTGTCAAAGGAGAATCACAGACCCCCTGTATCCTTCCCTTACGATTAAAAAGTGTCTCACCATGGCGGACATAATAAAATGTGATTTTCATACGTATTTACCTCTATCTACTATTGTACCAATACTATGCCTTTGATTCAAAGAAAAAGGCAGAATTTCTGCCTTATTTAATCGTGAAAACATTCCGCATACCTTGCCGCAAAGGAAGGTTCTTCATTTCCTGTATAAAGATGTGTGATGGAACCGAATGTCTGTATCCGGAAGGATGCCTTTCCCTCTTCCCTCTCTTCCGTATGGATGGTAGTCACAGAGGATGGCGCAGCAACAAATCCATGCCATAAAGGCATCGGGGAAATATGCAGAAGATGTGACAATAAAATGCATTCCAGGCCAAAATGGCAAAACAGGGCAATTGTATCATGGTTCTCATGCAGCACCTTATACAGATTTCCTTCTCTTGCATAGCCGTGTTTTTCCAGAAGAAGATCAAATTGTTCACATATATCGAGATATGCTTCCTTGACATGTGCTTCCTGCATGATCGGATGATCATACCAGGCATCATACTGATAGAATTCGGGATATTTGGTCCAGTCTTCGGGAAGCCAGTCCCAGGCTCTTGTTCTTTTATCCTTGTCCGGTCTTTGAATTCTCGGTTCAAATTCCCTGAGCCATTGCAGTGTAACTGCTTCCTGCTTTCTTTTCTGCAGAGTTAGGGAAGCCGTATCTCTTGCCCTTCCATAGGGAGAAACATAAATAGAATCAATTTTCTCATTTTTCAGATAAGAGCTCAGCAGCTCAGCTTCTCTCCAGCCTTTTTCCGTCAGGGTATCGTGAATATAATCAGGATCTCCATGACGGATGATCATTAGTCGCATCTTAACGCATGTCCTTTAAGAAGGCAACATAGCAGCGATATCCCTCGTAGATATCCGCTTTGGAAACAACCTCAAACGGTGCATGCATATTCTGTACGCAGATACCTGCATCGATGACGTCCATGTTCATATTTGCCAGGATATAAGCGATTGTTCCGCCTCCGCCGACATCGACTTTGCCAAGTTCGCATGTCTGGAACATGACATTGTTGTCATCCATGACCTTTCTTACCTTGGCAACAAATTCCGCATTAGCATCGTTGGAGCCGCTCTTTCCTCTTGAGCCGGTGTATTTGTTGAAACAGATGCCCTTGCCGAAATATGCACTGTTTTTCGGTTCCATGACTTCCGGAAAATTCGGATCAAAGGCAATGGAGACATCACTTGACAGCATCCTGCTGTTTTCAAGGGCATCATTCAGACTGATCAGGTTTGCAGAGGATTGCCTGTCCAGCAGTTTTGCGACAACATTCTCGAAGAATTTGCTGTGCATGCCCGTATTGCCGACAGAGCCGATTTCCTCCTTGTCGACAAGGATGCAGCAGGATGTTCTTTCCGGCACGTCCATTTCAAAGATAGCTCTCATGGATGTATATGCACAAACCCTGTCATCATGGCCATAGCCGATGATCATCGAACGATCAAGACCATAATCCCTTGCCTCACCGGATGGAACAACTTCAATCTCGGCAGAGACAAAATCATCTTCCTCAATATCATATTTTTCTTTCAGAAGATCCAGAATATACGCTTTCACCGGATCCTTTTCCTCATCCTTCTTCGGAATGGATCCGACAAGAAGATCCAGCTGTTCCCCTTCAATGACAGTTGCGGCAGGCTTCTTTAACTGTTCCGCACTGAGATGAATCAGAAGATCGGAAATACCGACAACCGGATCACCGGGATTTTCACCGATATTGATATTGATGGTTGTGCCATCTTTCTTGCAGACAACACCAACAAGGGACATGGGTCTGGCAACCCATTGGTATTTCTTAATGCCTCCGTAATAATGCGTATCTAATAATGCCAGTCCGTCCTTTTCATACAGCGGATGCTGCTTGAGATCGGTTCTTGGCGAATCAATATGTGCGCCAAGAATGTTCATGCCGCTCGTGAGCGGTTGCTTGCCGATGACAAACAGGCAGATATTTTTACCTCTGTTTACCGCATAGATGCGATCCCCCGGTTTCAGTTCGCTTTCTTCACTGATGTTTTTGAAACCTGCTTTTTCTGCAGCAGCAACGCTGTTGGTGACAAATGCCCTTTCGGTTTTGCTTGATGAAAGAAACCGGCGATAGTCTTCGCAGAACTTCATCAGCTCTTCCATCTCTTTTTCATTTAGTTTTTCCCATACTGTTTTGCTCATTTTCTTACCCTTCCTTTATTTGATCATATATTGTTGAAATGCATTAACATAATTCTCTTCACCTGAAACCTGCATCAGGATGCCATCTTCTTTCCGCTCCAATTCCTGCAGTGTCACTACATTGCGATATGGATGAATCGCATATAATGCATCATACGGAATCATGCATGTGATCGTCTCCGTCATCGGATATAAGAGATTCAGGATTTCATCTGTCACGACATCCAGCCCCTCTTTCTTCAGACAGGAGATGCATGGAGAGACATCGACAGGTTCCTGTACCTTGTCGATCTTATTGTAAAGACGATAGACAGGAATGCGGTCTGCATGGATCTGCTTCAGTGTTTCTTCCGTTATCATTGCTTTCTTCTGCCAATTGGGATCGGAGATATCAATGACATGTATCAGCAGATCCGCATCCCTGGCAGCATCCAGCGTAGATTGAAATGCTTCTACCAGAAGATGAGGAAGATCCGATACAAACCCTACTGTATCATACAAAAGAAATCTCTTGCCGTTTTTCTCAATCATGCGAACACTCGTATCGAGTGTTGCAAACAGCATATCCTCTTCATAGACTTCCTGACCGAACGATATGTTTTTCTGTAGCATCGCATTCATGAAGGAGCTCTTGCCGGCGTTGGTGTAGCCAATTAAGGCTGCCTTTTTCAACATGGATTTCGTACGATGTCTTTCATCCTGGTATTTTTGGCTTTCGATCTTCTTCAATTCCTTTTTTAAATCCTGAATACGCTGTTTATACTTCCTCTGTACAAGAGAAACATGAATTTCGCCGGCACCTCTGTTATAAGCACTTCCGCCTCTTTCATGTCCGCTTGTATCCTTGTCATCTAAAACCTCAGGCAGACGGTATTGCAGACTTGCTAATTCCACCTGCAGTTTGGCTTGTCTGCTTTTGGCCCTCAGCGAAAAGATATGCAGTATCAGGGCAATTCTGTCCATCACCTCTGCATCACAGAAAGCTGCAATTCTCTTTGCCATCTGCGCACCGAGGGTATTGTGAAAGATGATCCCGTCTGCATCAAGCATATCTTTCATGCCTCTTAATTCATCCAGCTTGCCCTTTCGGAAGCCGGTATGGGGATCCATGGATCTTGACTTCTGGGTAATCTTGCCCATAACCTCATATCCGCATGCCTCACAAAGTGCTTCTGTTTCTTCCATCAATGAAGCAAAGTCCGTATCCGAAGGCAATTCGATACCTGCTAAAATAACCCGCTTCATTGCAGCTTCCTGTTCTGTAATTCTGCCGGTTCATCCGACTCCGTCAATTTCAGCAGCCAGTAGCTGACACCGACCCACCTGTTGAATTTGTAACCGAGCCTTGGCAATACAACCATCTTTGTAAAACCGAATTTGGCATGAATTGCTTCACTTGGCAGATTGCCTTCGGTAATGAGGGAAACCATGCTGTGGTAGCCATCTTCCTTAGCAAGTGCAATGATCGCTTCCATCAGCTTTGAGCCATACCCTTTTCCTCTTTCACTCTGTTTCAGATAAATGGACAGATCAACGGTATACCTGTAAGCATCCCTCTCATGGAAACTGCCAAGATAAGCATATCCTTTGATCTCATTTTCTTCCTCCAAAACAAGCCATGGATATTTCTTTGTGATTCTTTCAACCCTTTCGGAAAAATCCGGCAATGTCACCGGTTCTGTTTCAAAAGTAGCCACGGAGTGATCGATATACCAGTTGTAAAGATATAGACAGGCGGGTATATCGTTATTGCATATATGGCGGATCACCTTTCAAAAACCACCTTCCCGTCCATAACAGTCATCATGACTCTTGTATTTGCCACATCGCTGAGATCCTTCTCCGTAATATCCTCTTCCAATACGACAAAGTCGGCAATATAACCTTCTTTGATATAACCGAGACGATCATCCATAAACAACTGTTTTGCACCGTTTTGTGTAAATGTGGCAATTGCCTGATCAAGATCAAGGCATTCCTTTTGACTCATCTCACCACCGAAATGAATGGATTTTCTCGTGCATGCCAGCTGTATGCCTAACAGCGGATCATTCAGTTCAACCGGTGAATCGCTGCCGTTGGAAACCAGGGTACCTTCATACAGTGTTTTAAAAGGATAGGATGTTTTTGCCAGAACACTGCCTACTCTTTCCTTGTAAATGGAAGCATCATAATCGATAAACTGTGACTGGATATAACAGCTTAATTTCTGTTTTAATACCTGGTCGATCTGCGACTGTCGCATGATCTGACAATGCACCAGTCCATGATGCAATGGATTGCCCTCCAGAACAGTATCCTGAAAAACAGCCAGTACTTTATCGACCGCTTCATCACCGATCGCATGACAGATCGTAGACATATTGAACTTATTTGCCAGCTTGACAAACATCTCAATATCCTCATCGCTCATTGTCATGCCGCCTTTAGTGGATGGATCATCGTGATACGGATTTACCATAGCCGCAGTTCTCGCGCCAAGAGAACCATCGGTAATCAGCTTGAGCGGACCGATGCGGAAGAAATCGTTTCCGACATCCATCGTGTATCCGTCATCCAAGAATTCCGCAAACTGATTGATATTTTCAAATTCACACTGCTCATTGACTCTGACGGTCAGTTTCTCCTGATATGACATCTGTTCAAAGATATTCAGAATTCTTTTCGGATCTTTGACTATCGAAAGGAAGTCATCACTGCCGATAGTGGTAATACCGTGGGCATTGCAGTATTGTGCACCTATGCGGATATATTCCTTTAATGTGTCATCATCGGGTTCAGGCATTTTTTCATGGATCAGATAGATTGCATTTTCTTCCACTCTGCCGCTGTCAAACAGAATCTGTCCGCCATCTACTGCCGTATCTTCCGTAATGCCTGCTAATTCCAATGCTTTGGAGTTGACAGTCATGACATGTCCGCAAACCCTTGTCAAGGCAATGGGCTTTTCGGTGCTGATCGCATCAAGCTGCTGCTTGTTCAGATCGCCATGGTATCCTCTGCCCACAATCCATGCGGAATCATGTGATTCCATATGATTCTTCACTTTTTCAAGCACTTCTTCTGTAGTAGAGCATTCACTCAGCATGACATTGTTTAAATACTGTCCGAGGTTTAAAAGATGCATGTGTGAATCGATGAAACCCGGCAGCACAAACATGCCGTTCAGATCAATGCATTCATCCAGTTCGCTCAGTTCCTTCTGAATCTGTTCATCGGTTCCTATTTTTTCAATGATATTGCCTTTGACAAGAAAAGCCGTCGCATCACTGTTATAGATTTTACAATTCAAATATCCCTTCATATATTCCTCCAGAGTATTTCCAATAGTATACCACGGCTGAAGTATGTTATGATGAAAAAGACTTCAAGGAGACAATATGAAAAAGATGCTTGGCGATATCAACTGGGATATCACAAAAAAGATCATGAACCAAATTTCCACGCAAAACAAAAATACATTAATCCTTTGGGCAAAAAAGTATGCCTATGACAATTACTTCCCCATATATCAGAAATACCAGAAGGAAAATCTGGCCGAAGGATTATTTCTGAGTCTTGATGCATGCCTGCAAAAAGAGATACCATTAAAAGTCTACAAGGCTTTATTGAGCCAAGTCCGCAAGGAAATTCCGCTTGAAAAGGATCCGATTGCAGTTGCAGCACTTCGTGCCGTCACGACCGCATGTGCGGTTACCAACACGCCTTCCAATGCTTTAGGTTTCCTGTTCTATGGGTGTGCTGCTAAGGCATATGATTCTCTTGGCTTAAAAGATACAGATGACCATTATCAGGCATATGCCGAAAAAGAGATGGAAAATGCATACGCCTCTCTTAAGAAGCATTCCGTCAAAGACGAAAAGGATCCGGTGAAAATTGACTGGAACTGTTAGCAGAATTAGCAAAAAGAACCCGTTTGCCGGCAGGGCATTATTTTGTGAAAGGCATTATAGCATCACCTTCCATAACAGTGCCGATACCTATGACTCTGTGCGTGGATGGAGAGGTTATATCGTAATCGGATAACAAAAGTACCTCTGAGGTACTTTTTCATTGCAGCTTGACTTTTAAAATGCGATAGACGGAAGCATCGATTCTTTCTTCTGACAGCCTGCCATTTTCAACAGCATCAATCACACCATGATAGGCATTGTATATGTTTGCCGGCAGCAGCAGGACATCCGCACCTGCTTCAATAGCTTGAATGGACGCTTCCGCACTGCTGTAATAGTTGCTGATAGCACCCATACCAAGGGAATCCGTAATAATCAATCCGTCAAAATGCAGCTCATTTCTCAATTTGTCCATAATGAGGGGATTCAGGGATGAAGGAACGGAATCACCGGTGACATTTGGTGCACAGATATGTGCCACCATAATGAAATCTGTCCCCTGCTCTATTGCTGCTGCAAACGGCAACATCTCACAATTGCGTAATTCATCCCATGTTTTGTATGTTTCGGCATAACCAAGGTGGGTATCGGTCTGCGTATCACCATGACCCGGAAAGTGTTTTGCACAAGTCAGCATCCCCGCTTCATGGAAACCACGTATACAGCTGGAAACCATCCTTGCCGCTGTTGCCGGATCACTCGAGAAGGCTCTTGTACCGATGATCGGATTGTATGGATTTGTATTTACATCCGCAACCGGTGCAAAATCAAGATCAAACCCATATTCCTTCAGATAAGAACCGATCGTATATCCGGCATTTACTGCACCATCTTCAGGAAGATATCCCATGTTTTCAAATCTTTGGACGGGAAAATTGTAGTTCTGCCCGATTCTTGCGACAATCCCGCCCTCTTCATCAATCGAAAGCAAAGGCGGAATATCATTCAGGGCATGCAGATCTTCATTCATCTGCGTGATTTGTTCAGGTGTACTGATATTCTGTGCAAACAAAGTAAAGCCACCGACCGGAATATCATCATATGCCCTTCTTGTATCATCACTGACATATTGATAATCATAGGCAAGAGCCTCCGGACGGATAGTGAACAGCTGTCCGACTTTTTCTTCCAGAGTCAAAGAAGAAAGAAGATCGGCAACAGCATCATCCATGTCCCGTATACCGGAAGAAGTAAACAAGACCTTCTCTTTATCTACAGTCTGCCAGAATTTTGCTACTCTGCCCTCTTCATCATGGTAATACCAGGTATCTTCCACACGGGCATAGTGATTGTAAACACCATCTTTTACCGCATGATTCATCAGATACCCTTGAAAATACAGCCGGTTGGCTAAGGTGCTGAAATCCTTTGCAGCTGCTTCATAACACGTATTCAGGGAATCATTATTTTCCGCTTTTACTGTCATTGCGGAAAACATTGAAAAAAGCAGTGCAAGGCATAGTAAATATCTTTTCATCATGCTGATATAGTATCCTAATTCAGTCAAAAAGAAAACCGGTTTTCACCGGTTTGTCTTAGTTATTTGTCAGATCGCTTCCGAAGTATTTGACAGAGATCTCTGCCAGTGTACCATCGCTGCGCATTTCTGCAAGTGCTTTATTGACAGCTTCAAGAAGTGTTGCGTTGTCTTCACCCTTTACCAACGGAATTGCATACGCGGTAACTTCATCCAGCTTGTCGATCACTGCAACTCTTGTCTCACCTGTTGTGTTCAGATAATCCTGTACGGATGTCTCGGCATTGATTGTTGCATCAACCTGCTCATTGATCACCATGGACATTGTTTCAGAAAGTGTATCTACACCCTGTACATTTGCGCCATAGGATTCACCGATTTCCATGTAGGTGGAACCGATGGAGTTAGCAGTTGTCTTATCCTTCAGGTCTTCGAATGTCTGGATTTCTGTTTCATCTGCTTTTACGACAAGAACGGTATGATCATATGCATAAGGGTCGGAGAAATCATAGCTCTTGGATCTTTCTTCGGTAACGTCTACGCCATTGACAACCATGTCAAACTGTCCGGATGCCATGCCTGTAAACAATGTATCCCATGGAGATTCAATAATTTCGATTTCTACACCGATTCTTTCAGCGATATTCTGTGCAACTTCTACGTCAAAGCCGACCAGATTGTCACTTTCATCATGAAAGGAGAATGGCTGCCAATCGCCTTCCAAGCCGACAATCAGTTTGCCTGCATCCTGAATACGTGTAAGATGATCACCAGTCTCGGAAGTTGTACTTGTAGTAGAATTTGAAGATGTGGAGCATCCTGCAATGCTTAGTGCCAGAACGGCAGCAAGTGTGCTGTTAATAAGTTTTTTCATATTGACCTCCCTATATGCCAGCTCTGTTATCTTCCATCCTTAGGAATTCGCGTGTTCTTTCTTCCTTAGGATTGGCAAAAAACTCTTTTGAAGGACCTTCTTCAACGATATTTCCTCCCTCCATAAATATCACATGCGAGGAAACATCTTTCGCAAAGCTCATTTCATGCGTAACAACGATCATCGTCATTCCCTCTAATGCCAGCTTACGCATGACGGATAATACTTCTCCGATCAATTCCGGATCGAGTGCGGATGTCGGTTCATCAAAGTAGATGATCTGTGGATCGGTAGCCAATGCCCGTGCAATAGCAACTCTTTGCTGCTGACCGCCTGATAGCTGGCTTGGATAGTGATCGGCACGATCTGCCATACCCACCCTTTCCAGCATCTTCATACCGATTTCATCTGCCTTTTCCTTCGGCATTTTTCTTGCGGAAGTCAAACCGATTGTTACATTTTGCAATGCTGTCTTGTTTTTGAAAAGGTTGTAATTTTGAAACACAAAACCCGTGTTCTTACGGATTGCTGCGATATCTTTGTGGCTTGTATGTGCCAGATCATATTCTTTTCCGTTAAATACCATGGTTCCCTGATCTGCTGTTTCAAGATAATTGATGCATCTTAACAGGGTTGTCTTTCCCGAGCCGCTTGGCCCGAGTATTGCCACAACATCACCTTTGTTGACAGTCAGGTCAACACCTGTCAATACATCCAGGTTATCGAATGACTTGTGTATATTGCGAATTTCCAATAACGCCATATCGTTTACCCCCTGTTACCGCCATAGGCATTCAGCCGCTTTTCGCCGATTCTCTGTACCCAAGTCAGTACGGTTGAAAAAATGAGATAAATAACGGCAACTTCGAGATACATCGCCATAAACTGGTAGGTTCTTCCGGCAATTCTCTGAGCCGCAAAGAACATTTCCGCAACGGTGATATTCGATGCCAGGGAAGTATCCTTGACCATGCCGATCAGGGAATTGAATAACGGCGGGAAAGCCGTACGGAAGGCCTGAGGCAAAACGATGTGCCACATGATCTGCAGATAATTCATACCGACACAATACCCTGCTTCCAGCTGTCCCGAAGAAACGGATTCAAGTGCTGCACGCATGGTTTCGGCACAATATGCACCCTCATTGATGGAGAAAACCAGTACAGCTGCATGAAAGCCGCTGATTTTTACCCCGACACTCGGTAATCCGAAGAAGACCACGTAAAGCTGTACAAGCAGCGGTGTACCACGGATCACCCAGATATAGAATCTTGCAATCTGTTTTAAAACAGGGATATTGGCATATTGAATCATAGCTACAACAACCGCAATGATCATCGCAAAAAAGAAAGCGATTACGGTTAAAGGCACTGTCATCTGCAGTCCCGGAAGAAGAAGTTTCCAGAACGAATCTACTACCAGCTGCCAGATTTCTGCTGTTGTCATTTCATACCCCCTTTTTTGAAACGCATCCTATCATAGCGTATAGATAATTGAATTGCAATGGATATGCCCGAAAAAAGGATATGCCTTCACATATCCTTTCAATAGGGAATATTGGTTTCATCAATCCGTTCTATACCCCATTCATTCCATGCCCATTGTGACTTTTCACCATCCGGATCTTCAATGAACAGAATCCCGTTATCGATTGTCATTATTTTGATATTCGGATGCAGAGCGGAGGACATCCAGAATGGTTTGAGCTTATCATTTGCATAAGAGAAAATATAGAGATGCTGATAGAAAGTATTCTTTTTTTCCTCCACCCAGAACGGATGATATTTTCCATAAGCATTCTGATTCCATACAAGAAGCAGTATTTCCTTTGTATCATCGCGATCAATATCCGCAATCTGTACATCGGATACCAGCCACCCTTCTTCGCTCATTC
The DNA here is from genome assembly GCA_902766005.1 of uncultured Erysipelotrichaceae bacterium. Lineage (GTDB taxonomy): Bacteria > Bacillota_I > Bacilli_A > Erysipelotrichales > Erysipelotrichaceae > Bulleidia. The sequence goes on along the minus strand of CACXCB010000360.1, from coordinate 7,753 downwards.
TTTCCTCATCGATCCAAAGTGTTCTGTTTTTTAGGACAATCCTCTCTTCTGTTTCGTCATGGTCAATATTCTCCCTGAAATCCGTTGCATGCCATTCAACCCATCGGGGCAGAAAGATGCCTCTTTCATACGCAAAATAGGCAATCGGAATACACAGCAGTAAAACAACAGGTATGATTTTTTTAATCTGCATAAATTGCCTGTTCCCAATCAGGAAGGGCTGCAGGATTGTTCCAGTCGTTCAGACGGTCTCTCCATTCCTCATCTGTCAGTCTGTCGGAAATCGGTTGCTCAAATTCATAATAGGTGAATGCGGAGCCGGAACACAGATGATATGCGCCGTCAAACGGTACAAGCACGTAGATGTCCGAAGGTTTGCCTGTGGCAATTTCCAGACAGTATCCGTTAGGATCTGTTGCGATATCGGCAACGATCGGATTCGGATGTTCCATTGCCTTATAGTAATCCTCATCACCGATGGTCTTTGTCCAAAGGTGTTCCAACTGTCCGCCATAAGAGCGGATCAGATCAAATTCTTCATCTGTCGGCAATTCACCGGCAAGCTCTTTTTCGGCGATTGTCTTCAGCTTTGTCGCAAGATCGCTCAATATGCCCATGGATTCCATATCATCATTGCTGATCAAACCATAGTTTTTCAATCCCCTGCTCAATGCATCACAAAGATTTGCAAGGTTTCCGAATACTTCCGGTTCAGGCTCTACATATCCTCTGTCATCCTGTACTTCCTCAAAACCTGCGCCGCCCATCTCTGCCATAATCTGTTTTGCATAAAGGATGGAATCATGTTTCAATTCTGCATAGCTTCCGAGATACGAAGCCAGATTCTTTCTTGTCCATGCCTGATTCTGCATGAATGCAGGATAACCATCTTTCTTTTCTTCCAACAATGGTTTCAACGTCTTCAACCAGGCACTGTAAATGGAAGCACCCCACTCTTCATCGGTACTCTCGGCAATGACTTCCCTCATCTTGGCCATGTTTTCGGCATAGTTTTCATAACCAGTTGCCCCTTCTTCTTCCAGAATGGCATACGCTTCATCAGATCCCATTGCTGCACAGACATCCAACCCGCTCGGCAGCAGTCTCTGCTCCCCTGCAGCATTTTCCCTGACTTCCCTGTAAACAAGTCTTTGCAGGATATTGGCATCCATTGTAAATCTCTGGCCAAGGATTCTGAAACCGATGCTCTTTTCATCTCTTTCTTCAACGGTATCCTCGCCGTTTTGTATAAAGACGATGGAGTTGATCTGAGGCGGATCCATCTGTTTGCATAATTCCACAAAGGATGCATAGCCATCCGCATTGCTGATGAGATCATTGGTAGAAGGCACTTTCCCGTAAGCAGATTCAATGACCGGCATGAATTCATAATATGTGGCATCATCACTCTCGCCACTTAAGAATGATGTGACTTCATAGACCGTCTCCCATTGGTCTTTTGCACCGTTCAGGGCAAGGTTCATCAATAATGCACTGCGGTTAAGATCTTCCTTACTTGTCGCAAAGTTCATCTGACCGTACCACATCATGGTTCTGAAATATCTTTCCAGCTCTTCACTTTCGGTATAATATCCTCTTGGTTTGAACTGGCTGTAGTCCTGCAAGTATTCTTCATCGGTGCTCATCAATGCAGATGCACCGATACCGGAAGCATCATAGATCGCAGAAAGTTCCTGTGAGATGATTTCATCACTCAGCTCTTCATTTCCTGTGAGGAGATCCAGTCCGATGCTGAAGAAACGTACATTTCTTTCTGCAGCACTTTCCCAATCCGTTCCCTTTAAGGCATTGTATTGGGAACTGCTGTTTTCATACATGATCTGGCTCATTTCATACAGCTTTCCGGAAAGATAGCTTCTTTCACTGTTTTTCTGCAGATACTGGTAATAGAGATGGAATGTATGCATCAATGAATCCACGGTAATAAAATTCGCCTTGCTCATGTACATGTTATTCTCATAAACCTCAAAGAATTCACTGTCCCATCCCTTGGAAATAGAAAAATAATGATCTTTTAAATCGTTCAGCTGTGCATCACTCAGATAAAACATGCCGAGGTTTACCACATTGGAAAGATCTGATGCCAATTCAACGGATTCAGAAGATGCATTTTCCATCTTTTCCGCAAACTGAACGTCCAGGAAAGAAGGTCTTGCCATCGCAGTTACCTGAACAGCCTCGATCTCCTGTTCTGCTTCTTCAACCGTTTCATCGGCAGATGTATTTTGTTGGCTTGCTGTAGGAACAGTTGTTGTAGACACGGATGAAGTCATACAACCGCATAAAAGCGATAATACTAAAAAAAGCAAAATGGTTTTTGAATGATTCATGATTTCCTCCCGTTTTTGTTTCTATCATTATATCCCTTTTCAGCGTATAAAATCTGTTTTTCTCTGTAAATTTGAAATATCTCTTTTGATGGAAGCTTCTTTCTGTAACCGTTGAACACCTTCTTGCATATGGGAAGCATCCTCTATTTGAAACGGCATGAAAATATCCTCACATTCCTTCTGCAGCCAGCCGGCATCCAGATTTGTTTCTTTTCTTTGATACACCAAAAGCAGAAAAGGTTTTCCGGACAATTTATCGGGATGGCTGCGGAACAGGCGCAAAAGAAATGATTTGGCATCTTTGGACAATGATCCGTAGTATGTATCTGTCACAAAAACAATGGCATCAAAACGGAATGACGCTGCCTGATTGACTTCATCATCATAGGTGCATTGCATTTTTTTAACGCATTTTCCGCATCCTATGCATCCCTGTACCGGTGTATGCACCGCCATTTCTTCAGTATCACACGGAAACAGGAGAGGATATTTTGTCATCTGTACTGCCAGAAGTTTCATACCATTATTATAAGCATAAAACACTTGTTGCAAAAGAGAATCTGTGATAGTGTTTGTTTCGGAGGAATCTATGAAACATATCATGAAACTGATGCTTTGCATGATTCTGTCTTTTATCATGACCGGATGCAAAGATACAAAAAACGAAGCAAAGCAGGCTGCCGATCAATTTTTCTCATCCATTGAGCAAGGCAAAGCGGAAGAAGCAAAGAATTATGTCAGTAAAGAAGCAACAGATCAGTTAGACCGCTTTCTTTCCTATTCTGCCGTGATTGAGGATTTCCGCATTCCCGGTGTAGAATATACGGAAGAAACCGAAGACAGCCTGAATGAAATGCTGTCAAGCATCACACAGAAAATGATCAAAAGCCATACTGTTGAGGATGTGGTGAAAAATGATGATAAAACGTATACGGTCACCGTTTCACTTGAAATTATCAATACGGATAATTTATCTGCCGTATTAAGAAATATGGACCTGTCTGATTTTTCCGTTTTATATGCTGCAGATCTAGAAAAGCTCAAGGATATCACAAATGAACAAGAAGCCGTATCCGGTTTAATGGGATTGACCTTTCTCTATATCAACGAAAAAATGGATTCCTTCATTGAATCCGCTGGTTATGATACCAGAACAATTACAGTCACGGTAGTCAAGGAAAACGATGCCTATGTCATCAGTGATTTAGGCAATCTGTCTTAATCCAACCCAAAAACAAAAGAGGTTTGCACAAACCTCTTTTCTTTATCAGAACGGAATCTCATCATCACTGAATACAGGACCTTCATCATCCCAGTCATCGTCATCATAATCATCATCCATTGCGGAAAAGTCCGCATTCTGCATTTCTTGTAACATATGCATAAATGCATCAGTTGTTTCGTCAACTTCCAGGATTTCATATATTTCTTCTTTTGTCAGATTTGTCTGATGCAGAAGCTTGTCAACATGGTTGGCAGTGATGAATTTGGCAAACATATCCAGCATGATATCCATTTCCTCTTCATCATCCGGCAATCCGCCGTTCATAATCTTGAAAATGCATTGCATTACTTTATCTTCATAAACGTCTTCATCATCAAAATCAACCCTCTTAAAGGAATAGTTGCCTTTTAATCTTTCATCCAAAAGATCTTCAGAATCCATAGGAGCATCGTACTCGTCAAGAAGCACAAATTTCATCAGCTCCTCATTAACTTCGTCCAAATCAAAAGCATAATCTTCAGGATCACCAGCCCATTCTGACATTTCTTCATGATCCGGATGATTTTCATCATTTAAAGCTTCAAGAAGCTCATAGTATCCATAAATCCCGCCACAATCTTCTATCAGCATATCTCCTTTATACTTTATTACCATCGGATAATTATATGCGTATGTATCAATGACTTTCTCCATTTTAATGACATGTCTCCAATCATCTCCAAAATCATATACATATTCAAATTTAGGACAATCTTCCACATATTCATCCATTATATACGCTGAAGCATCCAATGTTTCAAACATTCCGTAATCATCATCTAAATCTTCGGAAAACGTCAGTTCCATCGGTTCGAAATTAAATTCGAACAAATGGCCGCCGCTCCAACCCATGATTTCATTAATGACAACGGAAAATTGTGTAAAACTGAGTCCGGCAGGAACAATCACCCTTCTCCAGATCGGAGGCTTGGAACCTTTCAATGTGATTTTAAACTGATATGCCTTCATATAGATACCCCTTTACATAAAAATTATACATATCTTTAGAAGGATACACCATAAAAAATCTAAACTATTATTCGAATAACAGATATATTTTCAGAATCGAAAAAAAATATTCCATTTCCACATGACTTGTGCTATTATTTTATAGCACTTGAGTGCTTAGCTCAGTTGGGAGAGCACTTCCTTGACGTGGAAGGGGTCATGGGTTCGAGTCCCTTAGCGCTCATTTTATTGGTTGTTCGGACACTTACAACACATATACCGAATACCTCAAAAAGCCTTGAAAAATAGGCTTTTTTTGTTAATTTCATACAAAATCAATACAAAACACGTACATCATAAATCATTTATGAAAATCATGTTTTTGCGTATCATACACATTTTTCAAGTATAAAAGAAATTTCATGAGTTTCCTTCACTGCATTGAAGTATTTATTAGTTGGAGATTTTCTTCATAGTTTATTTATCGAAAATTCATAAGACATATTTCTTCGCGGGTGAGAGACTTATAAAATCTTTATGAGATTATTCATATCTAATTTACTGTTAATTTCAACTTGATGACCTTAATGCCCCACTATTTTTACACATGATAAGGGTCCTTATCATAATTACTTCCCCGTAAAATGATAATAGAGTATTTCAATCAAATTTTGTTTTAATATTTGCAGCATCCTTTTTCATTTTCTGTTGCAATCTTTGAATAAAAAATGTTTTATGAGATAATTTCAACAGGAGGTAAATCATGAATTGGAGAGATGTAAGAAAAATAGATGCACACATTCACATCCTGCCTGATGAAAAGCTGGATGAAATCCTGAAAGAAGATCTTGATAATATCATGCGTTTTGCTAAGGCGGAGACATACATTTCGTGCATGGATAAATATAATATTTCCAAAGCTATTCTCGTACCTGCCAGTTCTCCTCACATGTATTATTTTGAGCCAGAAAAAACAAATGCATTTCATGCAGATCTGGTCAGAAAATATCCTGATCGCTTCATTGCATTTGCAGATGTTCCCAAAACAGCATTTGATCTTATGGAATCAGGTGCTGAATCTCTTCAGAATGCTGTTGTTAATTACGGAATGAAGGGTGTGAAAATCCACCCTTCCAATCTGCACATACCGATGGATTCACTTGATTATGTACCCTTGCTCAGAAGAGCTGCTGATTTGAATATCCCTGTCATGATTCATTCCAACCCCACATTTTCCGGTTTTGCCGATGACTGTGCTCCGGACAGAATCAACCGCATGATAAAAATCTTTCCCGATCTGATATTTATCACTTCCCATATGGGAGGTGTCAAATGGCAGGACGCAATGTGGAACGGATATGTAGATATTTCAGGAACTCTTCCGTTTTTTATAAAGGAATATGGAGTAGAACAAACCGAAAGGATTCTGAAAGGTTTTGGCGCAAACAGACTTATATTTGCGACGGATTTTCCGGATGCCTGGTTTGTACACGGACCCAATATATTTGAAATATATTTCGATATTCTGGATCAGATGCATTTCAACGATGAAGAAATTGAGAAGATCGCTCATGGAAACATCGAAAAAATTCTGAAAATACAAAACTAAGACACGAAGCAATGAAATCAATTTTCCTATATCAGCTTGTATTTAAAACAATTCGTTCTGCATTTCTTCAAACATTTCATCTCTGGACTGTTTCAGCATCGAATTTATTTTCGTCTTCACCGAAAATGTTTACGACTGCCTGCTTAAAATCTTTTTCAATATCAAATGTCTTTTCATTGCCATATCCTCTGTAATTCAATACATGAAGCCCCTTCAGCATACCCAGGACCGCTTCACGGATATTTCCGATAATCTGTTCAGCATTTTCCAATGCCTCTCTCAGCGGCTTTAAAAACATTATTTAAAAGGAAGCCGATTTGTCTCTTACTATATCCCTTTAAATGATAGATCCTTATCCCATCAGGTTAAAAGAGAAATGCTTGTATACGCATTTCTCCTTTAATAATCAGATAGAATTATCCACTTTTATATTGATTTGATTTCCGGATGTTTTCTGGAGCAGATAAAGAACACCTGCTTCTGATAGAATTGCAATAATAATGATTACTATCCCCTGCTTCAATGTCATACTGAAGTTTTCATAACTGACTTCCATATTACCAGATACAATATCAAGTCCCTGTAAATAAGTAAACGGATTTAAATGCATGACGGTATGTAAGGACCCGATACTCTGAAACAACACCATGCTTCCAAAAGATATCATCATTCCTGTGATAAATAATAATGAACGCTTCCTTATAAAATGTGACAAGATCCGCATAAAGCCACAGATAAATACCGATACCAATAGCAATAAACAGATCTCAGGTAATAGTATACTGCCAACAGAATGGTATACTGCTTTATACCCTTCATGACACAGGTATGGATATCGCAACGTGGAGGAACCATGGAATATTGTACCGATAATAAACGGAACAGCATGCAATAAAAATATACTGATGATCAAAGCCGATGTACTTTTAATGACTATATGTTTTTGTTTATGATCTTCAGCTTCTTTTGAAGTAAATAAAACCGAAAAAACTAAACATGATGTAACAAGATAAATATATGGAAGAACCACTTTTACATATTGCACCATGAAGTTAACACCACTCAGCGGATAGATTGAAGAAAGTTCCCTCTCAATGTTCCCCTCTGTTAGATATGTTGCTTCCTCAATTTTCAGTCTTGTATCATAATCCGTATATGGCATAAATTCCTGGTTAAACAGGAGATATTCCAGATAGGAGGAATTCATTTTCTGAATATCATGTTTTTCATACCCGTCTATTACTGAATCAAGAAGGTCTTTGTGATCGGTATAAATACCACCATGAGTTTCTTTTTCTGCCTGTATTTCATACTGATCATGTAATGCATATAATTCAGAAATGGTTGAAAACTTATATGCCCTGGCATTGTTATGTATATATAATACAGAGGCACTGATTATACAAAAAACAAAAACCAATGCAAAAAAGTGTAATTGAGAGAGTTTCTTATATAGTTTTATTACAGAATTTTTCATAATAATTCTCCTCCCTTCAAATCCCGATTTATCTATCTCTTTCTGTTCAGGATCGCTGCTTCCGCTTCTTCTCGGGAAGGGTAGATCCTGGACTCTCTTACTTT
>CACXCB010000359.1 GCA_902766005.1 uncultured Erysipelotrichaceae bacterium | reverse complement strand
TCTTTTACGCACTTTAAAAAGTGTTTTTCTTTTCTCTTGCCTGAATATAAAAAATGGCGCTCACCTATTTCTGGGTTTACGCCATTGCCCGGAGAAAATCCGGGTTTTTATATGGTTATTGTTCAGACAAAAGATCATCTTCTTGGAAAATCTTCTTTGCCGATGCGGATAGATATCATTATGTTGTTAGTGTTTGTAAAAAAAGAGCGTAAGCCGATTGGCATTGAACACCTTCGGAAACAATGTTATGGTATGGATGAAAGGGGGCCATTCAAAAAAAATCTCTTGTTTTGAAAAAAAACTGACAAAATTGAAATTTTGAGAGAATAAATATAGTAGGAGGAAATTTTAAGATCATGAATAGAAAAAAACCAAATACAATATCCATGTCATCAGATGTATTTGAAAAAGTGGCAAAACACTACATTGAAAACAACATACTTTCGACAAGTGAAGAAATACTTGCAGAGGTACTGAAGTGGCGTTTTCAAGAATTTCAAGGGATGGAAAGGGAAGAGATCATCTCCTGCATAGAACTAAATGACGATCCGCAATCTGTGCTGGGCATGACAAACATTACCAGCCAAAATGGGAGAATCTTCTGCGACATCCTGTTCACGGCATCGGTTCCCGATAAACCGGAGGATAAACTGGATATTACGGCAGAACTGAACGAGGTCTTCAGTCCGGATACCCCTTTGTTTGCTGGCGGGATATCCTTCATGGTGAAAAGAGGATCGGACCATACAGTACAGTACTTATCGCCTGAGGAACAGTTATGTGATGAAATCCACAATACTTTCTGCGTATGTATTACGTTTAACAGCAGTATACAAGACACAATCATGAAGGTGAACGCTGAATCTGAAATGATTCATGGAAAGAAGAGCGTGTTGGATTTTTTTGACAGGATGCAAACATTTCTTTTATACCTGAGAATTGAAAATAACTCCGATCACGAGCTTGCCGGAATGCTGGGGAACCTGTTCAATAAATGTCCTTACAACGAAGGAGAATAAAAGCTGTCCGGCAGGTGTGATCCAACTCATATGGAGAAGGAAAAATCTTCCATATTGTTTTTGATTCATCTGAAAATCAGTGAAATTTTATGTTTACTTTGACATGAAAAACTGGTAATATCTATAGGCGAGTGGATAAAACCGCTCCTTGCCAGAAATGGCCGTTTAGTCCAGAAGGAGGTGTACGAAAATGAGGAAGTATGAAGTCATGTACATCATCAATGAATCTGTCGATGAAGAAGCAAGAAAGGAATTGATTGCAAGTCTTGAAAAGATCATCACTGATGACAACGGTGTCATCACAAAGACAGATGAATGGGGAATGCGCGAATTCGCATACCGCATTGATGACATGAACAAAGGGTACTATGTCGTTACAAAGTTCGAAGCTGATAACGCAGCTTTAGCAGAGTTTGATCGTCTGATCCATCTTAACCAGAACATTGTACGTTACATGATCACCCGTGATGAAGCCCCAGTTCGGGAGGCAAAGAAATGATCAACCGTGTTGTACTGGTTGGCAGATTGACAAGAGACGTTGAAGTCAGAAAGACACAGTCCGGTTTGTCAATGGCTACGTTCACTGTCGCTTGCGACAGGAGAGGCTCTCGTGATAATCAGGGTCAGCAGACTGCTGATTTCATCAGATGTGTAGCTTGGAGACAGACAGCGGATTTCCTGGGCATGTATGCCAAAAAAGGCGCACTGGTCGGTGTAGATGGAAGAATTCAGACAGGCAGTTACGAACGCAACGGACAGACTGTTTATACAACAGATGTTTATGCGGATAACGTGCGTCTGTTGGAATCCAGACAGCAGTCACAGAGCAGAACCCAGAATGACAGCTTTGACTCTTATCAGCCGTCATACAACCAACAGCCTGCTCAGCCATCATATAACAGTGGCAATACAGGCAATGATGACTTTGGATCAGACATTGGATTCGATATTTCCAGTGATGATCTGCCGTTCTAAAAAAGAAGGAGATAGACAATGGCATTCAGAAAACAGAGAATGGGCCGTAGAAAAGTCTGCTACTTTACAAAGAACAACATCCAGTATATTGATTATAAAGATGTTGAACTCCTGAAAAAATTCATCAGCCCTAATGGGAAAATCACACCACGTCGTGTGACAGGAACTCGTGCAAAGTATCAGCGTCAGTTGGCAGTCGCTATCAAGCGTGCTCGTCAGATGGCTCTCATTCCATACGTACAAGACTAATGAAGAAGCTGCATTGCAGCTTTTTTTCTTTATTCGACACGCAGGATTTCAAGTATAATAGAAGAGGGCTATATGCAGGTTTACATCAATAAAAAGTCTTTTCGGAAGAAAAGGCATGGATTAACACAATTCCCATATGAAATCAATGATCATGATCATACGTTAAAAGATCTTCTTTTAGATGTTGTGGAGAGAGAAGTAAAACAATATAACGATAAGGGAAGTGATCCTTTTATATTGTTGTCTGAAGAAGAAATAGAAGAAATGACTGATCAGGGGAAAGTCGTTTTTGATAACCTTACGGAACATCATGCTGATCTGCTGAAAGCACAGGAAACCGTATTGGAGAATTATCAGGACGGCATGATCAAAGTGTTATTGAATGATCGGGAAATTCAGGATCCGGATGAAGAAATTGAAATCAAAGAAGGAGATGTTTTGACGTTTATCCGTTTAACATTCCTTGCGGGAAGAATGTGGTAGGTGAACTATGGAAAGAAAACTCGAAGTACCGGCAGACAGAAAACAGAAACTGGAAGAACTGGGAAAGAAAAATTCATTAGAAGGAAAACTGGCACAGCTGGTATTGCCAAGATACTGTGACAGTTCTCTTTTGCATGAACCGTTACAAAAGGTATACGGTAAAAGCATTTATCAGTTAAATGA
>CACXCB010000358.1 GCA_902766005.1 uncultured Erysipelotrichaceae bacterium | reverse complement strand
TCTTTTACGCACTTTAAAAAGTGTTTTTCTTTTCTCTTGCCTGAATATAAAAAATGGCGCTCACCTATTTCTGGGTTTACGCCATTGGGGAGACCTAGGTCTCCTTTTTTTTGCGTTAAACGACGGATAACGGTGTTTTTCATCATTTTAGGCAAAAAAAGCTTGATAAGTGATGGTTTGGTGGTAAAATTGTGGTAGAAAGTGGGAGAAAGTGGAGGAATCATGATGTTCATGGGAGAATACAGACATAGTCTGGATGCCAAAAATAGACTCATCATTCCTGCCAAATTCCGCGAAGGGCTCAGTGGAACTTTTGTCGTGACCAAAGGATTGGATGGCTGCCTTGCCATTTATACGATGGATAAATGGAATGCTATGATCGCAAGGCTTGCCCAGATTCCCGGCACCAAAAGGGAAGCACGTCTCTACATGAGGAGCCTGACATCCAAGGCACAGGAGTGCACCTTGGATTCGCAAGGTAGAATCCCGCTGCCGCAATATTTGCTGAATACAGCAAATATTGAAAAGAATTGTGTTGTGGTAGGTGTTGCCGACTATATCGAGATCTGGCCGGAAGAACGCTGGGATACATATGATGAGGAAGCTTCCGATTCTTTCGAATCCGTTGCTGAATCATTGACAGAGTATCTGCAATGAAACACACATCTGTCCTGCTGAATGAAACGATTGATCTTCTCAATGTCAGGGAGGACGGCATTTATGTCGATGCAACCCTCGGCAGAGGAGGCCATGCAGGCGCATTGATCTCGAAATTAAAAACCGGACATCTGTACGCTTTTGACAAGGATGCACAAGCACTTGCAGAATCGCGCGCCAATCTGGAGGATGTTCTGGATTATGTCACATTTATTCATGCGGATTTCGGCCATATGAAAGAAGAATTACAGAAATATGGCATTACTTCCGTAGATGGTATCATGATGGATCTCGGTGTAAGCTCACCGCAGTTTGATGATCCGGAACGTGGTTTCAGCTATCGCTTCGATGCAAGGCTGGATATGCGTATGAATCCTGAACAGGCTCTTGATGCATATGAAATTGTGAATTCATATGATGAAAAAGAACTGACACGTATCTTTCGAGAATATGGGGAAGAGAGATACGCTTTCGCTATCGCCAAGGCAATCTGCAGCAGGCGAAAGGAAAAGCCGGTATTGACTACATTTGAGCTTGTTGACCTAATCAAAGAAGCACTTCCGCAGAAAGAGCTTTATAAAAAGGGACATCCGGCAAAAAAGGTATTCCAAGCTCTGCGCATCGCCGTAAACGATGAATTCGGAGCACTGGAAAGCGGAATGAATCAGGCACTTGATCTGCTGAAGGTCGGCGGAAGATGTGCCATCATTACATTCCATTCACTAGAAGACAGAATGGTCAAAAAGACTTTTAAAGATTATTCGACTGCTCCATTTGTCGATCCGAAGCTGCCGCTGAAGGCATCGCAAATGGAGCAGGCCTCCTTCCAGCTTGTGACAAAAAAACCTGTCACGGCTACAGATGAGGAATTGGAGGAAAACCACAGAGCACACAGCGCAAAACTTAGGGTGATAGAAAGAGTAAAGGGGAATTGAAATGGCAAAGAAAAAGACAAAGAGAAAATCATTGAAACTGTTAAATTTTTCACTGGTATTATTTTTATTTTCAGTGACACTGTATCTGGCAAGTTCTTTATTTCTGCGTTCCTATAACAATTCCCTCAGCACAAAATCTCAGGAAATCCTGGCTGAGATCAAGCAGATAGAAATTCAGAATGATGCAATCAAGGTTGAAATTGCAAATCTTGAATCCACGGAACGCATTGAGGCAATTGCAGCAAATAACGGTCTGACAAGAAATCAGGACAATGTCGTAATGGTCAGTGCTGAAATCGAAGACGGAGAGTGAACATGAACCGCAGAAGAAAAAATCATGCGGTCAGGAATATTTTTCTGGTGACATTGGCGGCTATGTTTATCATAGTCTCCGATGTTTTTGTCGTTGCAATAGGAAAGATTCACTTACGCTCAGGCACGGATCTGAGCGTTTATGCAGATACCGCCAATACTGTCGTTGAGACAACAAAGGCATTGCGCGGTAATATTTATGATCGCTATGGAACAGTGATTGCACAGGATAACAGAACATACAATATCGTTTGTGTTCTGGATGAAAACCGCAAGGGCATAAAGGACCAGGTGGTTTATGTAAAAGATAAGGAAGGAACAGCACAGATCCTTTCAAAGATCCTTCGTATGGATTATGAAAAGATTCTGGACTATCTCTATCTGTATCAGAAAACCGGCGCATACCAGACAGAGCTTGGTGAAAACGGAAGAAAGCTTTCCAAAGCTGTGAAAGATGAAATTGACAGTTATAACCTTCCCGGTATTGAGTTTACGGATTCGATTCAAAGAGTCTATCCTTTGGGAACTTTTGCCTCCAATCTCATCGGTTTTGCCCAGTCTGATGAAAACGGAAGCACGATCGGCAAGATGGGATTGGAATTATACCTGAACGGCTATCTGTCCGGCAAAGACGGATCAAGAAGCTATCAGGTAGACAAGGAGGGATACGTTCTTCCGGGAATGAAAGAGAATGTTGTATCTGCGGTTAACGGCAATAATGTTTATCTGACAATTGATTCAGGTATCCAGTCATCTCTGGAACAGTCATTTCAGATGTCGGTTTCCCGTTTCAATATTGAAGCTGCATGGGGTGCTGCCATGGAAGTCAAAACAGGAAAAGTGCTTGCCTGGGGTCAGTATCCGTCCTTTGATCCCAATAAGCTGGATGTCGAAAATTACAACAACATCGGTGCCCAGCTGCCATATGAGCCGGGATCCACTTTGAAGACTTTTACATGGGCTGCGGCAATCAATGAGGGCAAGTATGATGGTGATGCCACAACAGACGGTAACATTTTCTGCTTCTCATGGGATAATCAGAATAACCCGATCCGTTCTTATGCTTCGGGAAAATGCAAATACAATGCCAGAAACCGCCAGTATGGGGAAGTTACCTATGATATAGGTTTGATGAAATCGCTGAATACAGTAGCTGCATCTGTGCAGACCGAATTAATTACACCGCAAATCCATCTGGATTATCTGAAGAAATTCGGTTTCTGGCAGCCGGTTGATACAGACGGTATTCCCGAAGAAGTCGGATATCTCAACTTTACATGGCCTGAAGATAAATTGTCCTTATCCTATGGTCAGGGCTCTACTGTCAATATGCTGCAGATGCTGCAGGCATACAGTGCAATCTTCTCAGACGGAACGATGGTGAAACCGTATTTTGTCGAATCTGTCCGGGATTCGTATGATAACAGTAAAGTCATATACCAGGCAGAGACAAAGGTTGTCGGCAATCCGATCACACCGCAGACAGCCAAACAGGTACAGGATATTCTGACCCGTACGGTTAATGATGAAGAAGGTACCGCAAAAGCTTACCGGATTCCCGAATGTAAAGTCATGGGAAAGACCGGTACAACCGAACTTGCAGCAGATGGTACATATGAAACCGGCAGAACCATTTCGTCCTTCATTTGTGCAATGCCTGCAGATGATCCTCAGGTAATCGTATATTACTGCTTCCAGGGTCCGTACAATCCGGATGCACATGTGGAAACAGAAGCGATGACCAATTTCATGCGCAAAGTTGCAATGACATACGGATTTGTCGATAAGGATAATACAGCTGCTCCTGTCGAGGAGACAGGGGAAGAAACTCTTGTTGAAATTCATAAAAACGAGATGCCGAATCTTTTGAATCACAGCCTTACCTTTGCACAAGAAAAACTGCAGTCTATCGGTGCGGATGTTGTGATATTGGGAGATGGGAATACAGTCATTGATCAGTATCCAAGAACATCATCAACCGTGATGACAGGACAGAGGGTATTCCTTTTGACCGATACTTCCAGCTTTGTCATGCCGGATATGACCGGGTGGACGCGAAAGGATGTAACAGCCCTGTGGGCCGTGACCGGGTTCGGATTCCAGCTGCAGGGAGAAGGTATTGTCACCAAGCAGAGCGTACCGGCAGGGACTGTTGTCAACAAAGGAACGAGCATCAAGGTGACGTTTGAATCATAGGGGGTCTGAATCATGTTGAAATTGGTAATATGCTTTTTTGCCAGTCTTGTAATAGTTCTGGTAACGATGCCTTCGTTTATAGAATATCTGAAAAAACTCAGCTTTAAACAATCGGTCAGCGAATATGCTTTGGATGATGACAAGAAGAAAGCAGGGACACCGATCATGGGAGGAATCCTGTTTATCATCGTCCCGATTGTCATAACACTGATCGCATCACCGCATGAGTTTGTCGAGATTGATACGATTACGATTATTCTTGCCTATGCAGGTTATGGCTTGATCGGTTTTATCGATGATTATCTGATTGCGGTCAAAAAGAACAATGAGGGCTTAACACCGAAACAGAAATTCCTGATGCAGGTAGTTTTGGCAGTCATCTTCTTCCTTCTTTACAGAAGCCATGCCTCGCTGGATATCAAGCTGTTTTCCGGGAAGGTGCTTTCCCTTGGCATCGGCTATTTCTTCCTTGTCGTATTCATGTTTGCCGGTTCGTCAAACGCTGTAAACCTGACAGACGGCATGGATGGACTGGCGGCCGGATGCTCCGTATTCGCATTTATTCCGTTTCTTGTATTGACCATCATGAATAAAAGATGGACGATTGCCGTATTTGTGATCAGCCTGATCGGTGCACTTCTTGGCTATCTATATTACAATAAGAAGCCTGCACGTGTATTCATGGGGGATACCGGTGCTCTGGCTTTGGGAGGCGTGCTTGCAGCACTTGCAATGATCACCAAAACAGAGCTTGCCCTAATCCTGATCGGGGGCATCTTCGTGATTGAAACAATCTGTGTTATCATTCAGCAGGTGGCGGTCAGAACCATCCATAAAAGGGTGTTCAGCTATACACCGATCCATTATGCATTCCGATTGAAAGGAGTGCCGGAAACACATATTGTTTCGATGTTCTGGATCGTAGAAGCCGTCTTTGCGGCAATAGGTCTCTGGATTTGCCTGCATTAACTGCCACAAGGCAGTTTTTTTGGTTTTCGATGATTCATTTAGCAACTTGCGCCTCAAAATACATGTATAAACAGATGAGGCTCTTGTATAAATGTTTTTTTATGATTCTTTCTACTGTTAAAAATATTAAAATTTGATATAATAGGGAGGTTTTCAGGAGGAAGGAATGCAATCAGAAAAATATGATGTAAATCATACCTTGGTTCAGCTGACGATGGTATTGAAGCTTCAGCAGCTGAAGAGGAATGAACTTCCAAGCCTGAGTTACGGAAATCTTGAAGACTATCTGATGGACAGCTTATGGAGAAACGGGTGCCCCGGTTCTCTTCATGAGGCGGCTGATGAAGTACTTTCAGTCAAAGCCAGTGATATTGTACGCTTTCTTTCATTAAAGGCGGTACTTGATGGATCCAGACAGAATCTGGAAGATTTCAGAGATGTCATAGGAGGGGATATGTAAATATGGCAAAGACAACAAAGAAAAAAGGTG
>CACXCB010000357.1 GCA_902766005.1 uncultured Erysipelotrichaceae bacterium | reverse complement strand
TGAATAAATGCAGTGAAGACATCATCTCTGTCAGTTTGGCGAAAGCTAAGAGCATGGGAAGGGGACCATGTGGAATATGCTATAAATGATTATCTCATAGAGTTTTCAGCAATTATTGTACGGTGCTTTTAGCCTGGGAATGTCATAATCATACGATATTATTAAATGCCAATAAATTTAGAGAACAATAAAAGAATAGCCAAGAACACAATCATTCTATATTTCAGAATGTTATTGCTGCTTGTCGTAAGCTTATATACCAGCCGTGTTGTGCTGGATGCTTTAGGGGCAGAAGATTATGGCATCTATAATGTGATAGGTGGAGTCATTGTTATGTTCTCATTTATCAACTCCTCAATGGCAACTTCCACCCAACGTTTCCTGACATTTGAATTAGGCAAGGGTGATACAGTACAATTAAAAAGATGTTTTTCAGCTTCCTTAAACATTCATATTGCTTTAGGACTTATAATACTTGTTTTAGCCGAGACAATAGGACTCTGGTTCGTGAATGCCAAACTCGTTATTCCGCAAGAAAGATTGTATGCGGCCAATATAGTTTATCAATGTACAATCGTTTCCTTTATTCTGGGAATTACTCAGGTTCCTTATAATGCATCGCTGATTGCTCATGAAAAGATGAGCGTTTATGCTTATATCAGTATTATTGAGGCTTTCTCCAAATTAGGAATTGCATTTGCAATAAAATACTACGGAAACGACAGGCTTGTATTCTATGCCATATTGATACTGATATCTCAAGTCTTGATTTTGCTCTTATACCGTGCATACACCATTCGCAGTTACAAAGAATGCCGTTTTAAGTTGTTTTGGGACAAAGGGTTATATAAGCAACTAACCTCTTTTGCCGGCTGGAATCTTTTCGGAAGTATCGCATGGATCTTTCGCGGTCAGGGCTTGAATATTATCCTCAATCTTTTTTTCGGTCCCTTGTTGAATGCCGCCAAAGGCATTGCGGATAAAGTGATGTCATCAGTCATGGGATTTGTGAGCAATTTCAATGTTGCCATGAATCCTCAGATTACTAAGAACTATGCAACTGGAGACATATCTAGTATGGAAAAGTTGTGTTACAGAGGAAATAAATTTGCATTTCTCCTGCTTTTCCTTATCACTTTTCCTGCGATGCTGAATATAGATTATATTCTTAATGTATGGCTTGTGGAGGTGCCGGAATATACGGAGATTTTTGTGATACTTATTCTGGTTACTTCTCTTGTTGACGCATTCTTAGGTAATTCCCAATATATCACGGCATTGATGGCGACAGGAAAGATAAAATATTATCAGATAGTTGTAGGATGCATCATCATCATGGTTCTTCCGCTTTCATATATTGTTTTGAAACTGGGAGGTTCTCCAACATCTGTCATTTGGGTAATGATGGTTATTAGCGCCATTTCAGGATTAGTCCGTATTCAATTCTGCTGCCGGCAAATTGGTTTTTCTTTTTCAACGTTGGTGAAAAGTGTGTGGCTTCCAATTCTTTTTACTCTACTTCTGGCAGTTCCATTGCCGTTGTTTGTGCGTTTGCATTTTTTTGAGAATGAAAATCTTTTAGGATTCATTATAAACATTCTTATTGCTGTTGCATCCATTTTGCTTGTCTCTTGGTATATTACCTTAAGCAAGCATGAAAGGAAGACTCTTTCTAAAATAATGTTAAAAAAGCTTCACCACTCAAGATGAAAACAATCTGCCCGCCTGAACAGTGTACGGGATGTGCGTTATGTTTGACTTTGTGTCCGAAAAAATGTATATCTTTTAAGGAAGGAAAGCTGGGGCATTTATACCCTGTTGTCAACGAAGGTGATTGCATTGATTGTGGCTTGTGCAGAAAGAAATGTCCATCTTTGTCAGTTTTTGAGAAAGAGAAACCTTCTAAAGCATTTGCAACTTGGAGCAAGAATGAGCAGATCTATTCCAACAGTTCTTCCGGGGGATTGGCTACCCAGATTTCAAAGTGTATTATTGAACAAGGTGGAGTTGTATATGGAAGTGCAGTGTTGCCGGATATAGTAGTCCGGCATATCAGAGTAGATAACATTGAAGATATTTCCAAGTTGCAAGGCTCCAAATATGTTCAGAGTAATATACAAGAAGCTTTAAGGCAAATAAAGACGGATATAAAGCGGGGTATCCCAACATTATTTATAGGAACCCCTTGCCAGGTTGCAGCTGTTAAGAATTTGTTTAAAGCCGTTCCAGACAATTTATTCTTAATAGATCTTATTTGCCATGGGATCCCTTCTCTCAACCTGCTGAAAAGGTACATCCGAAAAGTTGCTGATTGTCCACATTATGACAATGTGCGTTTCCGTGAAGGGAATCAGTATTTTTTATCTGTATATTCTGGCGGTAAAGTTGTATATCATAAAACTTTACGAAATCCTCGTTATAAGGAATGGTATATAAACACCTTTTTTGATGGTTATGTATTTAGAGACAGTTGCTATGCATGCCATTATGCATGCCCGGAGAGAATATCAGACATGACAATCGGTGATTTCTGGGGACTGGGAAGAAAGGCATCCGCTGACATGATTCCAGCCCATCCTAAGGGCTGTTCTGTTGCGCTGCCGATTACAGATAAAGGATATAACCTGCTTCAATCTGTCTCAAAAGATCTGAACATATATGAGAGGATAGTTGATGAAGCCATTGAAGGTAATGACCAGCTTCAGCACCCCACTATTCTTGGGAAAAGAAAAAGGCTCTTCCGATTACTTTATCCAGTTTTCGGCAGAGTGTCATATAAAATTGCCATAATCGACAAATACACTAAATATCAGTTGAAACGAATTCTTGGAAAGTTGAAATAATGAGAATTGGCATACTGACATTTCATGCATCACATAATTATGGGTCCATGCTTCAGGCCTTTGCCTTGCAGCATTATCTGAAAGGAATGGGACATGATGTTGAGACGATAAATCTGCGTAATGATGCTCAAAATGATTTTTATCACTATCCCTTAAGGCCCGTTAAGGGAAAATATAAAAATTTCATTAAAGATATACTTTCACCAAAATGGATGTATCATGAATGCAGGAAATGGCGAAAGTATGAAGCTTTTTTGGAAAAGAACTTGTGCCTGACAAATAAAGTCTACAAATTTTGGGAAGAAATAGAACAGGACCTGGATAATTTGGAATACGATAGCTTGATTACAGGTGGTGATCAGATATGGAATGTAAAATGTATTGATTTTGACAAATCCTATTTTCTACCTTCCCAATTACCTGATATAAAAAAAATATCATACTCTCCTTCCTTTGGCAATTCACTTCCAAGATTGAGTGATGAGGATAAGATGTTTATTAAGACTCATTTGGCAGACTACAATCACATCTCAGTTCGTGAGCAGTCCATGAAGGACTATCTTTCTTCTGAAATTGACAACAGAATAGATGTGGTGGCCGATCCCACATTATTGTTGAGAGCAAAAGATTATGATGGGCTCATTAGTGAAAAGCCAATCATAAAAGGGAAATACGCCTACTATTATTCTCCTCAAGGTGATTTGAATCTGGAAAGGCTTGCATTCTTAATAGGTGAGAAATATGGGCTCAATGTATACACATCATTTCCACACCGATACAGAAACACAGGATTGAAGCCTGTTTATGATGCGGGTCCATCTGAATTTCTCAATTTGGTGAAAAATGCAGATTTGGTGATTGGCCGTTCTTACCATCTTGTGGTTTTCTCAATACTTTTTCACAAAGAATTTATAGCTTTAAGTGGTGATAAAGATAAGCGGATGAGCAATATACTCTCGTCTCTTAACCTATTGGAAAGGGGAAGCGTAAATGATAATAATCTCGATCGCATTCCCTTTAAAAGCATAGATTATCAAATAATAGATAATATCATTGATAGTAATAGGCAGGAGTCACAATCTTATCTTAAAAGCATATTGGGTTGTCCTCAACAAACAAGAATTTCATGAATAGCAATCCATTGATTTCTATCATAATCCCCGTTTACAATGTGGAGGATTACATCCGTCCGTGCCTGGATTCCATCTTGACTCAGAC
>CACXCB010000356.1 GCA_902766005.1 uncultured Erysipelotrichaceae bacterium | reverse complement strand
GCACATCATGACAGGGATCACAACGCAGCCATAAACCTGAAAAAAGAAGCACTGAGAACAGCGCTTCTGTAAAGAATCAAAATGAATTACGGTACCCTTGGGCAAAGGGAATCCTATAAGCTCGGATAATCTGGACACACTGGTGTTCTTGACCGAGAAGCCCCCACCTCTAAGCTTCAGCGAAGGTGGTGGGAGTATGTCACCTGTCGGTATTTCACCGCTTTTGAATAAAAGGTGGATGGTTTTAACCCGCATCTCTCTGCAGCATCCTTTATCGTTATGCCTTTTTCTTCCCAGAGTTCATATACTTCAAGAAAATTATCAGGCATAGGTATTGCAGGTCTGCCAAAGCGTACGCCTCTTGCCCTGGCTGCTTCAATACCCTCTCTCTGTCTTTCGTGAATCATTTTTCTTTCATGATGTGCCACAAAGGAAAGTACTTCCAGAACAATATCACTCATAAAAGTGCCTAACAGATCTTTCCCTTTCCTGGTATCAAGAAGTGGCATGTCAATCACACAAATATCTGCCCTTTTGTTTTTGGAGATCAGTCGCCATTGTTCAATAATTTCATCATAATTTCTTCCCAGCCTGTCAATACTTTTAATGTAGATCAGATCTCCCTCTTGAATTGTATTGATAAGAACTTTGTATTTTTCTCTTTCAAAGTCCTTACCGGATTGCTTGTCTATGTAGATGTTGCTTTTTGGAACTGAGTATTCAGACATTGCAATAATCTGCCGGTCTTCATACTGCTCTTTTGTGCTGACACGCACATAACCGTAGATTGTACTCATATTTAGCCCTCCATAGATGTTTTTATGGTAGCAAAAACAAAAAAGTATTTCACGTATATTATCCAGGTGGCGTATACACTTATGTATAATAAGTAAATTGCATAAAAAAAGTTACAATTTTCACGTTGTAACCTTTCTTCAGTATGCCTCTTTTATCAGTTTGTTATTCAATTTTTTGTAAATATGTTCGATAAACCACGGTTCACTGGATTTTTCATATACCTCTTCCAATGCAAACCATCCTACTGCTTTATTTTCATCAGGTTTGGAGTGAATGGATAAGCAAGGATCTGCTTCCAGAAGATATGTCACATTTAAATGAAGGTGCGATGAGACATACGCTCCTTTTTTGATATGGCCGTCCACTGTTAAAACTTCCAGGGAATAGATATGCTCTGTAACAGGTTTCACCTGTTCAATGCCGCTTTCTTCCTTCACCTCTTTAATCGCAACCTGCAAAAGGTTCTTTTCTCCATCTGCATGGCCTCCAAGCCATGCCCATGAATCATAGATATTATGGTATGCAAGCAGTACCTTTTTCTTGTCCTTGGATACAACCCATGCAGAAGCCGTCATGTGACAAACGGTATTCTTTCTAGTAAAGATATCTTCCTGCGTTTCCAGCATATGCAGTATCAAAGCTTTGTCTTTTTCTTCCTGTTCATTCCAGGGGATGTATGCTTTTATCTCCTTGATCAATTTGTCCATGCTCTACAGTATAACACTATTTATCGAAGACTACCATTTTGAAAGGCCTCCTGAGCGAGGACCTTTCATTCTTCCATTCGGACCGCCATTATGTCCGGATTCCGGTTTCATCATTCTTTCTCTTGTATTTCTGTAAACCGGCTTTTGCGGCTTTATGCGTGGTGCAGGCTGTTGAACAGGCCTGAACCTTCTGTAATGCTTAGGCGGTTTTGGAGTAAACAGCGGTTTGAAAATACGTTGGAGAAGACTTGGCTTCTGTATTCTTTGATAGGAAGTAACCCGGTTTGCGATCGTTAGCGCGCCGATGACAGCCGCCACTGATGCAAGAAGAGATCCGTCACTGTTAAAAACAGACTTTGTCGTACCGGATGTAAGATCTGCATATACCTGATTCTTATCCAGGATGCTGATTTCCACCCCATATTCAGAAAACATCTGTGCAATGCATCTGGCCTCTTCCTCTGTTAATCCCTGTGCAATTTCAACAGGTGCATTATTCAGAAAGCTTTGTGCTTCTGCCGAAGAATAACCAAAAACATCTTCCAGAAGATCTTTCACGGTTTCTTTTGTACAGCTTCACGAAGATACCAGTACAAGGCGATATTCTCCGGTCGTTACAGCAGGGATTGTTGTTGCAGTTTTTTGAACAGCCTGGCCGCAATACGGACAGAAATTCATTTTTTCATTCAATTCACTTCCACAATTTGGACAATACATATCTCCACCTTTTTTCAAGCGAAATCATATCGAATGATTCTGAAATTCAGGTGCACTTTTTCTGAAAAAAAGGCATTTTTTATGCCTCCTCATTCAACAGATATACATCTTCCGGAAATAATAAGTCAATTCCCTTTTTCATAAAGCTCCAGACAATGTCAGCACTTTCTTCCGTATTGGGAAGTTCTCCGCGAATTACACGTTTTGCAAATATACCCGTACAATCCAGGGAATATGTTCGAATATACTTTTCCATATCTTCCGTCAATTCAGGACAGATCTGCCGCAGGCGGTCTGTATAAATAGCATGACGATTAAAATCTCTTTCAATGATTTCCTTTTTCTTTTCGAGTATGGTGTTAATATATTGGCTGTCGCGATATTCCAGATAGAAGATCGTTTTATATGTGCTTTTTACAAGGAAGTCAAAATACAATTTCCACAGTATATGTATCTGATCATGAATGGGAATTTTACGACTATGGAATTCTATATTCGTAAACAACTGGCCGATTTCATGGTTGAATGTGTCATAACATGAAAACAGAAGATTATCCTTTGTGCCGAAATCGCGATACATCAGTCCTTCATTAATCCCGGCTTTTTTAGAAACCTGAATCATGGAAAACCCATTCAGCCCCTTCTCAGCAATGATCTGCATCGTTGCATCAATCAGTTTTTCCATTCTTTCTTCTTTCCTCATAGTTTTCCTTCCTGCTTCAAAGCATAAATAATGCATATTAATATTATGATTTTGAATAAAAGTCAAGTCATTTGGCGTGAATATTAGTTAAATTGCGTCATTTTTGTTGATTCTCTTTCCAAAAAGCAAGCTGGAAATACCGTATTTGATCGTTACACAGAATTTTCATCAAAAACATTATTTTTCTTTTTGACTAATGATTTCATTTGAATTATTTTCATGTATAATACCTTATGTGAAAGAGTGATTTCTATTATAGTGAAAGGAGTTTTTATTATGCCTAAACTTAGTTACAGCGGTGTTGTAAAGATTAATGAAATCTGCGATCGTTACAAAGACGAGCCAACACCTCTCATGATGATTCTAAGTGACATTCAAAACGAGTATGGTTACATTCCGCTTGAGGTACAGGAAATCGTTTCCCAGAAAACAGGTATATCTGTTGCCGAGATTTATGGCGTTGTTACATTCTACTCATTCTTCTCTTTGACACCAAAGGGGAAATACGTTATTGGCTGTTGTCTGGGTACAGCTTGTTACGTAAAAGGTGCACAACAGGTTATTGATAAATTTTCTGAAATCCTGTCGATCAAACCGGGCGAAACAACAACAGACGGCCTGTTTACATTGGATGCTCTCCGTTGCATCGGTGCCTGTGGTATTGCACCGGCTGTCAGCATCAACGGAACAGTTTATCCGAAGATGTCTGTCGATCAGGTATCCGGAATTATTAATGATTATCGTGCAAAGGAGGCTGCCGCATGATTACTTCATTTGAATCCCTGAACGAAAAAGTAACGTCCTGCACACAAAACCTGGACGAAAAGATTAAAGGTCTGGACGGCAAGCGCCATATCGTTCTTTGCGGCGGTACAGGATGCCTGAGCAGTCATTCCGATGAAATCAAGAAAAGATTTGAAGAAGTCCTGGCTGAAAAGGGACTTGCTGATCACGCTACAGTAAATATCGTCGGATGTTTCGGTTTCTGTTCTCAGGGACCGTTCGTTAAGATTTATCCGGAAGACACTCTTTATCGCCTTGTTAAGATTACAGATGTTGAAGAGATTGTTGAGTCCGATATTCAGAACAACACAGTTGTTGAAAGACTGTTATATGTCGATCCTGTCACAAAGGAAAAAGTTTCCAAACAGGATGATATCAACTTCTACAAAAAACAGCGCCGTGTTGCATTGTACGGATGTGGCGTCATCAATCCTGAAGATATCAATGAATCCCTCGGCATGGGCGGTTTCCAGGGCTTAAAGCGTGCTCTGACAATGACCCAGCAGGAAGTTATTGATGAAGTTTTGAAATCCGGTTTACGCGGTCGCGGAGGCGGAGGCTTCCCGACAGGCCGTAAATGGCAGTTCGCCTACAATGTAGATGCAGATCAGAAATACGTTGTATGTAATGGTGACGAAGGCGACCCGGGTGCATTCATGGATCGTTCCATCCTCGAAGGAAACCCTCTCGCTGTTATTGAGGGCATGGTTATTGCCGGTTATGCATATGGCGCATCTGAAGGTTACTTCTATGTACGTGCTGAATATCCAATCGCAGTCAACCGTCTGAGAAACGCGATCAAACAGGCAACAGAAATCGGTTTATTAGGTGACCATATCTTGGGAACAGATTTCAGTTTCCATTGCCATCTGAGACTTGGTGCAGGTGCATTCGTCTGTGGTGAAGAAACAGCTCTTCTGAACTCTATCGAAGGCAAACGCGGTATGCCAAGACCAAGACCGCCATTCCCGGCTGTCAAGGGTTTATGGGGCAAACCGACCTGTGTAAACAACGTTGAAACTCTGGCATGCGTTCCTTATATCCTGAGAAACGGATGGGAAGAATTCGCAAAAGTCGGAACAGAAAAATCCAAGGGAACGAAAGTATTCGCATTAGGTGGAAAAGTGAATAACGTCGGTCTTGTTGAAGTTCCGATGGGAACAACTTTAAGAGAATTGATTTATGACATCGGCGGCGGCATTCCAAACGGGAAGAAATTTAAAGCTATTCAGACCGGTGGTCCATCCGGCGGATGTCTGACAGAAGAATATCTCGATGAACCGATTGATTTTGATAACCTCGTATCCAAGGGATCTATGATGGGTAGCGGTGGTGCTATTGTCATGGACGAAGACAACTGTATGGTTGACGTTGCAAAATTCTATATGGAATTCATCTGTGATGAATCCTGCGGCAAATGTACACCATGCCGTATCGGCACAAAGAGAATGCTTGAAATTCTCACAAAGATCACTGAAGGCAAAGGCACGATGGAAGATCTCGACGAACTGGAAGAGCTCAGCCAGACTGTCAAGACAAACTCATTGTGTGCATTGGGTCAGACAGCATCCAACCCGATCGACTCCACAATCAAACATTTCAGAGATGAATATATCGCTCATATCGTAGACAAGAAATGTCCTGCACATGTTTGTAAGAACCTCATGCAGTATCACATCGATCCTGAGAAGTGTATCGGCTGTGGCATGTGTGCAAGAGGATGCCCTGCAAGCTGTATTACAAGAACTGATTACATCGCTCCGAAGCATAAGCTTGCTTCCATGGCAATTGATTCCAACAAGTGTGTCAAGTGCGGTGCATGTATCTCTACATGTAAGTTCGGTGCAATTTCAAAGATTTAATAAGGAGGTATATTCATGAGTTTGGTAAATATTAAAATTGAGGGTGTACCATACCAGGTTGAAGCCGGTTTAACCATCCTTGAAGCTGCAAAAGCATGCGGATATGAGATACCTTCATTGTGTGCATTCAACCACGGTGAGTGCAATCAGGGTTCCTGCCGTGTATGTCTTGTAGAAGCAACCGGCGCAAGAGGACTTGTAGCAAGTTGCGTATATCCTGTTAACGAAGGTATGGAAATCCGTATTTCCACACCGAAAGCTACTGAAGCAAGAAGAAGAAGTGTTGAGCTTCTGCTTTCCAACCACAATCAGAACTGCCAGCAGTGCGATAAGAACGGTAAATGCGAATTGTTGCATGTTGCATATCTGACAGGTGCACGTGAAGGTGCATTTGCCGGTGTTCATTCTGAAACATATGTTGATGAACTGGCTCCGGGTCTTGTTCGTGATACATCCAAGTGCATCCTTTGCGGTCGCTGTATCGCAAGATGCTCCAATGCACACGGCCTTGGTATCCTCGGATTTGAAAACAGAGGTTTCCGTACATTTGTATCCCCTGCACAGAACAGAAGCTTCGCTAACTCTCCATGTATCCAGTGCGGACAGTGCGTCAATGTCTGCCCGACAGGCGCTCTCATGGAACACAGCGAAATCGGAAAAATCGATGCAGCTCTTAAAGCAGGCAAGCATGTTGTGGTTCAGGCAGCTCCGGCAGTCCGTGCTGCTCTTGGTGAAGAATTCGGTTATCCGATCGGCACACCTGTTACAGGCAAAATGATTGCCGCAATGAGAAGACTCGGTTTTGAAAGAGTATACGATGTTAACTTCGGTGCTGACTTGACAATCATGGAAGAAGGAACAGAACTTCTCCATCGTCTGACAGAAGGCGGCGTATTGCCGATGATTACTTCCTGCTCACCGGGCTGGGTCAACTACGCTGAGTACAACTATGGTGATCTTCTTGATCATCTGTCCAGTTGCAAATCCCCACACCAGATGCAGGGTGCAGTTATTAAATCTTATTGGGCTGAACAGAACGGATATGATCCTAAAGACGTATTTGTCGTATCCGTCATGCCATGTGTAGCCAAGAAGTTTGAAAGACAGAGAGAACAGTTAAAAGTTAACGGTCTTGATGATGTCGATGCAGTTATCACAACAAGAGAACTTGCAAGAATGATCAAGAGAAGCGGTATCATATTCAACCGTCTGCCTGATGAAGACTGGGATCAGGATATCATGGGCGATTACACCGGTGCAGGCGTTATCTTCGGTGTAACCGGCGGTGTCATGGAAGCTGCTTTACGTACGGTTTACTTCAAGCTTACAGGAAAAGAAAAAGAGCAGATCACATTCGAAGAAGTCAGAGGACATGATGCAGGTATCCGTGAAGCATCCATTGACATTAACGGAACCGTCGTCAATGTTGCAATTGCCTCCGGCATGAAGTCTGCAAAAGTGTTGCTGGATGAAATCCGTGAAGGAACATCCAAGTATCATTTCATCGAAATCATGGGTTGCCCGGGCGGATGCATCAACGGTGGCGGACAGCCATATGTCAGACCATGCTTCCTGCCAAATGAAGACGACAATATCCTTGATACATATAAGGAAAAGAGAGCTAAAGCCCTCTACTCTGAAGATGAAAGACAGGTTATCCGTCAGTCTCATAACAACCCGCAGATCATTGAGCTGTATGACAAGTATCTTGGTGAGCCTAACTCCCACAAGGCACATGAACTTCTCCATACAACATACGCTGCAAGAGAAGGATTCAACGATTAGTTCATTCAAATTGAAAAGGAGCGGTTTAAAACCGTTCCTTTTTATATTGGTTTTCCGGCATATTGTATATGTACAATCTTCCAATCATCATGAACTTTTTTTAAAACCTGTGTCTCAAGTCCGCTGATTCCATACGTTTCATCAGTGCCTCTGATCATACATTCCGTATGATAACGAAACACCGCTACAGCGACATCTTCCGTAATCAGATGGATATCCAATCCGTCATTTATAAGCTTGATTTCAGAATATCTTTGATTCAGCATGCCTATAAAATCTTTATATATGCAATCTATGCCTGTGAAAATCTTTGAACCCGATATTTCGGTATTATATGCATCCCCTGTCCAAAGTTGCTTAAATTCCGTCTCATTTTGCGAATGTATTGCATCACAATACAAATTTACGACTGTCTCAATCTTTTGTATGTCCGTCATTTTTATACTCCTCCTTTGTGTATGATTGTCCCTCAGCTTATCATATATTTATTTCTTTTCAACCAATAAAAGGTATGATTCGCATTTCTTTAACAGATTTTTTTCAATGTAAACTAACATTCGAGTCATACGCAATAAATCTGTGTGAATTCTTTAACAATTCATTTTAAATAGTATATAATATTGAGCTGTGAGTAAGACATTTTATTCACAAGGAGGAAAAGATAAATGAGAAATACAAAGTGGGTGAAACTTGCCCTGGCTTTGGGCTTATTGGCAGGATGCTCGGCACAAAGCACATCCGCAAATGTCGCATCTTCTGTTTCTGAAGAGACATCTGTTGAAGAAACTTCTGTACAAGAAGAAACAACTGCGGAAACAACAGAAGCCGTTACAGTTCATGTCGGATCTTTGAAAGGTCCTACATCCATGGGTCTTGTCAATCTGATGAAATCATCTGAAAACGGTGCAACAGCAAACAGCTATGAATTCACAATGGCTACTGCTGCCGATGAAATTGCTGCAGGCATGATCCAGGGTTCCCTGGACATTGCACTTGTTCCGGCAAACCTTGCAAGCGTCCTCTACAATAAAACAGAAGGACAGATTGAGGTTATCGACATTAACACATTAGGTGTGCTCTACTGCATCAGCGGTGATGAATCCATCACCTCCGTCAATGATCTGGCAGGAAAAACTGTCATCACTACCGGTCAGGGTACAACACCTGAATATTCTCTTCGCTATCTGTTAGATTCCTATGGAATTACAGATTGCAATATCGAATTCAAATCTGAAGCTACGGAAGTTGCTTCTGCATTAGCGGAAGACCCGATGCAGATTGCCGTACTGCCACAACCATTTGCAACTGCTGCTCAGATTCAAAACGAAGCATTGCACAGTTGCTTCTCCTTATCCGATGAATGGGACAAAATCACTTCTGATTCCAGACTTGTTACAGGTGTAACAATTGTCAGAAAAGCATTCTTGGAAGAACAGCCTGCAGCTGTAGAGGCATTCCTGGCAGAACATGCAGGAAGTGTTGAAGCAAGTAAAGATGTAGATACTACTAGCGAACTTGTCGCAGAATATGGTATTGTAGAGAAGGCTCCTGTTGCAAAGAAGGCATTGCCATTCTGCAGCCTGGTTTGCATTACAGGTGATGAGATGAAAACTGCCTTGAGCGGATACCTTGAAGTATTATTCAATGCTGACCCGACAAGTGTTGGCGGAAAACTGCCTGAAGATGATTTCTATTTTGTAAAATAAAAAAATGAAGAAAAAAGTGCTGATTATTCTTGGATGGATCCTTATATGGCAGCTTGGTGCCATTCTGGTCAATAACAAAATATTACTGGTAGGACCATTGCAAGTACTGTCAGCACTTTTTTTCATGGTTCAAAAAGTCTCCTTCTGGACATCACTGTTCTTCACAATGAGCCGGATTATACTCGGTACATTTACGGGTATGGTTTTAGGGGTTATATTGGCGTGGGCTTCTTATCAGAAACCGCTGATCCGGGATATACTGCAGCCTGTTGTACTGTTTTTAAAGGCAGTTCCGGTCGTTTCTTTTATCGTTTTAATATTAATCGCATTCGGAAATACGGTATTATCCCTTTTTATCAGCTTAATTGTTGTTTTTCCGATCTTCTATATCAATACCCTGGAAGGTCTTGAACATACAGATGGAAAGATGTTGGAACTGGCTCAGGTATTTGAAATCAAAACCATTGCAAAGATGAAAGTGATTTACTTCCGTTCAGTATACCCATATATTCTCAGCGCTTTAGAACTGGCTTGCGGAATGGCTATTAAAAGCGGCATTGCCGCTGAAGTTATAGGACAGGCAAGAAATACAATCGGAAACGGCATTTACCAGTCTAAGATTTATTTTTCCACAGATGAACTGCTGGCATGGACATTTGTAGTGTTACTAATATCCTGGCTGTATGAAAAGATACTGCTGTACATATTCAGAAAGGCGGAACCGAAATGATTACACTGGAAAATATCTGTAAATCCTATAACCAAAAACCGGTTCTCTCTTCTTTTTCTCATACCTTTGACAACGGAAAAGCTTACTTAATACAAGGTCCGTCCGGGATCGGGAAAACAACCTTACTGCGTATTATTTCCGGGCTTGAGCAAATAGACAGCGGAATAATTCATTCTGACAAGAAGGCTTCCTTTTCCATGGTCTTTCAGGAAGATCGTCTGATCGAAGATATGAATGCAATTGAAAATGTGATGTTTGTCACACCGGAACTGTCAAAAGATCAATGTCAGAAAGAACTGTCCTTTCTGTTAGATGCAGATCAGTTAAATAAACCTGTCAGAGAGCTCTCAGGAGGCATGAGAAGAAGAGTTTGTATTGTGCGGGCAATGCTTCATCCTTCTGATATTCTGCTTCTGGATGAGCCTTTTGCAGGCCTTGATGCACAGAACAGAAAGAAGGCTATGGATTATATTATCTCCCGCAAAAACAGCCGGACATTATTATTATGCAGTCACGAAATTGATAAGATAGATTCATTTGAAACGGTTACTATCTGACTGTCCTGATATTTGTTCTTCGATCAGAAATACTTTTGTATTCATTAACCCGGCTTTCTCCATTATTCATGAAACATTTATACAGAAGCATTATACTATGTGCTTCTTTTTTTCATTTATTGCTTTTTTTATGAAAACATATTTACAATTCTTCAGCAGTTTTCTCTGCCCATGTTTGCGTAATTCTGTGATTCATGCAGAAACAAATTTGTAGAAATCATCGCTAAAAATATAGTGAAGTAAAGTGTAGTAAAACTTCACTGTACTTCACTATAAACTTCACTACTTCACCAGCTTTCATTCAAAATCCGACAGAAAATCAATGATCTGCTTAATATTACAAAAGAATATTTAAAAAATCTTACGCAATGTCTGCTGACATCACATAAGATCAGTATTTCTTAGATTTCACCGGCTCAGCAATTTCAAGATTATTCTGGCAGGAAGACTGATTTCCGGTTGTGCGGTTACAATCTGGTCCTCCGGATTCAATAACCTGATAAAATATGTTCCAAAGATCAAAAAGATGAAGAAATACCAAAGATATTTTCTGCTATTCTGTGAAATATGCTTTCGGCATAAATAAATAACCATACAGACCGGCGGAAGAAAAAACAAGGGATGATAATGAAATGCCTGTTCAAGATCTCCTTTCAGCAAAGAAAGCCACGCCCTGGTCATACCGCATCCCGGACAGGAAATACCTGTCACAAAGCGGATCGGACATGTTATGCCGGCAACATGCAGTATGCCATAAAAGACGGCAATAACAAGAATCACAATGACAGTATTGATATTTTTTTTCGTCATTCAACCAAGCCTAAATATAAGAATGCATTGTACAATCCGTCATCATCTGTAGCTGTAGTAATATAATCTGCAGCTTTTTTGGCACTTTCACTGCCACCTCCCATCGCTACGGAATATCCGCAACACGCAAACATCGGGATATCTACAGCCTCATCTCCAAAAGCAATCGTGTTTTCTTTTTCCTCATGCAGATAATTCAGCAGAAATTGTATTGCATTTGCTTTATTGACGCCTTTCGGACTGACATCTCCATGAGAACAGTTCGGTGCATCTCCTCCCCAGCATCCTACATAGAGGGAGGAAAACTCCTTCACTGCTTCAAGATAATCCTCCCAGCTGTTCAGCCGGAAACTGATCTTATTGACATCGTCTCTGTAAAGATCTGCATTATAGATCATCTTTTCGAAAAAAGCTCCATATTGCGGTTCTTTTCCGTATTTCTTACGATAAGCTTCATAGGATACTTCCTTGTATCTTGCTGAAGGATATAACCCGCTGTTGCACTCCAGATAAAATTCCATATTTCTTTCATGACACCAGTCAACCACATGTCTGCACTCTTCTGATGACAGTTTCTGGTGCATAATAGTCCTGCCATGATCTTCCACATAACAGCCATTCCCGCCAATCATTCCATCAAGACCGATTGCCCATATATCCTCATACACTTCTGCTTTTGATCTTCCGGTACAAATATATACCTTATGGCCGTTTTCTCTTGCTTTTTTGATTGCTTGTTTAGCTGATTCCGGCGGTTTGTTAAAGGTGGGTGAACATAATGTTCCATCTACATCAATAAATAGCACTTTACTCATATTTTATCTCCGCTTATTAATTATAGTTTTAAATAGTGAACATATTCAATCTTTTTTCATGTACTTGTGAAATCCTTTCGAAGCATGAACTATCCGAACTTTCAAGAGTTGTATTTCAATTTTAATGGAGTATGATTGATGTCGTTCGGGGGATGGAGGACAAAGAATATGGAAAACGAGAAAGACAAAGGGTACAGCAACGAGGACTACGATAACAACTTCTTCAGCTGGGAGTATCATCAACCACTCAGCCAGGAAGAAATTGAAGAAATCACTGCTGAATTACGATTCTGAAGAAAACAGGGGACTCATTTAATTTAATTGAGTCCCCTTCTTTTTTATTTCACAGCTTCTGCAAGTTCTCTTCCTGCAATTCTGCCGAATGTGAATGAATCGCCAAGACCTGATCCATCAACTCTGAACGTTCCATGGAATCCACCTGTCACTTCACCTGCAGCATATAAACCGTCAATCGGATTGCCTTCTGTATCAATGACCTGTGTCTTCTCATTAATCAGAACACCACCCATGAAGTAGTGTGCACCGACGCCGAAACGGTAACCATACAGTGTTCCTTCAATCGGATTCAGATTCTGTTCTCTCCCAAAAGCATCATCTGTGCCATCGGCAATATCTTCATTGAAACTATCAATAGTTGTCTGTAATACCGTACCATCAATGCCCAGTTTCTCAGCGAGTTCTTCTGC
Organism: uncultured Erysipelotrichaceae bacterium; assembly: GCA_902766005.1. Classification (GTDB taxonomy): domain Bacteria; phylum Bacillota_I; class Bacilli_A; order Erysipelotrichales; family Erysipelotrichaceae; genus Bulleidia. Next base: position 3,428 of record CACXCB010000356.1, on the reverse strand, counting down.
GGTTTCACCGCTCTGTACATAACCGAGATTCATTAAGTTCTGCAAACCGTCATTCATGCCGCTGTCATCAAATACACAGTATACTTCCCCTTCATCCTGCGCAAGGATGGCATCCGGAATTTCAAATGCTTCTGCAGTGAATCTTTCTGCACTGTTATTGACATATAATGCATCCGGTGTAAAGCCGCCCGGGAGGTTAAACGGAAGGATCATTCCATAACCCGGAATAACTGCCGGGAATGTCTGTATTGCATCCAGATTTGCGGTATCGGCACCGACAGACAATGCCATTAATAAACCCTCACCGGTTGTCGGAGCAACTTCATCTGTGACAGCATTTGCCAGATGCTCATTGTACTGACCTACCAGCTCGCTGTTTTGGCCAAATCCGCCTGTAGCCAGAAGAATTGCTTTTCCGCTGAATGTAATCTCTTCACCATTTGCATCTGTTGCGATAACACCTGTAACTGTTCCGTTATCATCCTGAACAAGATCATGTGCATCCATACTGTAATATACGGTAATCCCCAGATCTTTTAATTTTGCCGATACACGGTTAATCATTGTAATTGCGGTAGAACCATCTGTTGTATCCTTAACCATGTAATAATTCTGGTCAGAGTTTCTTTCATCTTCCTGGATATCAACTTCAAAGTTAACGCCAAGGCTGCTCAGCCAGTCAAGTGTCTCGCCGCTGTTTTCGGCAAAGGCTTTGACAAGGTTTTCTTTAGCATCCTCATTATTCATCTGCAGATGTTCCAATCCTTCTACTGAAGCTTCTTTTTCCACATATGTCTCATTCGCCAGCTGAACTGCAGAATCCGCACCATTAATACCATTTGCAGCACAAACTGTATTACCGCCGAGAACATTGGATTTTTCCAAAACAATGACATTCGCACCGTTTTCTGTAGCGGTAATCGCAGCAGTCATTCCTGCAGCACCAGCTCCTACAATAATCACATCAGCTTCTGTTTCATATTCTGCTGCAACTTCTTCTTTAGGAGCTCCGGTTAAAGATTCAGGATCACCCCCAGCCTGGGTGACAGTATCTTTTAAAGCATTTAAAAATGCATCGCTGCTTAAAGTTGCTCCGCTGATCACATCTGCATCTAAAGCCTGGGAAGACAATACTTCTTCTTTCAGCTGTTCCATAGCTACGACACCGATATTCTCCGTTTCTTCAGACTCAATTGTAATTTCATCAATTGTATTCGCTGAAAATACTGTTGTAACCGTTACATCTCCATTTCTCCCCGGAGCAGAAGCTGTATAACTTCCCGGTGTAAAAATTCCTGATTCTTCTGTTGCAGAAGAGGCGTTCTGTACTGCCGAAGATGCTGATTGTCCGCATCCCGCCAGTAATAATCCGCTCATCATAATTGCGAGTGTTTTCTTCATATAAACCTTCTTTCTTTTCTATTATCTTACCTTGTTGCACAAAAGAAGGAAGTATATTATGATTACCTCTGTGATAACTACAAGTTACCGGGAGAGTCTATGAATACGGAGCATCTGAAATTATTTATTGATATTGTCGATAACGGCAGTTTTTCCAAAACACAGGAAATATCTTTTTTGTCCAAACAGGCAATGTACAAACAGATCAATAAGCTTGAAGAGGAAACAAAATGTCAGCTTTTGGAAAGAACAAGGCAGGGTATACGTCCAACCGATGCCGGAAGACATTTTTACCAAGGTGCAAAAAAGATTATACAGTTGGAAGACCAGCTGATTAAAGAATGCCGGCAATACACCCAAACCGAAATGATACGTATAGGAAATGTTGAACATCAGGTAATCCTTGATCCCGTCAACAATGCTTTTTCCGCAGCTTATCCGGAAATAGCCATTACAAGAATAGTTCATCCGAATCATAGCGGTGAATACAGAGTATATGCCAATATTATGGATGTCGGAGAAACTTTTAATCCCTTGGGTTTAAAACAACATAAAAACGGCTATACACCGTTGATTAAAACAAAATTCCATGTTGCTTTAAGGCCGGAACATCCATTAGCGAAAAAGGAAAAACTGACATTATCTGATTTATCCGCTTATAAAACATATATCTTTCCCCTGATGCTGGAAAAGAATTTCATACAGGATATCGAAAATGCATTTTCCGATCATCCCGATAATCTATTAAAGAGAAAGGATGTAGATAACCAGGTGAATATTGCTTTTTCCTGTATCGCAAACAATTACCTCTTTTTAACTGCGAATCCTTTTATCAAAAAGATATCAGATTTAATCACAATCCCAATTGATACAGATTTTACCAGGGAATACGGCGTGATCTATAAAGAACCTGTATCCGATACGGTTCAAAAGTATATTGAAACGGCAGTCCGTACGTACCAGAATATCGATGATCCATTCTATATTAAAATCAATTCCGTTAATTAGCGGAATTGATTTTATAATATTCTTCCATTGTCAAACCTGATTTATATATCTTCTCAGCTTCTTCTTTACCCACATATCTGTAATTCCATGGTGAAGCTTGAACACCTGTAACCTTTTCGCTTCCGGAAGGGTTTCTTTCTATAAATCCATATTCATAAGAATGTTCATGCAGCCATTTGTAGGTTTGCGTATCATAAAAACATCCTTTTAATTCACATTTGCGGTCAGCTCCTCCAAGATCAACAGATAATCCCGTCTGATGTTCAGAAGAACCGGGATATGCATCTATCAACTTCGCAGTTTCTATACCATATCTCGCTTTGTAGGTTTCCCATAAAGAATACTGTAAGGCATAGGAACGATATCCACTAATTAAATATAAAGAAATATTATCTTTCCCGGCTGCCTGAAACATTTCCTCTAAAGGCTTAACTGCTTCTTCTCTTAATAATTGTGTTCCTATCTGAGGAACATTGACAGATTTCAAATTTTTCGGAACATAATTTTTATCAATAAGATGTTCCTTATTAACGATACGATAAATGCTGGAATCTGTATATACATCAATATCAGATGCATTCTCATTTTGATCATTCTCTACTGTTTCATCATTATTTTTTATATCATCCGGTTGTGCGGTTTCCTCAGGTTCAACCGTAATTTCAGGTATTACCGTCTCTTCCGGAACGATCGTCTGTGATGGTTCAGTATTCGGATCTTCTGTTTGATAGGTATCAGGGGTTGGCGTGACAACACTGACAGTAGAATCTTGTGGGTTTATATCTACCGGTTTATGATAAGAATTACGAATTATCAATATAATAAATGCGATGATAATAATAACGCACAAAGCAATAACAATATAAATCTTTTGTTTCAACTTTTTTTCATCTTCCAAATTCATAATACATATTATATATAATTCAATGTAAAAAAAAAAGTTCCAAACGGAACTTAAGAGGGCTGGCTGCCCGGCAGCGTGCCTGCTTTGCCTTTCGACTATGTCGGCCGCTGGGGCG
>CACXCB010000355.1 GCA_902766005.1 uncultured Erysipelotrichaceae bacterium | reverse complement strand
CTGTCCTCAGTAAGCATTCTTGCGAGCTGGACGCGGGAAATGCCCATAATACGGGCGATTCTTTCCTGGGTGAAGGTGGGATCCGCCTTGGATTTACGAAACTCCCAATCCTCCCTGATTACTTCTAGTGCGACTTCTGCATAAGTTTTGTTCATGGTTTTCTCCCTTCTTTCTTCTGCGCAAACAGGTTTGCGGAAACGTGAAAAAGTCCTGAATTACTCCACATAATTCAGGACTTTTCATGAACTAGTGCCCCGGGCCGGACTCGAACCGGCACGGTGTCGCCACCGGTGGATTTTGAGTCCACTACGTCTACCAATTCCATCACCAGGGCATTAATGAATGCCTTATTATTCTACATGAGTCAGAGCAGAAATGCAATCATATTTTTTTTGAGAGGGTTTGTATGTGTTTTGACGAAGGTATGGAGATATGATATATTATAGGCGGAAGAAGAGATGAACGTTTTCATATCCTTTTTTTCAGAAAGCAGGGTATATGTCTGGCAATGATGATAGGGTAGCCATATTTAGAAAAGAATGTCGGAATTACAAGTTTTATCTGGATGGAATTGAAAGAATTGATCAGCAGCTGGAAGTTCTCGAATTGCGCATGCAGAATGTCCATTCCATCGATACGGAAAGAGTTGTTGCCACAGGTTCGGGAAAAGAGAGATCCCTTATACCCCTGATTGAGAAAAAAGAAGAACTTCTGGCACAGAAACAATACTATCAGAACAGAATTGACTGGATTATAGAATGTCTGGATGAAGTGCCTTCACCTGCTTATCGCACGGTTATCTGGAAGACTTATGTGCAAAGAGAAAGCCTGCGCAGATTTGCGGAGAAATACAATGTCAATTCCGACCTTGTTTACAAGATGCGGAAAATCTATCTGGAAAAGATGATGACAGATGAAGCAATGGAAAAATACCAGAAGATTACAGATGATTTCCTAGGGAAAGATGATGAAGAAAAGGAAGAGGAGCAATAACCTCCTCCTTTTATCTTAAGAAAAAATCCACATTTTCTTTGATCCACTGCAGTGCTTCTTCTTTTCTCTCATCATCCTGAAACAGAAAATCACCTGTTTTATCCTGAAAGACTTTGGAGTAAGTCAATATGCCTGCCCGATCCAGCTCGTAAATATATTCTTCACACTTGAACGTATCTTTTCCGGTGGCGATGACAGCCATAGGCCCCGGATGAATGCCTGCCCGGGCAAAACTGATCTGTACATAGTCGATATACGGATTCATGATGATATAGCCTCTCGGCACAATGCCTTCACTGAGCAGATTGACACCTGCAATGAGCGCAAGATAACCGCCTGCTTCAAATCCCATCAGAAGAAAACGTGATTTATCTATATTAAATTCATCACAATTCTCCCTGAAGTATGTCACCACATCCTTGATTTCCTGTTGCGGATAGGTGGTTTTATGTACATCAATCTTCGTGTAGTTGATACAGATAATCGCAACATTCCATCTGTTTTTCAGATCCTCACAGAAAGAATCAATGTCATCAATATCACCATCTACAAAGTTGCCGGGATGGGCAATGAATATAACAGGTGTTTTTTCTTCTGAGGCAGGCTGATAGATATTGACTCTGACTTCTCTTAACTTTTCTCGTTTTACATAATATCTTCTTCCGTATAGCTCGGCTTCATCTTTTTTCGACTTATTGGCGGGAGAATCGGTTAACATTTCAATCAGCCTGTTTTGAAAGTACATATTGTAACCGAGAAGGCTGTAAAGAATCGACAAGATGACCAGTGATACGGAAGAAAGAATTCCAATCGTATATAACATGTCCATAATACTAAACCCATCAAGAAAAGAATACAAATCATATGCTTATCTGCTACAATAATTGCATGACAAACACACCGGAAACAGATATATTTGAATACCTTTTGGATGATCAGGGATGGATCAGGGTATATACGCAGAACGGCGGATGGCATTCTGCCTCCTTTATTGCCCAAGACAGGCACTATGATCTTGTTTTTGCGTATATGCGCGGTTTTGCTGAAGTATTTGAAATAAAAAAGAATATCAGAAACACATTGATGATCGGGGGAGGAATGTATTCTTTCCCCAAGTATGTAATCAGTCATTATCCTGAGGTCTACATGGATGTGGTGGAAAAGGATCCGGATTGTTTTCAGACAGCCTGCTCTTATTTTTATCTTGATGAACTGATAGATGAATTTCATCTCATGGATGAAAAAAGATTGATTACGTTGCAAGAGGAGGGCAGACATTATCTGGAAAACACCCATAAGAAATATGATGTGATCTTTAACGATGCATATTACGGCGTGCATTATTCGATTGATCTTGCTTCTGTGGAAGCTTTAAAACTGACGAAGGATCATCTTTATGAGGATGGTATATATGTGGCAAATCTTCCCGGTTATCTTGACTTGAATAAAAGCGAGCTCTTATTGAATGAATTAAAAACCTTGAAACAGGTTTTTCGACATGTTCTTCTGATAGAGACATATGACATGATCGGTGAAAATGAAGAGATCAATTATGTTGCCTTTGCCTCTGATTGTTATGACCGGATTGCAGAAATGATTCCGTATAACCTGGATAATGCAATGGTATTGACAGATCAGAACAGTCAGGAATATGCAGAATATGAACTGATATAGTTAGACAAATTAAAAGATATGTCAAATATTGGGAACACGATTAGACAAATCGTGTTTTTTGTAGATTTTCCATTAAAACTCTGAGAAGTAAATTGATTCTGTCAGGAGGATTTTATATGGAAAACTTCACACATGCTGTGGAACGTAAAGCGATGGCTTTTGTGATAGACAAGCTCATTAATAACGTTTCTCAAACTGATGATTATGAAAAAAGAGCCGAGGTATATGAGGAAATAGCGGATATTGCCTTGAAATTTTATGGTGATGAAGCAAAGGAAACGCTTGAGTCGATAAAAACCTATGTCAGAAATCCCGAAAACAAATGGATGAGATTGATCAATCATGTAATTGATGAAGCAAATCCTGAATATGCCAAAAAAATGTTGCTGAATTTAGGGTATGAATCCTTTTTCAAGGGGACAAAAACAATCCGTGAAAATAGAGAAAAATATCACTGCAATATTCCGTGGCTGATTCTTTTTGATCCTACAAGTGCTTGCAATATGCATTGTGTCGGATGCTGGAGCGGGACATACGGGCATAAATCAAGTTTATCTTTTGAAGATATGGATAAAATCGTAACCGAGGGAAAAGCACTCGGTGCACATCTTTATATGCTGACCGGCGGAGAACCGATGGTTCGAAAAAATGATGTGCTCCGGTTGTGTGAGAAACATGACGATTGTTTCTTTGCAGCTTATACAAATTCAACTTTAATTGATGAAGATCTTTGTAAGAAAGTACAAAAGCTGGGCAATCTGACATTCATGCTGTCAATCGAAGGAACACCGGATACAAATGATGCCCGCAGGGGAGCTGGTCATTACGGTTCTGTCATGAAAGCAATGGATTTGTTAAAAGAATATGGTATTGTATTTGGAACATCTGTCTGTTATACAAGGGCGAACATCGAAGCTGTTACTTCAGATGATTTTTTCCGGATGCTGACGGATAAAGGAGCATACTTTGGCTTCTATTTCCATTTTATGCCGGTAGGTAATAATGCAGTTCCCGAATTAATGCCAACACCTGATCAAAGAATGTATATGATTCGCAGAATCAGGGAAATCCGCTCTGAAGAAAACCCGATCCCGTTTTTTCCGATGGATTTCCAAAACGATGGCGAATATGTTGGCGGATGTATAGCCGGAGGCAGAAACTATTTCCATATCAATTCCAATGGAGATGCAGAACCGTGCGTGTTCATTCATTTTTCCGATACGAATATTCACACACATTCCATCCTGGAAATGCTGAAAAGCCCTTTATTCATGGCATATCATGAAGGACAGCCTTTTAACCGGAACCATTTGAGACCTTGTCCGATGTTGGAAAATCCGGAATTATTACGTAGAATTGTGAAAGAAACAAATGCACATCAGACGAATGAAGAGTCGCCGGAAGAAGTAGACCATCTTTGTGATAAATGTACAGATTATGCAGAAGCATGGAAACCATATGCTGAAGAAGAATGGAATCGTGAAGAGCATAAGAAGCCATCTTACGAAAATTATACGGAAGAAAAAAGACTGCATCCGGAACTGGCAGCCTTTGAACATCCTGTTTCTTAAGCGGTTATCCAGCCGCTTTTTTTTGTCGGTGTTCCTGAATTAAATCAAGAATGGCATGATAGATCATGCGGATGATACTGAAGGCAAAAAACATCGCCATGAAGCCGGCTAAACCAGCCACAACATCATACATTTCCACTGATCCTGTATGTGTAATGCCTTGTCCTATCTCTATCGCAAACGTAAGGACGATCATTAATGTGAAAACATAGATCCAGGCAATAACCATCACATGGTCTTTTTTGGCGAGGTATTTAAACAATGGATAGACTACCCACAAAATGAGAATGCCCAGTACCCCGATAATCAGAAAGTGCAGTTCTTTATCATTCAATGGCACAGAAGTGTAGTCATTGATTTTCAGGAAATATTCATGCAGTCTTGCAATAACGCTGACCAGCCAATACATCAATCTTGTAAACATATATGCATGCCTCCAATGCCTTTTATCATACCATAGTTCCGTTTTCTAAAGATTAAGAATTGATAAACTTCTTTGGTCATACAATCTTTCACCAATGATGGTATGATAGTAAGGAAGATGGAGGAAATTTTATGCCTGCAGTCAGTATAATCATACCTGCATATAATGCAGAAACGGGAATAGAAAGATGTGTCAGAAGCATTCTGGATCAGGAATACAAGGATCTCGAAGTGCTGGTGGTGGATGACGGCAGTAAAGACCTTACGGGAGAAATACTTGACAATATAGCCAAAGAGGATGCAAGGGTGGTTGTGATCCATAAAGAAAACGGAGGCGTTTCTGCTGCCAGAAACACGGCCATAAAACAGGCAAAGGGGAAGTATATCCAGTTTTCCGATGCCGATGACTGGATGGCAAAAGAAGCTACAAAACTGCTGGTACGAACGATGGAAGAAAAACAATGTGACATGGTCGTGGCAGATTTCTATCGCGTGGTAAAGGATAATGTTTCAAGAAAAGGCAACATTTCTCAAGAAAAGCCTATGACAAGACAGGAATATGCCGAATATATGATGGAAAGCCCTGCAGACTACTATTATGGGGTATTATGGAACAAACTCTATAAGAAGGAAATTATTGACACCTACAACATCTGCATGGATGAATCCTTGCAATGGTGTGAAGATTTTGTCTTTAACCTGGAGTATGTTTTACATGCAGATACGATAGCTGCTTTGCCGGTGCCTGTCTATTACTATGTCAAGACGGAAGGATCTCTTGTTGCCAAAAACCTTTCCCTGACAAAGATTGTACAGATGAAGACAAGCATGTTCAGCTATTACAACAATTTCTATAAAAACGTGCTGGATGAAAAGACATACCGTGCAGAACGCATGAACATCGCCAGATTCTTAATTGATGCGGCAGGGGACGATATGACCATTCCGCTTGTTCCCGGCACCAAAAAGCTCGGAGAGGAAAACATACCTGTATTTTATCAGAGCGATGTAAATTCATTACCGGTGACAGTTTATTATCTGCAGAAGGCATATGACCGTCATTTCCAATCCATCGCATTGAAATATGAGATGAGCCTTCTGGAAGTAAAAATCCTTTTCTGTGTCACGGAATCCCATCAGGTCAGCTCTCAAAAGGATATTGCCGATTTCATCGGTGTCAGCCAGCTGAGTGTTTTCAATTCCCTGACAAAAATGGCAATGAAAAACTATATTGCATTTTCGGTGGAAGACGGTAAATATCACATTGCTGCCGCAGCGCATGCAAAACCAATCGTGGATGATATACACAATGCGGAAAAGGATGTCATGGATCTTATGCTGAAGGATTTCAGTGAGGAAGAAAAACAGCAGATTCAGAAAATGACGGAGCGCATTAACTGCAATTTGAAAAACAGCTTGTAGAGGTCTTTATGGATAATCAGAAAAAAATCGCATTAATTGCCGGCAGGGACAACTGGCATACGAGAGACTTTCCGGAAGAAGGGATACCGGTTGTGACAATGTCTGACGGGCCGCATGGCTTGCGTGTAGAAAAAAAAGCGGGAATCGGTTTTCCCCAATCTGTACCTGCTGTCGCTTGGCCTGTCTTATCTGCATTGGGATGTAGTTTTGATACAGAATTGATTCATGAAATCGGTACTGCATTGGCAGAAGAATGTATCGCAGAAGGCGTAGATGTCCTGCTTGCACCGGGTATCAATCATAAAAGAAATCCGTTATGCGGAAGAAATTTTGAATATTTCAGCGAAGATCCGGTTGTATCCGGAGAACTGGGAAGTGCCTATGTGAATGGATTGCAGGAAAACGGTATCGGAGCTTCCTTGAAGCACTATGCAGCAAATTCCCGTGAAGAAGGAAGACTGGTAACCGATAGTATTGTTGAGGAAAGAACCTTGCATGAAATCTATTTACGGGCATTTGACACGGTCATTCATAAGGCAAAGCCATGGACGATGATGATGGCTTATAATATGCTGAACGGAATATACTGTTGTGAAAATGAATTCCTCATGAATCATGCCCGGAAAGAAGGGTTTGACGGTGTTTTTGTCTCAGACTGGGGAGGGGTCAGTGATCCGGCTGCTTCTTTGATCCATGGTTTAAACCTGATTATGCCCGGAAACCACCATGCAGATGCAAAGGTGCAGGAAGCATTGGAAAAAGGGATTCTTTCCCAGGATAAACTGGATGAAAGCGTCAGATGTATTTCGGATCTTGCCAAGAAGGTATCTCATCATTCTCCAAAGCCGTATGATATTCAAAAACATCTTGATCTGGCATTAAAAGCAGCTGAAGAAAGTATTGTTCTTTTAAAAAATGACGGTGTTCTTCCGGTAAAGAAAGAGCAGTCTTTTCTGCTGGTCGGCAACCTGTTGAAAATGAGCAATCATGGCGGCAATGGCTCATCGAAAGTGGAAGCAATTTCCGTGGACCATGTTACAGACATCTTTGATAAAAGAAAAATCAATTATGCATTCTACAGTGGCAAAAGTATCGAAAAAACGATACGGCTTGCAAAAGAAAAAGATATTGTGATTATCGGTGCAGGATACTATGAAAATGAAGAGTCTGAAGGATATGATCGGAAGAATATGCGCTTATCCTCCCATCAGAATCGTCTGATCCGGGAATTATGCAACAATCATGATCATGTCATTGTGGTAATCCAGACAGGAAGTCCTGTCGAGATGCCGTGGAAAGAAGATGCGGAAGGCATTTTGTATATGAATCTGACCGGATGCAGAGGCGGAAGCGCCTTAACAAATATACTCTTTGGCATGACATGTCCATCCGCAAGACTGGCAGAAACTTTTCCTCAAAAATTAGAAGATGTCCCTTCCTATGCGCATTTTTCCGACAATCCGCATCAGATGGAATACCGCGAAGGCATTTTTACGGGATACCGTTACTATGATACATTCGACATTCCGGTCAATTACGGGTTCGGGCATGGATTATCCTATACACATTTTTCGTACAGCGATTTGAAAACAGGGGATTATTCCGTATCATTTACTTTGAAAAATGACGGAGATTATGATGCCAGAAATACGGTATGCCTATACATAGGCTTTAAGGACAGCAGTATCACAAGAGCTGCTAAAGAACTAAAGGCTTTTCAATCCGTCTATCTGAAAAAAGGAGAAGAAAAAAGGATTGTTTTCAACCTGGATGAAAGCATGTTTCAATATTACGATATTCAAAAGCATGACTGGATGATTGAAGAGGGAATGTACCAACTGATGATCGGCGGAGCAGTCAATGAGATCTTTTTACAGACAGAGATGTATCATGAAGGCATTCAGAATCCGTATTCTTCAATTCAGAAAGAATTTTATGAATTCTCTGAAGGAAAGCTGCATATTGAAAAAGCATCTTTTGAAAAGATGCTTGGCAGACAGATTCCTCAATTTAAGAATAATATTGATGCCGACAGTTCGCTGAAGGACCTTGAACTGCATACATTCCGTTTCCTGGCAAAGGTTCTTTCAAAGAAAAAAGAGCTTTTACCCGGTGTCCGTTTGTCAACCATTCAGGAAACACCCCTCAGACAAATACTGATGGCAGATCAGAAGATTACATGGGAAACCATTGACGGTATGGTTGAACTTTTGAACGGCATGCCAGTAAAAGGCATAAAAAAGGTTTTGAAAAGCCTGAAGTCATCACGGCTTTAATGTAATTTTCTGATTGATTTCGATACAAGCCCTGATACGGAAATGATAGACAAAGTCAGAATTCTTCTTCTCAATGTGCATGAGATATCCCGTCGTGTCACTGAGAAAGGGTCTGCCTTTTTCTTTTGCGTATGTCATCATCGGTTTCAATTGCATAACATTGACAGAAGAAAGATCAGTCAATGCAATCATCTGTCCGACATGAAGGCCATGGGGTATAGAGACATGATGATCAGGCAAAGGAAGGCCTCTTTCTTCAATGACATACCGGTATGTCCCTAAGCCCATTTGAATGGGTATGATCCTGTCTTCAATATCCCCGTTCAGAATATCTTTGGAGATTCGCATAGAAGGGGTCATCATGTGATATGTGTGCTGCTGGAAAAAAAGATCATCGAATTCGGGATGCTCATGATACACATCGATTTTCTCATCTAATGATTGCATGATTTGTACATTCATTTCATCGGTGTGGCTGCTTTCCGAAAGATGGATTCTTTCAAGCTCAAGATATCTTTTTTCTTCTTCCAGGCGGGCAATTCTTTCGGAAAGAATCTGTTGTTCTTTATCAATGACGGCAAGGATTTCTTCATTGCTTTTGGCAGAATAGAAAGAAGAGATATCATTCAGACCGATGGAATATCCTCTGTATTTACGGATATAAATCAAGCTGATATAATCGCCCAGCCCATAATCGTAATATCCGTTTTTGAGTTTTTCCGGATGCAGAAGGCCTTTTTCCCTATACGAACGGATTGTCTCAATATTCACACCTGTCAGTTTTGATAATTCGTTGACTTTCATAGATACACCTCTTGACTCTGTATTAAATACGGGGTTTATCATAATTATAACTCTGTTTGTGAAAAATCAAACATGAAAAGGGAGGAACGATGAAGAAGAAACACTTAACACGTGCGATCAGCTCTTTGTTAGTGCTTTCCCTTGTCGGATGTGCAGGTGGAAACAGCTCTGCTGCTTCTTCTGCAGCCGCCGAAGGCAAGTACAAAGCTGGAACTTACACAGCTTCCGCTGATGGCCACAATGGTCCTGTTACAGTATCCGTAACAGTTTCCGCTGACAAGATTGAATCTGTTGAAATTACAGATCATGCTGAAACAGCAGGCATTTCCGATGCAGCAATTGCTGATCTTCCGGGTGCAATTGTTGAAGCACAGTCTCCGAATGTTGATGCAGTATCCGGTTCTACCGATACTTCCACAGCTATTATCACAGCTGTAAAAGATGCATTGACACAGGCCGGCGCAACATTTGATGATGAAGCTGCTGCACCTTCTGCAACAGAAAATGCAGCAATTACATTTAATGCAGGCACATATACAGGTGCTTCTACAGGTTATAACGGACCGGTTGAACTGGATGTCACATTCTCTGAAGATGCTATCACAGATATTCAGGTTAAGACATCCGGTGAAACAGAACATGTCGGTACTGTTGCTTATGACATCATGTTCGATGACATCAAAGCTGCTACAGGTACAGGCGTAGACTCCGTTTCCGGTGCTACATTCTCCAGCTTAGCTGTTAAGAACGCTGTTAACGACGCTGCTGAACAGGCAGGTGCTTCCGATATGGCAGCATTCAAGAAGAATACTGTTGTCCATGAAGCAGGCGATCCGATTGAAGAGACATACGATGTTGTCGTTGTCGGTGCAGGCGGAGCAGGAATGGCTGCTGCAGCACAGGCTGCTCAGGATGGCAATACCGTTCTTGTCATTGAAGAAAATGCTGAAATCGGCGGTAACACACTCGTTTCCGGCGGACAGTATCAGTCTGTAATGCCATATCTGGTATGGGATCCTGCTGATCCTGATGCTACAACAGGCGTTGGTTTTGACGGTAACACATATAACAAGGTTAAATCTGTACAGGGATGCATCAACGAGTTAAAGATGATCCTCAACTGGAGTGAAGAACCGTTTGATGAAGACTATTATAAAGACAATGAATTCGTAGCTGGCGATGCAGCTGAATTGTCCAAGCATGGTGTTCATGCTGAATATCTTCCGATTCTGCAGGATCTGAAAAAGGAGATTCAGGCTTATCTTGACTGGGCACAGCCAAAGCTGGATGCAGGAACAGCTGAAAACCAGCTGACACTGTTCTCCACTGTGAACCTTCACATCTTCCAGACATATTACGGCGGACTTCGTCAGAGTGCTGACAAGAGCCAGTGGATCTATGGTGATGTTGATCTTGTTTCCCAGTTTATCAAAGACGGCCAGGAATTAAAGCCATGGCTTGAAGAACAGGGTGCAACATTTATTGAAGATACACAGCCGACATTGATCGGTGCTCTCTGGTACAGAGAAAATGAATTCGTCGGTGCAACAATTGACGGTCAGGATTATCCGGGACGCTGGGGCACATACTTCATGGCTCCAAAGAACACATTGCTTAACACAAGCCCGACTGCTGCTTCCAACAAGATCATGACAAGAACAACAGCTACAGAACTGCTTGTTGATGATGGAAGAGTAACAGGCGTTGCAGGTCATATGTATGACGGAACAATGGTTACAGCTCATGCTACAAAGGGTGTCATCCTCGCTACAGGCGGCTTCGCTGCTAACATTGATATGGTTCTTGAATACAACCAGTACTGGGATAGTGAATATCTGACAAAGCAGACAAAGACAACAAACCGTTCTTCTCTTGTCGGTGATGGTATTGTCATGGGCAGAGGTGTCGGCGCAGATACAACAGGTCTGAACTTCACACAGCTGATGCCGATTTCTTGGGTCGACAATGGTAATCTCGCATTCGGCGGTGGCAATTATGCATGCTGGATCAATCCTACAACAGGTCATCGTTTCGTAGATGAAGGCTCTGAACGTGATGTTCTGTCCCTTGCTGAATTCCGTAACGGTATTGAAGTCAACGGCACAAAGGGCGTATTCTTAGAGTTCTACAATGCTGAACAGATGATGCCTGCTCCGAAACAGTTGGATGAAGGTGATTACGAAGGCCGTTATTACCGTCGTACAATTGCTGAATTGCCTGAACTCTTCAAAGAACTCAATATTGAAGCTGATCCTGAAGTTGTTATTCAGACAATCCGTGATTATGACATGGCTGTTATGACAGGAAGTGAATTCCCGGATTGTGGTAAGGCAATTGCTTCCCGCACGATCGGTAACGTCGAACAGAATGAGGACGGTTCTTACAATGTCGATACATATGATCTCGACAACGCATTGTTAACAATCCGTCTGATGGCTCCGTCAACACATCATACAATGGGTGGTCTGAAAGTTGATGTCAACCGTCATGTACTTGATGCAGATGGCAACATCATCGACGGTCTCTATGCTGCCGGTGAAGTTACAGGCGGTATCCACGGTGGTAACAGATTAGGCGGTAACGCTATCGTTGAAATCTTCGTTTCTGGACGTACTGCTGCTAAAGCTGTCACAGCTGACAATCAGTAATTCAATTAAAAAGAATGAATCCACTGCCAAAATGCAGTGGATTTTTCTTTTGGAAGGAAGATAATAAACCGGATTCATTGTATGATCCAATTATCGCCATGGTATAATATTGATAATTAAAATCGTATATAAAAGCTGACGATGGATGTGCTGATTTGGAAATCTTGAAAGCAGAACTTGAAGCTGCATAACGGATGTAAAAAGGGGTGTGTATGAACAAATTGAAAAAGTTTCTATGTCTCTTATTGGCAGGAAGTCTATGTTCCTGTACACAGGTAACACCTGCCGGACAGGATGAGGTGATTGAAGAAGCAGAGGCTTCAACCATGAAACTGAAGGCAGCAGAAGGAACAGCGCATGTCATGGATGCAGAACAAAATGAAATGGAACTGTTCGAAGATATGAATCTCTACAGCGGTTATGGGGTTGATACGGAAACAGAAAGCTATGCATGGGTTGATCTGGATGAAGAAAAACTGCTCGTCATGGATGAACAGAGCAGCACGCATCTGGAAAATGAAAATAGAAAACTGAAGATCAGCCTTGATCAAGGCAGCATGTTTTTCTGTGTGACTGAAGATCTTGAAGAAGATGAATCCATGGAAATGATGACGCCAAACAAAACGAACATGATCATGTCCATCAGAGGAACAACAGGTATTGTCAGTTGTATTTCTGAAAAAGAAACAAAAATCGTTCTGATTGAAGGGAAAACAGAAGGGAATGGTTTCAGCCTGGAAAACGGAGAAACGGCTGTATTGCGGGTGGATGATCTGGGAGAAGTTCATACAGAGGTCCGACGTACAATAGTTTCAGAAGATTTTCCGGAATACGTGATCCGGGAAATACAGGAGAATGAAAGAGTACGTGAAAAACTGAGACGGGAAGGTATCGATCCGGATGCACTTATGGAAGAACAGGGTATGACGATACAAGAGGCTTATCAGGATGTTCTTGACAGCTGGAACAGATTCATCAGTACAGGGGAAGACAGTCCGTATATTTACCGACGTGTAAATTATTATGGAAGAGAACCGTCATTTTCCGATAAACAGTTTTATGCACTGTATGATCTCAACGGAGACGGAACCGATGAAATGATTATTGCCGGCATGGAAGGAGAGGATGACTGGGGATTTTATCAGAATGAGCAGATCTACGCATATGATGGAAGAGGTGCAGTCAATCTGCTTGCTGGTATAGATGGATTTGATTATTTCAATATCGGAGAAGACAGAAGAATGTTTGCCACCAGCGGGAATGCACTGATCTGTCCGGTATGGGTCTTCCACATGGCATCTGATCCTGTTTCTTTGATGATTACCGACTACCTCGAACCAAACGGAGAATCCGGAGAAACCTTTGAACATTATGTTGATGGGGACAGCACTACCGGTACTTATGCAGGAACCGTAGATCACTGGAGTGTGTACGATATTCTGCCACAGGGAACATTACCTCTGGAATACCGTTCATGTGAAGAACCGGTTGCTCCGTATCTGCAGTAATATTTCCATACAACTGAAAAACCACCGGTTTTAAACTGGTGGTTCTTTCATTTAATTCAGGTTGATTTACAGATTTATTTGTTGATGGATTCAAGCCATGCCGGATCAGGTTCATAGCCTAACAGTTTAACGACTGTAGCAGCTACGTTAGCAAGACCAAAGTTATCGCCTTCCTTGACTTCTGTGCCTTCCGGTCCGTTGTAGATTGCAAACGGAACTTTAGCTAATGTGTGGCTTGTCTTTGCCTTAGGTGTGCCGTCTTCATTGAAGCCCTTGTCATACATCTGATCGGAGTTACCATGGTCAGCTGTAACGATGAGCGTATAGTCCATCTTCTTGCAGGCATCCATGATTCTCTTGAGCATGAGGTCAACGGATTCAACACCGATTAATGTAGCTTCGTAGTTTCCTGTATGACCGACCATGTCGCCGTTCGGATAGTTGCAGCGTAAGAACTGGTATTTACCGGATTCAATTGCTTCGACCATATGATCTGTGATTTCAGTAGCTTTCATCCATGGCTTCAGTTCGAATGGGATGATATCGGATGGGATTTCTTCCCATGTTTCGAGTTCATCGGAGAACTTTTCAGATCTGTTACCATTCCAGAAATATGTAACGTGGCCGAATTTCTGTGTTTCGGAGCATGCATAGCTGTATACGCCTTTGTTTACAAGGAATTCGCTCAATGTATGTTCAATGTGCGGTGGCTCAACGAGGAAGTGATCCGGGAGTTTGAGGTCTCCGTCATACTGCAGCATGCCTGCATAGAATACGTTTGGTTTCTTGACCTGATCGAAAGAATCAAATCCTTTGTTCATGTAATCGAATGCCTTGGAGATTTCAACTGCACGGTCGCCTCTGAAGTTATAGAGGATTACAGAGTCGCCGTCATCGATTGTACCTACAGGTGTCTCTCCGTCTGCGATAACAAATCCAGGAAGGAACTGGTCTGTATATCCGCCTTCAGCACGCAATGTTTCGATTGCTTCTTTTGCGGTAGGGAATTTTCTGCCATCACCCATGACATGGATATGCCATCCTTTTTCAACCATGGACCAGTCAGCTTCATAACGGTCCATTGTGATAACCATACGGCCGCCGCCGGAAGCGATACGTCCGTTGAATGTGCCGTCGTTCAATTCAGCAAGAACATCTTCAAGCTGGTCAACATACTGCAGAGCAGATGTTTCAGGAACATCACGTCCATCGAGCAGGATATGGACTCTGACTTCATTCAGGCCTTCAGCTTTGCATTCTTTGACCATAGCGATCAGATGGGAAATGTTGGAATGAACGTTTCCGTCTGAAAGCAAGCCGAGGAAATGCATTTTGCCGTTATGAGATTTTGCGAATTCAGCTGCGCCTTTCCAAGCAGAAGACTTATAGATGTCTCCGCTTTCAATGGACTCGTTAACGAGTTTAGCGCCTTGAGAGTAGATCTGTCCGCAACCAAGTGCGTTATGTCCTACTTCGGAGTTGCCCATGTCGGTGTCATCCGGAAGACCGACTGCTGTGCCGCTTGCCTTGATTGTTGTGTGAGGCCACTTGGTCATCAGTTCTTCAATCTGCGGTTTGTAAGCATGCAGAACAGCGTTGCCCATGTCCTTTTCAGTCCAGCCTACACCGTCCATGACAACTAAAACTACTGGTTTTGCCATAAATTTAATTTCTCCTTTATTTATACAAATAATATATCACAAATCAAGAGTTCATATTTACTTAAGTTTCATACAAAAGCACTTATTAGCGAAAAATCATCCGTGTTTTTGACTTTACGGCTTTTTACTATGTGAATGTGACAATTATCATGCAGGAGGGGACTGTTATTTATCACGGTAGGTTCGTTTCTCATGTATTTTACATGTCATCCATACAGGTTCCCGCCTGCAGTCTAATCCCAGCTTTCTTCTTTGAAAGTTTTTGTTGCTTTGAGGTAAACGGCATGGCGAAGGATGCAATTCTTTCGGGGGTGGATACACTTCACAACGTGTCTTTTCAATACATTGGTGAATGCCGGTTTGGCTGCAACGGAGGATATATACGGATTATAAAGCTTTCATGAAAAAGACCGGTATCTGAAAAAGCACATAAAAAACCTTCCTGTATATCAGGGGAAGGCTGTTTGGTGTGAAAAAGGTCTACCTGCGCATATCCAGAAGATCGGTGACGATGGTATTGTGCAGGTCTCTGTATTTTTGAGGTGTATTGGAATCCGTGACAATAAATCCTTTGGTTATTGGCGCAAACGTATAGGTGCAAATGACATTGAATTTGCTTTGATCCGCTAAAATATAAGCTTCCTGACAATGGAAGAAAGCGGTCCTTTTTACTCTGCCTTCCTCGGGATCCGGTGTTGTAAAACCTTCCTGCATGCTGATGCCGTTGGTGCCGAAAAAACCGATTGTAAAATTCATCTTTTCAATATATTTCAGTGTTTCACTGCCTACCAGAGCATCGGTTTCTTTTTTCAGTGATCCTCCCGGCACATAAACCGAATGGCCGTAAGAAGCAAGTATACTGGCATGGGAGATACAGTTTGTCACATACGTGGCGTCTGTATTTTCAAGGTAGGGCAGCATCTCTGCAGTCGTTGTACCGGCATCAAGATAAACAACATCGCTGTCCTTGATCAGAGAAGCTGCATAGAAGGCGATCTTTCTCTTGGATTCTATATTCAGGTCCTTTCGCTGTAATACAGATTCATCCATGGTTAGAATTCCGTTTTTTAAGGATACTGCGCCGCCATGGACTTTTTTCAGCATCCTGCTGTTGTTAAGCTCGGTGAGATCCCTTCGGATGGTTGACTGTGATGCACCGAGCATTTCCATCAGTTCGGGAATGCTCACACTTTGTTTTTCGTTTGTAATTGTGACTATTTTTCTCTTTCTCTCTTCATTTAACATGATAGTTGATTCCTTTTGCATAAACATTATATCAAAATAATTCAAAAATGACCAGATTTGGTCATTTTGTGATTGACTATGACCGAAACTGGTGCTATCGTATAGATACGAAGTTAAAAGTGTTCAAATTCGGTCAATTTTGATCAAATCGGAACACGAAAGGAGGAGCTGTGATTTACACGATTACATTCAACCCTTCACTTGACTACATCGCAAGCTGCGAGGACTTCAGACTGGGAGAGACCAACCGGGTATCCAAAGAGATAATCTTTCCGGGTGGAAAAGGAATCAACGTCTCCATTGTTCTGTCCAACTTCAAAATGGACACGACAGCTCTCGGGTTTCTGGCCGGCTTTACAGGTGAAGAGATCAAAAAACTGATCGTTGAAAAAGGAATACGGAATGAAATGATTCCGGTTTCCAATGGCTTTTCAAGGATCAATGTTAAGCTCAGATCAAAGGTTGAAAGTGAGCTTAACGGCATGGGACCGGTGATTGATGATGAGGCTATCGCAAAACTGTACGAAAAGCTTGATCAGCTTACCGGTGAAGACATTCTGTGTCTGGCCGGAAGCATTCCGTCCAGCATGCCTTCTACAATGTATTCAGATATCATGAAGCATCTGCAGGGAAGAGGAATACGGATCGTTGTTGATGCGACTAAGGATTTGCTCATGAATGTACTCGAATACAAGCCATTCCTGATCAAGCCGAATAATCACGAAATCGGTGAGTTGTTCGGTGTAAAACTCAGCAAGCGTGAGGAAGTTGTTCCGTATGCTAAAAAACTGCAGGAAAAAGGTGCAGTAAACGTTCTTGTTTCCATGGCTGGCGAAGGGGCAGTACTGGTAGACGAGAACGGCGAAGTTCACATGAGTGAAGCACCGAAAGGAACTGTAGTCAATTCCGTAGGTGCAGGGGATTCGATGGTAGCCGGATTCATTTACGGATACCTGAAACACACAGATTACAATGAGGCATTCCGCTTCGGCCTGGCAACAGGCAGCGCAAGCGCATTTCAGGAAGAACTGGCCACATTGGAAGATGTCGAAGAATTGTATGAGAAAACATGGGGAGTAAAAAAATGAAAATTACGGACATTCTATCAAAAGAAAGCATTGCTCTTGGACAGAAAGCAACAGATAAACAGAGCGTGCTGGAATCAATGGTTGATCTGATGGCTGCCAGCGGCAAAATCTCAGACAGAAAACTCTATCTCGATGCGGTAATGGCAAGAGAAGAAGAAGGAACAACAGGCGTCGGCGGCGGTATTGCAATTCCGCACGGAAGATGCTCAGGTGTCAGGGAAGCAGGTCTTGCAGCAATGACAATTGACGGCGGTGTTGAATTTGAAGCACTGGACGGCAATCCTGTAGATATTCTGTTCCTGATCGCAGCACCGGAAAGCTCCGGCAATGTCCATCTGGAAATCCTTTCCAAACTCGCAATGATGCTGATGGATGAAAAATTCGTCGCAGATCTCAAAAGTGCTAAAAATGCAGATGAATTCCTGCAGATCATCGATAAGGCAGAAGCTGCCAAAGATGATGCAGATGCAAAGAAATCCGTTGCTCCGGTAACAGAAGTATTATCCGGTGAACATCTGATTCTTGCGGTTACAGCCTGCCCGACAGGTATCGCACATACTTACATGGCAGCTGAGGCTATTGAAAAAGCAGCCAAGGCAAAGGGATATCAGGTTAAAGTTGAAACCAGAGGTTCCGGCGGTGCGAAGAATGTTCTGACAGCAGAAGAAATCGACAAAGCTGACGGTATTATCGTTGCAGCAGATACAAATGTTCCGATGGACCGTTTCGACGGCAAGAGAGTCGTTGAATGCCAGGTTTCCAAAGGTATCAACAAACCAAATGAATTACTCGAAGAAATTGTCAGCGGAAATGTAGCAATCTACAAAGCAGCAAACGCTGTTAAAGAACAGAAACAGGACAGCAGCGGTCACCAGCTCTATAAGCATTTGATGAGCGGTGTCTCCCATATGCTTCCGTTCGTTGTCGGCGGCGGTATTCTGATCGCATTGGCATTCCTCATCGACGGTCTGGCTTTTGACATCAATGCACTTTCACCGGAGCAGCGTGCTAACTTCGGTTCCTTAACTCCTCTAGCAAGCTTGCTCAAAGGCCAGATCGGTGGTGTGGCATTCGGATTCATGCTTCCAATCCTGGCTGGATTCATTTCCATGTCAATTGCTGATAGACCAGGTCTTGCAGTTGGATTTGTCGGTGGTGCTATCGCTGCAAGCGGCAAGTCCGGCTTCCTCGGTGCCCTTGCTGCAGGTTTCCTTGCAGGTTATCTTGTAAACCTCCTCAAGAATGTATCTGATAAAGTCGTTCCTGATTCTCTTGACGGTATTAAGCCTGTTCTGATTTATCCGTTGTTCGGTATGCTTTTCATCGGTCTGATCATGATCTTTGCAATCGAACCTGTTGTCGGTGCATTGAACACATGGCTCAACAATGCTCTGGGATCCTTGACCGGTGTAAACTCCGTTCTTCTTGGTATTATTGTTGCCGGCATGATGGCAATTGATATGGGCGGACCTTTCAACAAAGCATCTTATGTCTTCGGTGTTGCTTCTATCGCTGCAGGTAACTACAACATCATGGCTGCTGTTATGATCGGCGGCATGGTTCCTCCGTGTGCAATCGCTCTGGCTACAATCCTGTTTAAGAAAAAGTTCACGGAAGCAGAAAGAAAGTCCGGTCCGACAAACTTCATCATGGGTCTTGCATTCATTACAGAAGGTGCAATTCCGTTTGCAGCTGCCGACCCGCTCCACGTTCTGCCATCCTGTATCGCAGGTTCTGCACTTGCAGGTGCATTATCCATGGCATTCAACTGCACACTCATGGCTCCTCACGGCGGAATCTTCGTATTCCCGGTTGTCGGAAACACAATTATGTATGTCGTTGCATTGGTTGCCGGTACAGTATTAGGCGCAGTATTGCTTGGCTTCCTGAAGAAGGATGTTGAGGAATAATCAACTAACATATTGATTCACATTAATCTCGCTTGCATAAGCGGGATTTTTTTAATGGAAATCACATAAAAAAACAGTCCTCCAATCATGGGAAGACTGTTATGATCGGAAGCCCGGTCAATTGTTGACAAGAATTAGCAACAAATCTGTTCCGGGTTCTTTCAAATTGATTGAATGAATCTTACTTTGCGTAGTCTGCAGCAGACTGTCCTGCGATTTGGCCGAATACGATGATATCTGCAACAGCGTTGCCGCCTAAACGGTTGGCACCATGTACGCCGCCTGTAACTTCACCTGCCGCAAATAATCCCGGAATAACATTGCCGCTTGCATCCAGTACTTCGCTGCTTGTGTTAATCTTGACACCGCCCATTGTGTGGTGAACACCCGGAGTAACAGTTAATGCATAATACGGAGCCTGGTCCAACGGATTTGCGAAACTTGTTCTGCCGAATTCAGGGTCGGATTTGTTTGCGACACATTCATTCCATGCAGCCATTGTTTCAGCCAGAGCAGCTTCATCAACACCCATGGCCTTTGCTAATTCTTCATAAGTTTCACCGGTCACTGTGAAGCCTTTGTTGATATAACCCTGGATAACTGCAGAAGCATCTACCATGCGGGAGTCGACAATCAGCCATGCTTCGCCGTCTGTCTGTTCAAATTCAGCAGCACTGACTTTATCACGTGTGCTTACTTCATCGAAGAAACGCTTGCCTTCTTTATTGACAAGAATAGCACCATCGCCTCTTAAGCCTTCTGTGATAAGACTTGCAGCACCATCCTGAACGTGTACGGTCGGATGTAACTGGATCTGATCCATGTCAACAGTATCAGCACCGATTTCCGTAGCTAATGTAATGCCGGAGCCGTTAGCACCCGGAGCATTTGTGGAAACATAACCTGCAAAATCCGGCTGGTATTGACCGATCATTTCTTTATTGTAACCGAAGCCGCCTGTTGCAACGATGACAGCTTTTGCAGTGATTGTGATTGTCTTGCCGTCTTTTTCAGCTTCAATGCCGCATACTGCATCACCGTCTTTCAGGATCTTTGTTGCAGTAGTAGATGTTAACAAGGTTACATTGTCTCTTGCATTAACAGAAGCTTCCAGAATCGGAACCATGTAAGCACCGACAGAAATTGTTTTTCCATCAGCATCTACAGGTCTGTGAATTCTCTTGACAGAAGCACCGCCGAATGCGCCGACATTGATCAAACCGGAGTTGTCTTCAGAAACTTCCTTGGAAATTGTGTTTACGAATTCAATGCCTTTGCTTGAGTTTTCTGCCAATACTTTAACCAGTTCAGGATCGTTTAAAGCTTTGCCGCCGACCAATGTATCCAGCTGCATTAATTCAACACTGTCAAAGTATCCTTCCGGGTTTGCTTTATAATCTTCATACTGCTTTTCAACTGTTTCAACTAAAGCCATAACAGTTTCATTGTCGGCAAATGATTCTTTTGCACTTGCAATTGTCTTTTCAACACCGGCATCTTCAGCGAATTCATTGTCGTTTTGATATTCGGTATCCGCTGCGTTCATGCCGCCTGTTGAACGAACCGTGTTGCCGCCTACGACAGCCTGGCTTTCAACAAGAATAACACTCTTGCCTGCATCAGCAGCTGTAATAGCAGCTGTCATGCCGGCACCGCCTGCACCGATAATAACGATATCAGCTTCTAAAGCATCAGATGTTTCTTCTTCAGTTACTTCCTTGGCAACTAGGTCTTCAGGTTTTAAACCTGCTTCTGCCAAAGCAGCGATTGTTGCATTGATTACCGCATTACTTGTGTTTGTAGCACCGGCTACGGCGTCTACATCTGTAGAGTTCTTCGCCAGAATTTCGTTTGCGACGATATCCAGGGCAGGGACACCCAAACCCGGTGTTTCATCATTGCCTTCAGCAGTGACAGAAACCAGTTCGCTGTCTTTCAATTCAATTGTGACTTTTACAGGTCCTCCGTTACCGTCAGCTTCACCGGTGAAAGTACCGGACACGCCGCTTGCAGATTCTTCGCTTGTTACTACGCTGGCTGCACTGCTGTTAGCGCCGGAACAACCAACCAGTAAAAACAAAGACAGAACAATAGTCAATAATTTAGCTGTTTTCTTCATTTTCTTTCTCTCCTTATAGTTAACATTATATGTGAAATGTTTCGCAAATAATAGTCATATTATCTTTAAAATGATATTTTTTTACGACTATGGCCGGGAAGAACCTGATTGGCAAAAATACGATTTCATGGTTCTTCTGCAATGATCTTTAAAGATCTTGTGAAGTGATCTCATCTGATTCGGGATCGCCGGAAGAAAATAGTTTCCGGTATTTTGACGGAGAATATCCGGTAACATCCCGAAAAGTCTTGATGAAATAATTCGGTCTCTTACTTTGACACCACCGCCGTTGTTGAAGCGGATCGTATAGAAACCTCCGGTGTACTTCAGAACAGATGCTGAAATCGTTCCTCTGTCAACGATGAGGAAAATCATCGCAAATACCAAAAAATAGATTTTCCACACTACTACCGTTACAACAGTCAAAATGCCAGAAAGCCATTTTATTCATTGGTTTTTCTGGCATTTCTTTTTCCTTTAACTGTTAAAGATGAGAATATATCACAAATCATGGGTTCATATTAATTTAACTTTCATACAAAAGCACATGTTTTCAATAATCCGGAAGTTTTTTTTGCTGAGCAATCAATTTGTGAGGCACTGTCATCTTATAACGATTGAACCAGCAGATATGTTCCTGAAACAACCAATCTCCGATAAAGGATATTGCTGATTTCAATGAACCGGTGATTGTCAAGGAGAAGAATGATTCTTTATGCTTATTTTGAAAACAGGTATGGAATAAAAATACTTTCCTTCATGGCTTTTGGCTATGAAGGAAAAAGGGCACTTTAGTAAACAAACCGGAATCTATCTGTCTTTTTGATCTGCCTTCCACTTTAGCCATAGAGGGCTGAGAAGAGATGCCTTTGGGTCATTCAGGATCCTTTCGCAAGGAAACTCCTGACACTGTCCGCAATAATAACCGCATTTTCCTAATAGTTTCTCATCCATATGCAAACTTCCGAATGCAAATTCAGTTTAGTATTCTTATAAACATTATAATACCGTCTGATTTTATTGTGATAGAAACACCTTTTAATCAAACAGTAAAAAGTCCCTTTTCGGGACTTTCATAGTATGGGATCAGACTGATCTGATGGGGATATCCAGATCTTTGTTTTTGTGAGATTTCCTGAGTTTCAGGATTGTAAAAACCGTCAGGATAAACATGACTGCATTCATAAGTAAAGCGAGAAAAACAAAATTATCATCAAGCTTTACAAGATTAAGCGAGAAGTCATACAGTGTATGGATAAATGCCGGAGCGATGATTCCAAGGGCTGAATAGAGTCTGTTTTCTTTTATCTTGCCAAGACCATAGAAATAACCCATGGCAACCGCAAAGGTAAAGTGAAACGGAGTCAGAGCCCTGAAAACTGCAATAATGATATTTCCGGATGCATAGCCGATATCTTCGATCAGCTGGAAACTGACAGCTGTGACCGCAAAGCACAGCAAGGCATCTTTCCATGTACGTACGACGCCTTCTTTACGCATGACAACCTTTGCGCACATAAACTTGAAGAATTCTTCAACGAAACCGATCAGGATGAATGTCCTTATAAATCCAAGAAGGAGAGTATCCGGGGTAACGGTCTTCGGTGTCTGAGAGATCTGCTGAACCACCTGCAGTATACCTTCTGTATTTGTCAGAAGCTTGATCTGCTCAGGACTCATCTGCATGAGCAGATTGATGACTGCACCGGCAAATGTAACAATTGCTGACAGAATACCGGCGATGGCTCCTGCGATCAGCAGTTTTACGAATGTGTATTTTGGAAACGGATCATCTTTTTTCATTCGCAAAAACCATATCAGAAGTCCGACTGATACAGGCATTGCCAGCAATGCAGCTAACATGATTTACCTCCTTTTTTTCATTTATTCAGTCATTTTAATAACCATAGGATACAATTTCCCAGCTTCCTTCTTCATCGCAGCCAAGCCACCATGAATAGCCGGTATAATCCTGATCGGGGTTGAATACACCGCTGTCTTCTTTTGCAGTGTGGAAGTCTGTCAGGAATTCAGCTGCTTTGACATACTGTGTGCCTTCGCTGATTGAATTAAGCCATGCAAGATTTTCTTCTGTAGCGATATCATCACCTGCGTAGGTGAGAGAAGCCAATTCAGCACCGGCAAAGGAAGCAAACTTACACTTGATTAAAATTGCCATTTCTTCCAGTTCTTCATCGCTGTAAAGATCGGATGTTTTCAGATCGATTACAGGTTCCGTTTCTTTGACAGCACCAAGATAACCTTCCAGTGTCATTCCTTTATCCATAATTTCAGCTGCTTTTTCTTTGTCCTGTATATAACGGATGTGCCATGGTTCATAAGCATATCCCGTGATGTGCTCCTTATCTGGAAGATAACGGAGTATAAAGCCATGGTCAGCCAGTTTTTCATGGATCTTTTCCCAGATCTCAGGATAAGTGACAAGATCTTCATTGTAGATGATATCCTTGCCGTCAACGATCAGATAAAGATCCAGTGCAAGACCTGTATGATGTTCGGAATAGCCGGGCTGAGCAACGATCTTAGCTGCATAATCAGCACCGTATTCTTCAGTGAAACTATCCATGATTCTCTGTTGTGCTTCAACGCTTCTTCTTGCAGAATCCAGATCAACATAGATATCTTCTGCTTCCAGTTCCTTCTTGAGATCTAGATATTCTTTGTATGCGTTTATCTCAACTTCAACATCATCGCCGACTGTGTTGCTGAAGTGCTCCGTCTTCAGATTGGTTTCCCAGTCTTCCGGCAATGGATTAAGTTTATTAACAAGGACTAAGTAATCGATGTTATAGGAATCATCTTGTTTTGCAGCAGTTTCCTGTGTTGCACATCCACCCATCATTGTCATCAATACAGCTGAAACCAGCGCTGAACATAAAACATTTTTTCTCATAGTAATAGTTCTCCTTACGCAATTATTATATCAAATACCTATATAATCATGTAAACAAATGATACTTCAAGTCTTTATTATGATCGTACGGTTGGATTATTGCAAAGAAGCTTGATTTAGTCGTGCAGACGGGAATTTGTATGATAGTTGAAACAGCAAATGTTATCAGCCAAACAGAAAATGTTTTATTGCAGCCAGAAGGAGAAGATGGCCGGGGTAGAAGAGATAAAACATCCACTTCAACCCCTTTCCTTTCTTCCCGTTATACATGGCAAGGGGAAGAAAACTGAATCCAGTTGCACAGTAGTACCCAACCGTTTTCGTGAGGGAAAGAAAAGCCACTCCAACGCCTGCCCGAATCAGCGGATGCTTTTTCCGGAAAACATAAAACAGGAATACCGCAATCACCGCAAAGAAAGTGTAGTCTGCACGCAGCAGAAACGACAAAATAGAAATCGCAATAACTATGAGAACTCCCAGCGCTGTTTTCCCGCCATGTTTTCTTTCGGGGTCTTCTTCACCTGAAATACGGTCATATAACATCAATGCTATGACAGCGAGAAAAAAAGCCAGCATGATGTTCTGGTGCGAGAACCCTATTTTTCCTTCAAAAGCCAAATCAAACGGAATCTCACTAATCAGTGCAAAAATACCGATGCGATAGAGATACTTTATTTTATCTCTGGTATGCGTATATCCTTCCGCAATACTGAAGGAAAAAAGAGGCATAGCCAGTCTTCCGATCATTCTGGGCCATATTGCTTCAGGAAAAAACATATCGCCTGCGTGATCAAACACCATGCTGATCATGGCTATCATTTTTAATGTTGTCCCGTCCAGTATCTGATATTTTTTTATGTTATTCATTTGTTCCTTCCTTTTGGAAAAACATTACGAAATCTGAAAGGTCCATATCTGCCCATCCGGTAAAGTTCGAATGACGCGTTCCTTAACTCTTCCTGACAAATCCCGATTTATCTATCTCTTTCTGTTCAGGATCGCTGCTTCCGCTTCTTCTCGGGAAGGGTAGATCCTGGACTCTCTTACTTT
>CACXCB010000354.1 GCA_902766005.1 uncultured Erysipelotrichaceae bacterium | reverse complement strand
GGCGGAGCAGGAAAGGATTCAGTTACTATCGGTAACGAGGATTCAGCTCTTGCTGAGGGCATCGACACTGTACAGACCCACAGAAAGTGGAACTGGTG
This sequence comes from uncultured Erysipelotrichaceae bacterium, assembly GCA_902766005.1. Taxonomy (GTDB): domain Bacteria; phylum Bacillota_I; class Bacilli_A; order Erysipelotrichales; family Erysipelotrichaceae; genus Bulleidia. The sequence continues at coordinate 2,657 of CACXCB010000354.1, read as the reverse complement.
GTGGCTCCTGGTCGTAGCTGCTTTAACAGGCGGAACTACCTACGGAATCATCAAGGGTAACCGGAGAAAAAAGGAAAAGGCTAACGGAGATTCTGACAAAAAGGAAATCTGATTGACCGGATCCGGTTTCGGAACAAATAAGTAATAAAACTACGGCGGGGCTTGGAAACAGGCTCCGCTGTTTTTTATGCCCATTTTCAGGTATATTTAAGCGTATTTTCAATGCCAATTGTCACAGAAATCCGCCGTATATCCCTAAATGCTTGTAACCCAGGGGATTTGTTGTATCATGAAATTATAAGAAAACAACTCAAAATAGACTGAATTGCGTGACAATTGTTTATATAGGTTTTATGTACATATAGGGGTGATATTATGAGTAAATTGATCAACAAGAATATTATTAAGGCAATGACGATCGGCATTTCTGCAGTGGTGACTTTTGGATCGCTGAATCTTGCAGCGTTGGCGGAGAACGAGAACTCTGCTCCCATCGAGCCGGATAACGGAAAGAATGAGGTGGCAAACACTTCTGAATCTGCGCTTACAGCAGCTATCAACCAGGCGAATAAAGTATACTCTGAGACAGAAAAAGCTGTCAGTGATGTTCGTAACGTTGTAAATGAAACAAATAATTTTAACGAAACTGTAAGTGAGGTTGGTTTATCAACTAACACAATAACTGAAGCTGCAGAGGGACTTAATAGTGAAATTAATGACAGGGACTGGAATGATACTCTTCAGGATAATCAGATCAGAAGATTTGTAAAAGCTGAGGTTAGACCTGCTTGGGATGAAACAGTAAGGGCAGAATGGACAGAAATTGTAAAAATAAACCTTCGTTTAGATGAAAATGGCGACGAGATATATGACGGCACAGAGGAAGTTGTGCATCCTGCAGAAATAATTCATCATGAAGCAGAATACGAGTACAGATTTGTAGAGTATTTCGATGATAATAACTATGGGCTTGGAGATGCCGAGGAAGCGATGAAGTATGTTAAGGATGCTGTCATTGTTATGGATGACATGGATACTTTGGCTTCCGGAACAGTAGCTTCCGCAAATGTTGAGGCGGATAAAATCAATGGATATGATGATAAAGACGGAAATCATGTGGACGGATACGTGGAGATAGCCGAGACACTTGAGCAGAAGGCAGAAGATCTTCTTAAAGTTGAGAATGTATCCTTGGCCGATTATGTTATCGGAGCAGGTGATGCCATTGATGAAGCTGCAGGCAATATAAAGAATGCCGAAAGCAAGGAAAAAGCTGATGAGTACAAGCAGGACGCTCAAGATGCCTACGATGCAGCGGATAAGACGGTTAACGAAAAAGAAAAAGAATTTGCTGAACTTGAACGTCAATATAATGAAAACGAGTTGAAATACTACAGCGTCAAGAAGGAATACGACGCTAAACTTGTTGATTTAAAAGCGAAAAAAGATAGATTCCAGGATCTAAAGAATAATGCGGACTTAAATGCAGGGTGTGCAGTCCAAGAACTCCAGAGACTTGATGACAGTACAAATGATCTTGTGGTAAAGGTTAATGAAGATCGTAAGGAATATTGTGACCATAATGATTCTTCGAGTTTTTACTACACAACCGTAACAGGTGCCTATGATAAAATCCTTACAAGCGCCCAAACGGCTGATCAAACAATTACAGATACCAAGGCGGACATAGAGAAGTTAAGAGGACAGATTGCAGCCCTGGAATGTAAGCATGACGCAAGGAAACTGGATGAATATAAGGCCAGCCTTAAAGCTGCTAAAGAAACTCTGAAGAAAGCTATTGAGGAGAGAAATAATCTTCAAAAGAAACTTGAGATAGTAGAGGAAGAGTACAAGGAAAGAATCGCCGAATTAGAGAACGGAAAGCAGGAAGAAGGTCAGAAAGAGGAGCAGAAAGAAGAGAAGAAAGAATCTTCCGAATCGTCGGAGGAGTCCAAAAACGTTGTAGATAACAGCACCAAAGAAAAGGAAGAGACAAACTCAAACAACACCGACACAAATACGGAAGACAACACAAAAGCAGAAGACGATACAAAGCCAGATGATACGGAAACAAAAGCCGAAGATAATACAAATGCTGATGACACCAATGTAAACGGTAATAACAATTCAAATGTTTATGTCAATACAAACAACAATGTAGATAACGGTATTATTGCGGATGAAAACGCAGCCGGTGGAAACATCGGAGGCGGAGCTGTAGGCGGAAACGGCGGCAGACTAGATTTAGTTAAAACCGAAGAGGAAGCTGTAAGCGATACTATCGAAGCAGATGAGATCGCTCTTGCAGAAGGCGTTGTCGACGTAAATGATGATTCAAGCAGTGAGATAAATGTTGAAGCAGCAGAAGAGAGCGGCGACAACACTGTAGAGACTGCTAACATCGAGAATGACAATTCCGCGCTTGCAGAGACCATCGGCGCTCCTGATGCCGGTAAAAAATCCAACTGGCTTTGGGCTCCTTTCGGCGGAGTAATTGCCGGAGTAGCCGGATTCGGTATCTTCAAAATGTTAAGAAGAAAGAACGGAACAGATAGTTTTAATAAATAATTAATTGATATTGAAGTCCGAAAATGATACATTATAGGTATGTACCAGGATAATTACGGACAAAATTCAAACAATGGGTTCTATGGCTC
>CACXCB010000353.1 GCA_902766005.1 uncultured Erysipelotrichaceae bacterium | reverse complement strand
TGTGGACATCGTGTAAGACTTGGAAATATCCAAGCAGTGGTGGTTGAAGCAAGAATCCCCTGCCTTTAGGCATGGGGAGTGTCAAAAATAGGCATTATTCAAAATCAACTTTGTGAATATAATTTTTTATTGACAGATATCTCTTCAGTGAATAAGATTATTAAAAGCGATGAAGAGAAAAAGTACCTCAGTGTATGTGACAAAGAGAGCTTTCAGTTGGTGGGAAGAAAGTGAAACATCCTTTGGGAAAACACATCTTGGAGCTGCAGATCTGAAAGAACAGTAAGATCTGACGGAAGCAACCGTTAAGATGCGAAAGTATGTTAGTACTTCAAGAGGCCTGCTTTGTGAGAAGCCGGTGAATTTGGGTGGAACCACGTTAATATAACGTCCCTTGGCGGGACGTTTTTTGTTTAGGAGGGAAAAATGCAGATACAGATACCAACCGGAATGAGAGATTTGTTTCCGGAAGAATGCACAAATAAGGAAGAGATGAAAAGGAGAATTCTGAATGTCTTCCGCTCATATGGCTATGCGATTGTAGAAACACCGTTAATTGAATATTACGCAACCTATCAAAATACTTTTGATTCCATCAAGGAGGAACAACTGTATAAGTTTATGGATGATAACGGTCAGATTCTTGCCTTGAGAACGGATATGACACTTCCGATTGCCCGATTGTGTGCAACAAAACTTGGAAATGTAAAGCCTCCGTTCCGTTTCTGTTATGCTTCCAACGTCTATAAGGTAAGGCAATCCTTTGCCGGAAAAAGAAATGAGGTGACAGACTGCGGCATTGAGCTGATCGGTTTGGATAAACAGAGTGATCCTGAGGTTGTTACCTGTGCCATTGATACTCTGGAAGCATTGGGCTTAAAAGAGTATACATTCGAGATTGGAAACAGTGATATTTTTAAACAGGCATGTGCACTGGCCGGTGTAGATGCTGAAGACAGAACCATTCTTGCTGATTTGATTGATCGAAAATCGATGATTGATTTGAAAGATTTTCTTTCACAAAAGGGATTTGAAGGAAAGGTATCCGGTTTCTTCCGCTCATTGCCTTTAGCCAACGGAGAAAATGCACTTGCGGAAAGCAGAAAGATTTGTTTTGATGAAAAACTAGTGAATGTCATATCTCAGTTGGAAAAACTGCAGAGTGATCTTCTGTTATTGAAACCTAAGGCAAAGATCAGCTTTGACCTGGGCAAGGTGCCGCATTTGAATTACTACACAGGTATTATTTTTGAAGCGTTTATCCCCGGTATAGGTACAAGCATACTGAGCGGTGGAAGATATGATACCCTTTTACAGAAGCTCGGCAGGGATCTGCCGGCATGTGGTTTCGGTATTAAGCTGGATTATCTTCTGGAGAAGGAACAGTTTCAACAGCCTGCATGCAGAAAGCTGCTCTATCCCGCAGATCGAATTGTTGAAGCACTGATGCATGCAGAAGAATTACGAAAAGAAGGACCGGTAGAACTGGTGCCATGGGATCAGGATAAGATGGAGGTGGTCAAATGAGTCTTGCGATTGCGCTCACAAAAGGCAGACTGGAAAAAAAGACAATTGAACTCCTTGAACAGAAAGGCTATGGTATAGAAAGTCTAAAAGCCAAAGGAAGACAGCTTGTATTCCAAGATACGAAAAAAGACGTAAAATATTTTCTTGTAAAAGCCAATGACTGTATTACATATGTCGAACATGGGGTTGCAGATGTCGGCGTTGTCGGCAAAGACACGCTGATGGAAGGCGGCAAAGACTATTATGAACTGTTGGATCTTGGCTTTGGCAGATGTAAATTCATTGTCGGCGGAATGGAAGGGAAAAATCCTTTGGAAAAAACAGGACATGTCAAGATTGGTACAAAGTATCCGAATGTTGCATTGGATTATTTCCAGAGAAAAGGAATGGATGTTGAGATTATCAAAATCGACGGATCTGTTGAGCTTTCTCCCGTGCTGGGATTATGCGATGGTATTGTAGATATTATGGAAACAGGAGCAACCTTGAAAGAAAACGGTCTTGTTGTATATGATGAAGTGGCTGATATCAGTGCAAGGCTGATTGTCAACAAGGCTGCCTTCAAGACAAAAAGAGAAGAAGTCATGCAGATCATAAAAGATCTTGAAAGGAATGAAGAAGATGCTGAGTGAAATCAACAAGAATAATGTTAAAGAGTTAAGGGAATATCTGGACAGTCGCTCTCAGGAAATTGATAATGAGATTCTCCTCAAAGCCAATGCGATTATTCAAGAAGTAATTGCACATAAAGATGAAGCTTTGCGTAATTATACAAAGCTGTTTGACAAGGTGGAACTGGATGAAATCCGTGCAAGTGAACAGGAAATCGAAGAAGCATGTCAAAAATGCGATCCGTTCTTTATGGAATCCATGCAGAGGGCAAAAGAGAATATAACATATTTTCATGAAGCACAGGTTGAGCACTCTTATCTTCTGCAGAAGGAAAAGGGCATTTACATGGGAGAAAGAGTCCTTCCTTTGGAGAGTGTCGGAATATATGTTCCGGGTGGCAGAGCACAATATCCCAGCTCAGTATTGATGAATGCCATTCCTGCCAAAGTTGCCGGTGTGAAACGAATTGTCATGGTAACCCCTCCGAATAAAGAAGGCGGAATCAACCCAAACATTGCATTTGCCGCAAAACTTGCAGGAGTGACAGAAATCTACAAAGTCGGAGGAGCACAGGCAATTGCGGCCTTGGCTTACGGTACAGAGACAATTCAGCCGGTGGACAAGATTGTCGGACCGGGAAATATTTTTGTCGCTTCCGCTAAAAAACTTGTTTATGGAAAAGTGGATATTGATATGATAGCAGGACCCAGCGAGATTCTGGTCATAGCTGATGCAGATGCTGATCCGGTATATATTGCTGCAGATCTATTGTCACAAGCTGAACATGATCCGATGGCTTCACCAATACTTCTGACGGTATCTGCTGCATTGCTTAAAAAGGTTAACGAAGAGCTGAAGAGACAGTCTGCACTATTGCCGAAGAAAGAGATTGTTGAAGCATCCCTCAAAGATTACGGGAAATCCATCCTTTGTGATACGATTGAAGAATGCATCGATTTTGCCAATGCTATTGCACCGGAACATCTTGAACTGATGGTCAAGGATCCAATGCTTTATCTGAATCAGGTGATGCATGCCGGTTCCGTATTTCTTGGATACTATACATGTGAATCGATCGGTGACTATTTCGGCGGTACAAACCACGTTCTTCCTACAAACGGCACTGCAAGATTCTCCAGCGCACTCGGTGTGGATGCATTTGTGAAGAGGTCATGCTACCTGCATTACACAAAAGAAGCGCTTGAGGAATATGGGAAATCCATCATTTCCATGGCTGAAGAAGAGCAGCTGCATGGACATGCCAATGCTGTGAAAGTGAGGATTGCCAAATGAAAAAGCCGGTATATGAAACACATGTGCAGAAGGGAATTTTGCTGAATGCAAACGAGAATTCAGAAAATCTTCCTGCATCATTACTGCAAGAGATAAAGGATGCTTTGGATTCCATTCTGTTTAACCGATATCCGGATCCGGGCGAAACAGAACTGCTGGAGTCATATGCAAAAGCGATGGAACTGAGTGCATCTATGCTGCTAGCCGGAAATGGCTCTGATCAGATGTTGGGATATGTCATCGGCTACTACCTAAAGGAAGGAAAGACACTGTATACATTCGATCCTGATTTTTCCATGTACGAGTATTATGCAGGGACCTATGGTGCAAGTGTGAAGAAGTTTGCGATCAGTGAAGAGAAACCATTTGATACGGAAGGTTTTATTCAACATGGGAAAGAATTGAATGTTGACATGATCATGTTTTCCAACCCGAATAACCCAAGCGGTATCTGTCTTCCGATTGAAACCATAGAAAAGATCATACAGGCATTTCCGAATATTCCGGTTATTGTGGATGAGGCATATTTTGAGTTTGCTGATGAAACAAGTGCAATATCCCTGATTGATCAATATGAAAATCTGCTTGTAACAAGGACATTGTCCAAAGCTTACGGCTTGGCGGGATTGCGTATCGGCTTCCTGATCGCAAATGAAGGAAGGATGGAAGAACTGAAAAAAGCTTTTGTACCGTACGCTTTGAATTCCTTCAGCATGAAGGCGGCATGCATTGTGTTACAGCATAAAGAGCATATGGAGCAGTATGTCCAATCGATCAAGCAGGAAAGAAAACGCATGATGACTGCTGCATCTGCTTTCAAAAAGATGCAATTATTTAACAGTCAGACAAACTTCCTGTATGGGAAAGCTGAAGACAAGGAGAAGCTTCTTGATCTTTTCGGGAAACAGGAGATTGTCATACGTAATTATGCAGGAAGCAATGCTTTCCGCATCACCATTGGTACAAAAGAAGAAAATGACAAAGTGTTGGAAGTATTGAGGCAGTTTGAGGTGACAGAATGAGAAACTGTAAATTGGAAAGAAATACAAAAGAAACAAAAATTCTTTGTGAAATCAATCTTGACGGAACCGGGAAGAGTGACATTTCCACCGGAATCGGTTTTTTTGATCACATGCTGAATCTGTTTGCCTTCCATTCCAGAATGGATTTGACATTGAGAGCAGACGGTGATCTGTATGTGGACGATCACCATACGATTGAAGATTGCGGCATTATTCTGGGCAATGCCTTCAAAAAAGCAATCGGTGATCGTCGTGGTATTGTACGATATGGCAATTTTACGATACCTATGGATGAAACACTGGCAAATGTCTGTCTCGATATCAGCGGCAGGCCTTATCTTGTATGCAATGCAGAATTCCAACGCGAAAAAGTAGGGGAAATGTCTACGGAAATGGTACAGGAATTCTTTAGGGCATTCTGTGTTCAGGCAGGCATCACGCTGCATATAAACGTCTATTACGGACAGAATGATCACCACAAAATCGAAGCAGTCTTCAAAGCCTTCGGAAGAGCTTTGAAAGAGGCTGTCAGAATTGAATCGGATGAAATACCAAGTTCTAAAGGAGTGCTGGAATGATCGGTATTATTGATTACGGCATGGGAAATCTGAGAAGCGTCGAAAATGCATGCCGGAAGCTGAATATACCTTGTATCATTTCTGCTGATCCGGATGTGCTGAATCAATGTGACAAGCTGATTCTTCCCGGAGTAGGAGCCTTTGGCGACTGCATGACAAATATCCGTGAAAAAGGGCTTTACGAAAAGATCCGGGAAATGGCTGAAACCAAACCGCTTCTTGGCATATGCCTTGGCATGCAGATGCTGTTTGAAGAAAGCGAAGAAAAAGGATTGACAAAAGGATTTGGTTTTTTGAAAGGCAGGATTATTAAAATGGAAACAGATCTGCCTGTTCCTGAGATCGGCTGGAATGAACTGGAATGGAATCAGGAAACCTCTTTGCAAAAAGAATTATCAGATCATCCGCATGCATATTACGTCCATTCTTATTATGCGTATGACTATGAAGATGAGGATCTGGTCGCCTATTCCATGTATGGCGGCATAAAAGTTCCCGGTATTGTCAGACATGGGCATATTATGGGATGCCAGTTTCATCCGGAAAAGAGTGCGGATGACGGTTTGCGCATTCTGCGGTATTTTCAGGAGGAAGTATGATTATATTACCGGCAATAGATCTGATTGGCGGACAATGTGTCCGCCTGTATCAGGGAGATTATGCACAAAAGGAAGTTGTCGCTGCATCCGTGGAGGATACGATTCAGGCATTTACACAAGCAGGAGCAGAGTGGATCCACATGGTTGACCTGGATGGGGCAAAAAGCGGCAAGAAAGAAAATGCTGATGTGATTGTTTCCATGGTGCAAAAGACATCCGCAAATATTGAGGTTGGCGGAGGTATACGTACCATGGAAGATATTTCATTTTATCTGGAACATGGTATAAAAAGAGTCATTCTCGGAACAGCTGCAATCAATAATCCGGAACTGTTGCAGGAAGCATTGGAAAAATACGGAGATAAGATTGCGGTAGGCATGGATTGCAAGGATGGATATGCCTGTGCTTCCGGATGGATTGAAAAAAGTGACTTGTTTTATATCGATTTTGCAAAAAGACTGGCAGACATCGGTGTCAAAAATATTATATTTACCGATATCTCCAAAGACGGAACCATGAATGGGCCGAATCTTGAAATGCTGAAGAATCTGAAAAACAGCAGTAATGCTGATATTACAGCTTCGGGCGGTATTAAAAACATGGAACATATCCGACAACTGAAAGATCTGGGTGTTTATGGTGCAATTACAGGCAAGGCAATGTATGCAGGAACACTGAATTTACAGGAAGCCATTCAGCTTTGCAGGGAGGCAAAATGATCAAAAAAAGAATCATTCCATGTCTGGATGTCAAAGACGGCAAAGTTGTCAAAGGGGTAAACTTTGTCGGACTCAGAGAAGTAGGGGATCCGGTCGAACTGGCAAAAAAGTATTATGAACAGAAAGCAGATGAACTTGTCTTTCTCGATATTACCGCTACACATGAACATCGTGATACCATGGTGCATATTGTCGAGCAGGTAGCTGAAAATATTTTTATGCCTTTTACGGTTGGCGGAGGGATCCGCACCGTAGAGGATATCCGCAGAATTTTACGTGCCGGTGCAGATAAAGTATCCTTGAATTCGGCAGCCGTAAAAAATCCTTTATTGCTGCAGGATGGGGCGAAACAATTCGGTGATCAATGTATTGTGCTGGCGGTAGACGGAAGAAAAAGAGAAGACGGAAGCGGCTGGAATGTTGTCATACATGGTGGCAGAATTGATACCGGCAAAGATGCGATTGAATGGATCAAGGAGGGTGTCAGGCTCGGTGCAGGAGAAATACTTCTGACAAGCATGGATGCAGACGGCACCAAAAAAGGATATGATATTCCGTTTTTGAAGGCTGTCAGAGAAGCTGTGCATGTTCCGGTAATTGCCAGTGGCGGATGTGGAAGTCTTGCACATTTTGCCGAGGTTTTTGAGGAGGATGCTGCTGATGCGGCCCTTGCAGCTTCATTGTTCCATTATGGCGAATTGTCCGTCATGGAAGTGAAGGAATATTTGGATAGTAAAGGAATTCCGGTGAGAATATGATACATTTGGATTTTGGCAAAGGAAACGGACTGATTCCCTGCATCGTTCAGGATGCAGGTACAAATCAGGTGTTGATGCTTGCGTATATGAATGAAGAAAGTCTGCAGAAGACCATCGAAACAAAGCTGGCTACCTATTATTCCAGAAGCAGACAGGCATTATGGGTTAAAGGCGAAACTAGCGGTCATTACCAGCATGTGAAGGAAATTCTGGTGGATTGTGATGAAGATACCATTCTGATCAAAGTCGAACAGGAAGGTGCTGCATGTCATACCGGCAAATACAGCTGCTTTTATCGGAATATTGAAGGAGAAGAAATCTTATGAGTGAATTGGAAAATTTATATGAAACCGCTTTGGACCGGAAAAACAATCCGGAAGAGGGCAGCTATACCACATACTTGTATAATAAGGGGCTGGAAAAGATACTGAAAAAAATCGGTGAGGAAAGCACGGAAGTTGTAATTGCTTCCTTATCGGACTCCAAAGAAGATCTGATCAACGAAATTAATGATCTTGCCTATCATATTGTTGTGCTTATGGTGGAGAAGGGAATCACCCTTCAAGAAGTAGAGGAAGTCATGCAGAGGCGGTCCTTGAAGCAGCATAATTTGAAAGCGGAAAGAAAACCGATCACAAACGTCTGACACAGGGAAACCTGTGTTTTCTTTAGGTGAAAGGTTCGTGGATGTGTTACAATAGTCGATGTATATTATTTTGGAGGGAGAACATGAGCCAGGAATATCCAAAGCAGATCAAAAAATGGGAAGTATTTGAAGTGTCGATAGAAGGACCTCAGGATGGAAATCCTTTTGTCGACCAGAAGGTAACAGGCATTTTTGCAGGAAGAAACGAAAATATTATGACAGAAGGCTTTTATGACGGAGAGGGAATCTATAAAATCCGTTTCATGCCTTCATTTGAAGGAAAATATACTTTTGCTATACGTGCCAGTTTTATGAAGGACAGTGTCACTGGGTCATTCCATGTAGAGCAGAATGAAGAATACAATCATGGACCTGTCAGAGTGGCAAACAGCCATCATTTTGCATATGAAGACGGAACACCATACATTTCTATCGGTACAACCGCATATGTATGGGCTTTGCAAAGTGATGAAAGGATTCAGGAAACGCTGGAGGCATTGAAAGAATCTTCCTTCAACAAAATCCGTTTCTGTATCTTCCCTAAACACTATCAGTATAATCTTGGCGAGCCAAGATCCTATCCATATGAAGGAACACCGATGGATTCCTCGATTCTTACCGAAGACAATTTCTTTCAGTATATGTGGAAGAAAGAAGGAAATGATTTTGATTTGATGCGTTTTAATCCGGAGCATTTCCGTCATCTGGAATACTGTATTTCCGAACTCGGAAAACTCGGAATTGAAGCCGATCTGATTGTGATGCACCCGTATGACAGGTGGGGATTCTCCTCAATGAGCAGGGAAGAGGATGACCTGTATTGGCATTATGTGATCAACCGCTTTTCCCATTATCATAATGTCTGGTGGTCATTGGCTAATGAATATGACCTGTTAAAAGAAAAGAAACTGGAAGATTGGGAGCATTATGCCGATCTTCTGGTGAGATATGATCCGTATCATCATCTTCGTTCAATTCATAACTGTCGTCAGATGTATGACCATTCAAGACCATGGATCACCCATTGTTCCGTACAAAGGATAGACTTGTATAAAGGAGCAGAATTGACCGATGAGCTGATTACCAGATACGGCAAACCGGTCGTCATGGATGAAATTGCTTATGAAGGAAACCTTCCTCTAGGCTGGGGCAACATTACAGCTGAAGAAATGGTGCGCAGATTTTGGGAAACAGCAGTCAGAGGTGGTTATCCGGGACATGGTGAAACATACCTGAATGACGATGGCGTCATCTGGTGGAGTCATGGCGGAAAGCTGCATGGTGAAAGCTGGAAGCGTTTCGGCTTTCTAAAGGATATTCTTGCAGAAGTTCCGGGGAATGGCCTTGCATGTCTCAATGATGAATGGGACAGTGTTTCTGCCGTTCCTGAGAGTGAATGGTTTATTCCGGTAAAATCCTTGTATCTCTATTATTACAGCTTTATGCGCCCGGCATATCGTGACTTCTATATTGATGAAGAAACAGATTATGTTGCAGAAGTGATTGATACATGGGATATGACTGTCACAAAGGCAGGCATCTTCCATGGCAGGTTCAGAGTTGAGCTTCCTCAGAAACAGTTTATGGCGATTCGTCTGCGCAAGGCAACAGAGGCTGATTATGATACTGTTACGGAGAGTGAAAGCACTGTTGAAACTGATGAAGTTGTTGAAGAAAAGCAGGACATTCTTGAGGAACTGATTGAGGAAGAGGTTAACAAAATTGCCGATGAGGAAGAACAGAATACCCAAGAGCTTCCTGTGAAGGATAATGTGGTTTCGGCAGAACCTGAAGAAAAAGAGGAAGAAGAGTCTTTTAATCCGGACAGCCTGAAAGCAGATGCCGGAGAAGAAAATGTCCTCATTGATCATGATGATGAACCGACTTTTGAGATTCCGGCTGTCATCATTCAGGATGAGCAGACGCTGGAAGTCCCGACAATTCTGTTCCGTCATGATGAGGATTAGTCATGAAAGTTCTGGTAACAGGATTTGAACCATTCGGTGGTGAGTCGATCAATCCTTCCTGGGAGGCTGTAAGAATGCTGCCCGATGTTATTGAAGGCAGTACCCTGATAAAAATACAGCTTCCGGTTGTGCAGAATAAAGCTCTTGAGAGAATCCATGAGACAATCAGAAAAGAGCAGCCTGATTGCGTGTTATCTGTTGGCCAGGCCGGAGGAAGAAAAGGAATTACGGTAGAAAGAATCGGCATCAATTGTGATGATTATCGTATTGCGGATAATGAAGGAAACCAGCCGGTTGATGAAAAGATCTTTGCCGATGGACCGGATGCCTATTTTGCCTCCATCCCTGTCAGAAAAATTGTTGAAGCGATCAACAGAGAGGGTATCGAAGTCTCTGTTTCGAACACGGCCGGAACATATGTATGCAACCATGTACTGTACGGAACAAGATATCTTTGTGAAAAGGAATATGGCAACATTATCAGCGGGTTTATCCATGTGCCTTACATCAGGGAACAGGAAAAGGAACCGAATATGGATCTCGCCGATATCGCAAAAGCGTTGGAAATTGCATTAAAAGTAATCGTAAAAAAGTGATATACCATGTGATATATCACTTTTTATCTGAAAAATATAAGTATAAACAGAAGGGACAGCAGAATCGCAGAAATGCCGCTGACTAACATTGTGGAAGGGGTAGGCTGATTAAATTCCTTATCGATTTTCTCTTCGGCAAATTGTTTTAACGTCTGTCCTTTTTTCGGCAGGAAAGAAGCTCTTCCTTTCCAGTACAGGATCAGCCAGGCAATAATCAGGAACATGCCGCTGATGCTTAAACCATCAACGAAATGCAATAAGAAGGGTTTCCTGAACAAGCCGTACAGGATGGAAAGAACAGTACATATACCGATGAGGATAGCGACATCTTTTGTAAAGAGGGATTTCAATTTATTCATGCAAAGTATTATAGTATATTTTGATTGCATTGTAAAAAAAACATGATAAAATACCTAAGTCAGATAAAGATGGAGAAGGAATGCACAGAAACTGCAAAGAGAAGCCCTGTATGGTGGAAAGGGAAGAGCGGAAATGCATTAAAAGAACTCCGGAGTCAGACCGCTGAATGCGTTATCTTCGGCTATGAGGCGGCAGATAAAAATGCCGTGAACCTAGGTGGTACCACGAAGTCACTCTCGTCCTATGGATGAGGGTTTTTATTTGGACAGGAGGAAATATGAGCGAAGTAAAGAACCCGTTGGAAGAAATCAGAAAAGAGATTGAAGCAAACATTCCGGAAGAAAAAAAGGACAAACTGATGGAAGGCAAGGAAAAACTGCAGAAGGCTGTCAAAGAAGTGAAAGCAGCTAAAATGAACGATCAGCAGGAAGCGCGTTTGAAGAAGATGAATGATCTTGCAGATAAGGGCATTGATCCGTTTGGCCATGCTTTCAAGATTACCGATCATTCTTCTGCGCTTTTCGGCCAATATGCAGGAAAAACCAAGGAAGAACTTGAAGAGCTGCATATCGAAACAACTATAGCTGGAAGAATCATGTCCAAAAGAAGAATGGGAAAAATCGGATTCATGCATATTCTCGACAGGGATGGAAAGATCCAGGTTGTCGTAAAGAAGCAGGTTGTCGGTGATGAAATCTACGAGCTGTTTAAAGCCAGTGATATCGGTGATATCATCGGTATCAAGGGAACAGTGATTAAAACACAATCCGGTGAATTGTCCGTAGAAGCACAAGAGTATACACATCTGACAAAGGCTTTAAGACCTCTGCCTGAAAAATTCCATGGCTTGCAAGACAAGGAAGAAAGATACAGAAGAAGATATGTAGATCTTCTGATGAATGATGATTCCAGAAAGGTCGCTTTCCTTCGCCCGAGAATTTTACAGTGCATCAGAAACTACATGGATAAACAAGGTTTTACAGAAGTAGAAACACCGGTATTATCAACTCTTTTAACAGGTGCATCTGCTAGACCTTTTGTCACCCATCACAATACACAGGACATGGATATGTATCTCAGAATTGCCCTGGAACTTCCATTAAAGAGACTATTAGTAGGCGGTATGGAAGCTGTTTATGAAATCGGCAGAGTATTCCGTAATGAGGGCATGGATCCAAACCACAATCCTGAGTTCACATTGATGGAAGCTTACCTTGCTTTCAGCAACCTGGAAGGAATGATGAACCTGACGGAAGGCATGTATCAGACCATCGCCAAAGAAGTAATCGGCAAGATGGATTATCAATATAACGGTTATGAAATCAGCCTGGAAGGACCATGGAAACGTGTCAGCATGACAGATGCCATTAAGGAAAAGACCGGTATTGATTTTAAAGCAATCAATGATCTGGATACATGTTTAAAGCTTGCTGAAGAACATCAGATTCAACTGGAAGCACATGAAAAACAGTATGGACATATCATCAACAAATTCTTTGAGAAGTATGTTGAAGAGACACTGATCCAGCCGACTTTCCTGTATGGACATCCGTTGGAGATTTCTCCTTTGACAAAGAAGAATCCCGATGATCCAAGATTTGTAGATCGTTTTGAATTGTTTATCGGCGGCAAGGAATTCGCAAATGCTTATACAGAATTGAATAATCCGATCGATCAGCTGGAAAGATTCCAGGAGCAGTTAAATGAAAGAGAACTCGGCAATGAAGAAGCAAATGACATTGACATGGATTTCATTGAAGCTCTCGAATACGGCATGCCTCCGGCAGGTGGTATCGGCTATGGCATTGACAGATTATGCATGCTGTTTACCGAACAGGAATCCATCAGAGATGTATTGCTGTTCCCCACAATGAAGCCCTTAGATACACCAAAGGACAAGAATGGTGTACAGAAATCCGAAGAGGCTGCAGCAGTAGAAACGGCGTCTGAAGAGGCTCCGGCGGTGAATGCGAACGATCCTTCCATGCCGATCTTTGATGCGAAAAAGCCTGACTTTGCAAGCCTC
>CACXCB010000352.1 GCA_902766005.1 uncultured Erysipelotrichaceae bacterium | reverse complement strand
CGATTTTCATTCCATCCCCTGCAGGGGATGGAATGAAATCGTCTTCTATATTCCAAATATCCTGATCTACAAGTAATATACGAGGAGGACACAGTATGTTACCATCCATACTAGCAAAACAATTGCAAATAGGCATAGGGGATTATATTAAGACGACATTTCCTATGACTAATGAACCATTTAAAGGTTCTATAGAAAGATTATTAGAGACAAATGACTCTGTATATCATGAACCATATGTTGCTGTTCGTCTTCCTTTTCGTGTTGCTTCTGAAAAACCAACATGTTTTGAATCTATACATTCAGAATATTTGCCTTATGTACATCAACAGAAAGCATTTGAACGATTGACTGGGGATGATGGAAGATCAACTCTCATCGCTACCGGTACCGGTTCAGGTAAAACTGAATGTTTTCTTTATCCTATTCTGGAATACTGCTATCAGCATAGAGGGGAACGTGGTATCAAGGCAATGATCATCTATCCGATGAATGCACTTGCTTCCGATCAGGCAAAACGTATTGCTGAATTGATTTACAATAGTCCGGAACTTCGTGGGAATGTAACTGTTGGCATGTATGTTGGTGGTGAAGAAAACACACCTGCAAGAATGATGTCAGAACATGGAGTCATCACAGATCATGAGACTATGCTAAATAGTGCGCCTGATATTCTGATGACAAACTATAAAATGTTGGATTATTTATTAGTTCGTCCAAAAGATGCTTTGTTATGGCAGGATAATCATTCTGAAACATTGAAGTATATTGCGGTTGATGAACTTCATACATTTGATGGTGCACAAGGAACAGATCTTGCATGCTTGCTTAGACGTTTGAAGAGACGTCTAGGTATTTATGATGGATATCTGTGTTGTATAGGTACATCTGCTACCATGGGTTCTAAAGACAATAACAGCAGTATTATTGAATATGCTACTGAAATATTTGGTGAACCGTTTGAGCGTGATTCTGTTATCACAGAGGATCGTTTGAGTGCATTAGAATTCTTTGATAATACTGATGTTACGCAATTTGCAATGCCAAATGCTGAGCAGGCAATTGAACTTTCAAGACTTGCTGCAGAGGATGAACCTTCTGCCTATCTTCGTTATGCAGTAAAAGCGTGGTTCCCTGATTTTGAAGAAGATGTACTTTCGGATCAAGGAAGGATTACTCTTGGAACAGAGTTAATGCATCATAGTTTTATGCAGGCTGTCATCAATTTGACGGGAGGCAATTATTATCAGGAATCAAAGATTGCTGAAGAATTATCCGTCCATTATCCTGAATTAAAAGAGGTTGAAGATTCAACAGTTTTAATTGATTCTCTGTTTGCTTTAATATCACATGCAAGAACAGGTTCTGTTGGAAAATTACGGCCATTCCTGTTTGTTCAGGTTCAATTATGGATGCGTGAGTTACGAAGATTATTGGCAAAAGTGGATCGTGAGGAAGTCACATATGAGATTGCTCATGATTTAAATGCAAAACAGTCAAAAGAATATCTTCCGGTTGTCAATTGCCGTGATTGCGGTATTACAGGCTGGGTATCTATATTAAATGAAAGACAGAATGCTACCATGGGTAATCTGGAGGGCTTTTATAATCGTTATTTTAGAGCAGATGATCAGATTACAATGATGTTTCCAAAGGGGCATGAAGAGCACATGTCCGGAATGATGCCGGCAAAACTATGTCCTGATTGTCTTCAGGTTTCTTTGAGTGAAGAAGGTGGAGAGTTGTGCCCGAGTTGCGGTGCTAAAGTAATTGATATATTTATTCCTTCTCAAATAAAGACATCTGGCAGCAGGGAACATAAACAATATGTTTGTCCATGCTGCGGAAGCCGAAGAGGATTATCTTTGATGGGTGTACGTGGAGCTACCGAGATCAGTGCCAGTATCTCGCAAATGTTTGCTTCAAAATTCAATGATGATAAGAAAACTTTAGCTTTTTCTGACAGCGTACAGGATGCTGCTCATAGAGCTGGCTTCTTTAATTCCAGAACATGGCGTTTCGGACTCAGAACAGCAATGCAGAAATATTGTAATGAATATGGAAGCGGAAAATCTCTGGCTGAATTCCAAGAAGGTTTTATTCAATATTGGCATGAAAGAATGTCTGATGAAGAGTTTGTCAGTTTCTTTATTGCGCCTAATATGACATGGAAACATGCCTATGAAGATATGATTATAAGTCGAGAATTCGGTAAGGATAAACAAGCCAGAATATTGATGTTTGAAATCGAACAACGTTTGAAATATGAGATCATGTTGGAATATGGATTGACCGGGAAAATCGGAAGGACTTTGGAAAAGTCAGGGTGTTCGGTATTATCGTTTAATTCTGAAGATATTCATTCAATTGCTGAAGCAGTTGAAGAAAGAACAATCAATGAACTCGGGACACTTCCTGAAGAAACAACAGCAGATTATGAGAGGATGGTAATCGGATATCTGAATCTGATGAGAACGAATGGTGCTTTTGAAGATTCGGTATTTGAAGAATATACCACAAATAATTTCAATGGTTATCTATTATCTAACGATAGAAATCGCTGGTTACCAGGAAGGCAATCCGGTCGTAATACTCCAAGATTTATTGTGTTGAATCAGGGTTTCAGAAGATCATATGATATTGATACTCCTGCATCTGAAAAATATACTGAATGGATTGCAGATTGCTGCAGGACTCCATTAATTGATAAAAGTACCTATGTGAATGTTGGAATATTAATATTGGAGGAAGCAGTAAAACGAGGAGTTGTTGCGCTTCTTCCATCTGCCCCGGAATATAAAGTATATGGACTAAATAAAAATCGGGTTTATATTTCTTCAGATGTTGTACAGATGAGATGCAATAAATGTGGATCTGTTTATAGTGTTTCCGCTGAAGATCTTGACTTTTGGATGAATTCACCATGCCAGAGATCAACTTGTAGCGGATTTATTGAAGAAGATCCAACATCTAGTCTGAGTTATTACGGAAAGCTGTATAATGCCGGCGATCTGGAAAGAATTAATGCCAGAGAACATACAGGTCTTTTAGAACGTCCGGAAAGGGAACTGTTGGAAACAGATTTTAAACGTGGAAAGGATTCAAAGAAGCTATGGGATCCAAATGTCCTTTCATGTACTCCGACACTTGAAATGGGTATTGATATTGGTGACCTTTCATCAGTTATTCTTTGCAGTATGCCTCCAGCACAAAGCCAGTTCTTACAAAGAGCAGGAAGAGCAGGACGTAAAGATGGTAATGCATTAACACTTGCAATAGCTAATGCAAGGCCGCATGATCTGTACTTCTATGCTGATCCATTGGACATGATTTCCGGTAATGTAACACCGCCAAAGATCTTCCTTCGTGCATCTGCAGTCTTGGAAAGACAGTTTGTCGCTTTCTGTATGGACTCATGGGTAAAAAGAGGTATCAATGACGGAGCTATTCCTGATCGTATTGGTGCAGTTTTGAGCAAATTAGACTCACGTCCGGATGATATGTTTCCGTTTAATTTCTTAAACTATGTACAGAGTACGCTTTCCAGACAACTGAATTCATTTATACAGATGTTTGCAGGTGCATGGGGAACATCTGAAGAAGCATCGGTAATACGTGAAGAATTGGAAACATTTGCGAGGGGCAAAGGTACTGAAAACAGTCCCATGTATGTAAAAGTACTGGATGCTTTTGAAGATTTGAAAAAACAGCAGGATGCATTACGCTCAAGTATAAATAGTTTAAAAGATATGATCAAAGAACTGGAGGATAAACCAAAAGACAGTTCTTATGAAGAAGAAATTAAAGAATTAAAAGGGGAAGAAGCAGCATTAATTAATGTTCTTCAGGAACTTGGAAAGAAAAATATATTCAATTTCCTATCAGATGAAGGTTTATTACCAAACTATGCTTTCCCGGAAGCAGGTATTGTATTAAAGGCAGTGCTATACAGGAAAGAGGATGAGCCGCAAGCTGGTTCTGCTGCTTCAAGAGGTATTCGTAAATTTGATAAGATGGTTTATGAATATAGTCGTTCTGCTTCATCTGCTATTAGCGAATTTGCCCCAAATAACAATTTCTATGTTGATGGACGCAAATTAACAATTGATCAGGTAGATTTGACTACAGCACAAACTGCAAAATGGCGATTGTGCCCATGTTGTTCGCATGCACAAATTGAAGAAGCAGGTAAACATACATCTGCATGTCCAAGATGCGGAAGTCCGGAATGGGCTGATTCAGGACAGGTTCGTAATATGTTAAAAGTCCAAATGGTCTATTCCAACATGGATTACACAAAGAGCTTAATTAACGATGAGAGTGATGATAGAGCCAATGTCTTCTATTGTAAACAACTGCTCGTGGATGTAGATGAGGATAATGATATAACCAGCGCCTATAGAATGGATAATGAAGATTTTCCATTCGGTTATGAGTTTGTTCGTAAAGCAACACTTCGTGAAATTAATTTTGGAGAGAGTGATACTGTCGGAGAAAAAATGTCAGTATCCGGTGTTGAAGATATTCGAAAGGGTTTTAAGATTTGTAAATATTGCGGAAAAATACAACCTGATCATGGCAAACCGAATCATACATATGCATGTAAAACAAGAAAAATATCATCTCTTCTTCAAGGGGATGCCTATGAAGAATGCCTTTTCCTTTATCGTGAATTCAGCACGGAAATTCTTCGCTTATTGGTTCCAGCAACTACAATGGAAACTTCGTCTGTTAAACTTGAATCTTTCGTTGCGGCTTTTATGCTCGGCATGAAAGAGTATTTTGGTAATGTTGATCATCTAAGAGCTACAGTAAGTGAAGTTCCGGTGGCTGACGCAGATTATAGGAAACAGTATTTGGTAATTTATGATTCAATACCTGGTGGTACTGGATATCTAAAGCAGTTGATGCATGAAAAAAATGCTCTTATAGATATTTTTGAAAAGGCATTAACAAAGATGGAAAATTGTACTTGTAAGGATGACTCACAAAAAGATGGTTGTTATCACTGTCTTTATGCATATCGACAGAGTCAGCAGATTGGGAATATTTCCAGGTCCGCAGCAATCCGTATGCTGAAATCTATTCTTTCGGGAAAAAATAATGTTGAAAAGATCAGGAAGATCAATGATATTCCTGTAAATCCATTATTTGATAGTGAATTGGAACAGAGATTTATGGAAGCAGTTCGTACAAAGGTTGGAGCTACAAATGTAAATGATTCCATGCGAAATGGAAAACACTGCTATTACATTAAGGTTGGTAATAACGCATGGGAGATCGAACCGCAAGTACTTTTAGATCCTTCATATGGCGTGAAAGTTACATGCAAGCCGGACTTTGTTTTCTGGCCGGTTAAAGCTCAGGATCATCTTCCTGTTGCGGTTTTTACTGATGGATTTACATATCATAAAGATATTGTAGCAGATGACACATTAAAACGTGAAGCTATAAGAAGAAGCGGTAACTTCCGTGTATGGTCATTAAGCTTTAAGGATGTACAGACTGTATTTGCATCTCAAGGTGACTATGCTACTGAAACATTAGAATCAACAAAAATGCCTTCAGGATCCAGAATGTATATGAATACAATAAAAAAGGATCACGCAGACGTATTTGCTCCAAATAAAACAGCATCTTTCGATCAACTGATCTTCTATCTGGGAAATGATGATTCTGAAAAGATATTTCATACACATGCTTATGCATATGGTTTATCACTACTTGAACCATCATTGATGAAAAATAATCTTGCCTTTTCCAGCTGGAATCAAACGATTCAGAAAGTGAAAGATCAAACATATTATACCCATACTGATTATCTATTCCCCGGAACTGCATTTGGAACATGGATTCCTCGCACTTCCAATGCTCATCTTTCAATATATGCAGGAATTTTACTTGATCAAATGAAAAAGGGTGAAGATGTAGCTGTTTGTTCCATTTTACATGATGAAAAGGATAATCGTTCAGATCGTTATGAAAACGAATGGAATGGATTCCTTCATTTTGATAATATTATGCAGTTTTCAAATAATTATATAGGTATTTCATCCACTGGCTTAGAACAAATGGTTTATTTGAATCTGCCTGCATTTGCTACAATACCGGTTCCTGCTGTACTGAGTGCGGATGATGGATGGAATGCAGTACTTGAAATGCTGTTTGATGACGAGTCCAAAGAATTCGCAAACACAGCAAAAGAAGCAGGTATACCTGCACCGGATGATGATTGTGTTGGCTATGAACTTGAGGGTGATAATGGAGAAGTTATTGCAACTGTTGAAATAGCATGGCCGGATTTAAAGATTGGATATTTAACATCTGATCAAATTGGTGATAAAGAAATACTGGAAAACAGAGGATGGACTTTCATAGATCTTCTGAATCTTGATGAAATGAAGAAAAAATTTGGAGGTGAGAACTAATGACAAATCAAGCCAAGGTAGCTATATCAGCTGATTTTTTGACAGCATTTGCAAAACTTCCCAGATCTATTCAAGGAAAAGTAACTGAATTTATTAATAAGTTCAGGAATGACCCAAATTCTCCGGGTATAAACTATGAAAAAATAAACAAAGGTGTAGATAAAAAAATCTATTCTGTTCGTATTGATGATACATACAGAGGTATTGTAGTAAGAGAACCTGAAACAGGTGTGTATTTGTTACTTTGGGTAGATCATCATGATGAAGCATATGACTGGGCATCAAGAAAACGCTGCGAGGTTAACCCGAAGACAGGCGCAGTTCAGATTTTTGATGTTCAAACAATTAAAACGGAAGAGTCTGTTCCAAATGAAAAAATGTTATTTTCATCTATATCTAACGATGAACTTTTAGAACTGGGAGTGCCTGAAGAACAAATAGCTTATGTAAGAAGTTTTAAAAGCCAAGCAGATTTTTATGAAGCTTCTGCATCTATGCCAAAAGATGCATATGAATATTTATCCTGGCTTGTAGAAGGTATTCCTGTTTCAGAGGTTCTTGAATATGCAAGTGAAGAACGTGGCGAAAAGGATAATAGCGGCAGTTTTTCGGAAGCTTTACAATTACCATTATCTCTCAAATCTTTCGTGGTTGTAGAAGGGGAAGATGAGTTACGTCGCATTATGGCGGAACCTCTGGAAAAATGGCGAGTATTCCTGCATCCTACTCAACGTAAAATTGTGAATAAGAATTTTAACGGCGCGGCTCGTGTATTGGGTGGAGCAGGTACCGGAAAAACTGTTGTTGCAATGCATCGTGCAAAACATCTTGCAGATCAGATTGGAAACAATGAACGAATTCTCTTTACAACATTTACCGCAAATTTGGCAGCTGATATCAAAGAGAATCTAAGAAAGATTTGTACAACTGAAGAACTCCGTAAAATAGAAGTCATCCATTTGGATGCATGGGTAAATCAATATTTAAGAGAGTCTGGTTTTTCAGCACAAATTGAATATGACAATATTCACAATATATGGGAAAAAGCTGTTCTTTTAGCAAATGTTGACCTTCCTTTTGATGCTGGATTTTATGAAGAAGAATGGAATAGAGTTGTAATATCACAAGAAGCATTATCATTGGAAAAATATATTAAGGCTTCTCGAAACGGCCGAGGAACGAGATTAGATAGAAAGAAGAGAATACTCGTTTGGAAAGTCTTGGAAACCTATCAGAATCTTCTGAAAGAGAATCAAATACGCGATATTAACATGGCTATGTATGAGTGCAGAAAACTATTGGAAGCATCTGGATCAAGACCGAGATATAAACATATTATTGTCGATGAAGCTCAGGATTTCAGTGATAATGCATATCGTTTAATTCGTGCCCTTGCCGGAGAGGAACATCCAAATGATTTATTCATTGTCGGTGATTCACATCAGAGGATTTACAGAAACAAACCGTCATTATCAAAATGTGGTATCAATGTTCGCGGAAGAAGCAGTATATTGAGAATCAATTACCGAACAACAGAAGAAATCAGAAAATATGCTTTTGCATTATTAAATGGTATCTCATTTGATGATCTGGATGATGGCGTGGATCTTGGTGATCGTTGTCAATCATTAACTCACGGAATAAAACCTGAGATTAAAGAATTCAAGGATGCTGGAGAAGAATTATCATATTTAATTGAAGAAATTCAAAAATTAAAGAATGCAGGAGTTGCTTTGTCAAATATATGTGTTGTTGCTAGGACAAGAACATTAGTCCAAGACTATATTGCACAATTTACTCATGCTGGAATTCGTGCCTATGCTATTAAACGTAGTAATACAGATGATCGTTCCTTGGATGGTGTCAGAGTTGCAACAATGCATCGTGTAAAAGGACTCGAATTTCAATATGTCTTTGTAGCAGCTGTTAATAACAGAGTCATTCCTCTTCCTTCTGCAATCAATAAGACTGATGCTATATCAGAAGCCGAAACAATAGCCGCAGAAAAATGCTTGTTATATGTTGCGTTAACCAGAGCACAAAAATGTGCATATATTACAAGCTATGGAAAAAAGTCAATGTTTTTAAATTGAGTATATGATTGGATCATTGCTGTATAAAGAAAAATATAGGAAATACAATTAGAATAAGCTGGGGGATGAAAAGGTATGTATACTAAACAAGAAAATCGAAGCGTTGAAGATATCTGTTATGAAGAATCGCATGTACAAAATGTTATATGTGAGATTTCAAAAAACTTCGATCAATATTTTACGAAGTTTTTAGAAAGAGAAGGTGGATTTGCGATAACATCTGATAGTTTCAAAGCTTTACAAGAAAAATTTGGGGTTGATAAAGTAAAGAATAAGTCAAATGTAAAAAAATCTGATATGTTTAGAAAAATCATATCAGAAAGTATTGAGGATTTCGAGAAAGACAGACAGGACTATATAAATATTTTTGATTTAGATGGTCTTGAAGAATATGAGGATGATCCTCATGTGTTTAAGTCCAGTATCCTGAAAAATAAGTGTCCAATTATTCGTAAAACCATTCAAAATAAACGAGCTAAAGTTCTTGATAAGTATAGAGCAGATTTTAACTTGACCGATTCTAATTTATTGTTAAAAGTCGTAACAAATTTATGTGTTTTTTCTGAAGAATATTTTCAAAATGATTATGACAGAAATACATATGAAAAAATAAGTACTTACTACGATTTAAACTTAGATTTGCTTGATACCGAAGAATACACAGCATTTGGGGTTATAGGTGGTGGAATTAAAAGTATGATGCTTTTTAAAGTGAATCCAGAAGTATTCCCAAGCCGTAGCAGAGATGCTTTATGGGCTTTATGGTATTTAACACAGAAAAAAGATTTTGGTTGTACAATGGATTCCGAGTTCTTAATGATTGATATTAACAAAGTGATAACACAACAAAATTACTTTTATCCTTATGAACTTTTTGCTTTTTATGCTTTGGAAATCTTTAAAATGTTGAAAAGTAAAGCCGAATCAATGGGGATTGAAATAGACATTAAATATAGATATGTAATTGTAGATGCTTTCTTATCTTTTATTGTAGATGAACATCGAACAGAAATTGATTTCTTAAGTGCACAAGAAAGAGAGTTGAGTTACAGCTATGCATGATAAATATAATTTGAATGAAGATCTTAATACCTTTTTTCCACAACTTAGATATCAGCTCACAGAGTTACAGGAAAAATCAATTAGAAATGTCTTGGATAATGATAGTACACTTTGTATTATCCAAACTGGTGGTGGAAAATCATTAATTTATTGGATGGCTGCTGCTAAACTGGGTGGTATTACTTTAGTAATATCTCCACTAACTGCGCTAATTTCTGAACAAGCAGATAAAATTAGAGAACATGGTTTTACTGTTTTGGAATTACATGGCGATATTCCTGCGAACAAGCAAATGAAAAGTCTAAAGGATTTAGCAAAAGGAAACATTACTCCGAATTTTATATTTGCAAGTCCTGAGAAAATTGCAACAGATGGATTATTTGAATACTGTTTAAAATGCAGAAAGAATGATTTAAAGCTTGTTGTCATAGACGAAGTCCACTGTGTCAGCCAATGGGGGATGAGTTTTCGACCTTTTTATAAAAGAATACCAAATTTTATGGATAATCTTTTTGGCAATGCATGGTGTAGAATATTAGCTTTAACAGCAACTGTCAATCCTAAAGAATTAATTGATATTTGTGATTCATTTCATATAAAAAGGAACAATATTATTCGACAAGAATTACTGATGAGAAGTGAAATACAATTACACGTTCTCCAGTTTATTAATGAAAATGAAAAAGAAGAAAAGTTTTGGGAAATTGTTGAAATGCACCGGGATGAAAAAATTCTTGTTTATGTTTATAGAAAACTAAATGATAGAGGAGTAGAAGGCCTGTGTAAAAAAGCAATAGAAAAAGGTTATAAAGCTGTATATTTTCATGGCGACATGTCTCGATCTGAAAGGATGGAAGTGATAAACAAATATAGGGCAGGAGAGATTAACCTTGTTTTTGCAACAAATGCATTCGGCATGGGCATAGATATTAAAGATATCAGAGTTGTTATTCATTTTATGATACCTGAATCTGCAGAACAGTATTATCAGGAAATTGGAAGGGCTGCTCGTGATGGATATGGTGCAAATGCTTATCTTTTATATAGTAATAAAAATATAGATGTAAAGCGTACTCATTTTATAAACAGATCTTTTCCAAATGAAGAAAAATTAAAATCAGTGTATAAAAAACTAGGTGATAAAGTTGGTTACGGAACTATTCCGTATTTTGATGATGAAGAGATTCAAAATTGTCTACCATATTATCTTGAAAGTGGTTTGGTTGAAATAGTGGGGAAAGGATTTCCAGATTTAAAAAATCTGTCTAATATAGAAGATCCTATTGTCAAAGATTATTATGATAGTACTAAAATGAAAGGATTTGTGAGGACGTTAAAAAAATGTAATATAACTCCTGAACAGTTATCATTCTCTGTATATTCTGCACTTGTCAATGATACTATTTCTGTTTCAAATCCTTTAGGTCGTTGGCTAGTATTAAATGTTCATCAGAAAGAAATTGATGAAAATTCACTGAAGATCATGTTAGATTCTATAGAAGAAAAGAAAAAATACAAAAATGAACTTTTAGATTATTTTGTTTACATCATAAAAAATAATTACGGTAGCAAACAACTTCATCAAGAACTTGCAATTTATCTTGGGGTAGACAAACATCAGGCGCCAAGAATATATGATACAGATGATGGAAATCACGTTAGAAGTAAGTCTGAAGTAATAATTAGTAATGCATTATTTAGTTCTGGTATTAAATATTCATATGAAGAAAAGCTTTTCTATGAAGAAAACAAATGGATTGAACCGGATTTTACAATTAGCCTTTCCTCTGGAAAAAAACTATTTTGGGAACATATAGGTTTATTAGGTAGTGAAGATTATGATAATAGATGGAGAGCAAAATTAAATATCTATTTAGATAAATTTCCTAATCAACTAATAAAAACTTATGAAAGTGGCAATATTTCAAAAGATGCCCAAGCTATTATAAAAAGAATAAAAGAAATGAAGTAATAAAGATCTTTATATAGAAGGTTTGCATTCAGAATTATACTTTACCAAAAGTGTATTACTCGTTGGTACGATATTTATATTGAGGTATACATGGGCTTTTTAAATAACTTGTTAGGAAAATATAAGAAAAAAAGAAATGAGGAATTTAGTGAAGCCATTGATGAAATGATCAAATGGTCAGATTTTATGTCCTCCGTTCTTGATAATAAAGAATTGATCAAGCGCTCTTCATATGCAGGAAAGCTTGATCAGCTTTATGATTATTCCTTAAAAGTGGAACAGTTAAATAAAAAAGTCATACTTCTATCTGATAATACGATTACGGAATTTAAAGAGCTATTTGATATTTTTCAATATGAAGTAAATTCTTTTGAAAGCCAAATCGATGAGCATAATACCTCTTATCTGAAAGGATTAGTTAACGATGCCAGACTGTTCGTCGGAAAGATAGATGACCATGATCTTGATGACCAGCAAATCATGTGTATTCTAAAAGATGCACACAATCATAATGTTGTTGCTGGAGCAGGTAC
Source organism: uncultured Erysipelotrichaceae bacterium (assembly GCA_902766005.1). Lineage (GTDB taxonomy): Bacteria > Bacillota_I > Bacilli_A > Erysipelotrichales > Erysipelotrichaceae > Bulleidia. The sequence continues at coordinate 16,229 of CACXCB010000352.1, read as the reverse complement.
AGGAAAGACTACCACAATTATCGGAAAAGTTAAATATGTGATCAATACATATAAATATAAGCCAAATGAGATTCTGGTATTGTCTTATACACATGCTGCAGCAACAGAAATGAAAGAACGATTAAAAAGAAATACATCATTGAGTATCAATGTATCCACTTTTCATCGTCTCGGATATTATATTCTGACAACGGTTGAAAAGAAAAAACCATTGATATTCAGTGGATCACCAAGAGAAATATTCAAAAAGGAACTATCCAGACTACTACAAAATCCATCATACCGTAAAAAAATAATCCAGTATTTCAGTAATCCGTCCGGTACGGATAGATCGGATCTTGATCCGGACTTTAAAAGTGTTGAGGAATATCGCATATATGTACGTGAGCATCATCCGATTACTATAAAAGGGGAACTGGTAAAAAGCTATGGTGAGATGAGACTGGCAAATATTCTTGCTGTCAATGGTATTCGGTATGTCTATGAACAAAGATATCAATATGATACTGCCACAAAAGAATATGCCCAGTATACACCTGATTTCTATTTGCCTGATTATGATATTTATATAGAGTATTTCGGTATAGACAGGAATGGAAATGTTCCTGTCTGGTTTGAGGGAGATAATCCAAAGCAAACATATCAGGAAAGCATTCAGTGGAAAAGACAGATACACAAAAAATACGGAACTAAACTGATTGAGTGTTATGCTTATGAAGATTTTGAGGGAATTCTTCAGGAACAGCTTGAACAAAGGCTTATTTCCAATGGTGTTTCATTTAGAAATGTATCTCTGGAAGAGCTCTTGAGAACTTCAGGAAATAATGTAGAAAACCTTATGAATACATTTCTTTCCAGTGCTGAATCTATAGTCAATCTTGCACGAAACAGGAAGTTATCCTCACAAGATCTGTTCAATATTGCAGGGAATAACCATTCTGCAAGATTAATGGCTGAACTTGTTTATCCATTAAAACAGTATTATGAATCATATCTTGCATCTACGAATCAGATAGATTTTGCGGATATGCTTGTCAAAGCAGAACAATATATCCGTGAAGGTAAATACCATCATGATTTCAAATGTATTATTGTTGATGAATACCAGGATGTTACATCCAGTCAGTATAGATTGTTAAAAGCATTACGTGAATCCAAGGATTTTGAATTATTCTGTGTTGGTGATGATTGGCAAAGCATATATCAGTTCAACGGAAGTGATGTAAGCTATATTATGGATTTTGAAGATTTTTGGGGAGATAGTGAATTAAGCAGAATTGAGACGACTTACCGTTTTTCACAATCCTTAATTAACATATCCAGTTCTTTTATTATGAAAAATCCAAGACAGATAAAAAAGTCAATACGTTCAGGAACAAATGACAGAAGTTTTGCGGTATCGAAAATTGAAGGATATAAGGCTAATGCAGCCATTCAGTTTATGACAGATCGGATGATGTATCTGCCAAAGGACAGTTCTGTATTTTTGATAGGCAGATATACATTTGATATAAAACTATTAGAAACAGAACAAAGATTGATTGTAAGATTTGATACTGCAACACAAACACAGAAAGTATTTCTGCAAAGCAGACCTGATCTTGACATTACATTCTATACAGCACATCGTTCTAAAGGCTTGCAGGCAGATTATGTGTTTATTTTGAATAATATGGAGAGTACACTGGGCTTCCCAAGCAAGGTAGAAAACAATGCTCTAACAAACAGACTTCTGGAACATGGTGATAATTATCCGTTTGCTGAAGAAAGAAGACTGTTCTATGTTGCTTTGACAAGGGCAAAAAAGCATGTATGTCTTTTGACAATCAAAGGGAAAGAATCAGTATTTGTACGCGAGTTGGAAAACCAGTACGGAGACAAATTAAGAAATCAAACATATATTTGTCCGATATGCGGAGGAAAGCTGAGAGTCATAGATGGTAAATATGGATTATTTTTTGGGTGTGAGAATTATAGAAAGAATAACTGCAGATTTTCTGCCAAGATACCTGAGTGACTTTTAAATAAAGCAAGGGGATAGAGTTGATGTAGAGTTTCTATATAAGTAAAATGTTAAAATCATCATTATGAGGAACAATTGATAATCAAATACGGAGGAATTCTTATGTTTGCGTATTATAAAAACTACAATGAGTTCTGTTGTGATATCAATCAGAACAGAATCATTCCGGAAATAATAAAGGCATTGAACAGACAGTTCAGTGAAAGTGAAAAGAGAGCTTTTAAGTTTTCTCTTCAGTGCGTTAAAAATGCATTGGGTAACGTACATATTCCGGATGATGTGGAAGTGGGCATTGAATATAAGGTTCCTCTGACGAATAAAAGGATAGACTTTATACTTGCTGGAGAGGACGATCATGGAAATCAGAATGTTGTTATCGTTGAACTTAAGCAATGGGAAAAGGTCAAACATACTGATATGAATGATATTGTACTGCTTGGAAACAGACAGGCAGTTCACCCTTCCTGGCAGGCATATTCTTACGGAACTACGATATCCAACTTCAATGAATATGTAGATCAGAATAATGTACGCATCTATTCCTGTACTTTTTTACATGATTATGATCCTGAGTATGACGGTGAGATCCGTCATGATATATACAGGGAAGGACTGACAAAGGCACCGGCTTTCTTAAGCAGTGAATGGGATAAGTTTGCTGAGTTTATCGAAGGAAAGATACAAAGAAAATCCAGTGCTGATCTATTGTTTCAAATAGAACAGGGAAGAATAAAACCGTCGGAGTTTTTGGTAAATACATTAGCAGAATCACTTAACGGGAATCATTATTTTGAATTGATCGGTGATCAGAGAATTGTGTATTCCAATCTTGTAAAGGAAGTGACTAAAGGTGTTAATGACAGACTCAGGAAAAGGAAAGTAATCATTGTCAAAGGTGGCGCAGGTACCGGAAAGAGTGTCATTGCTATCCGACTACTTGAATCATTGGTACATGATAAACACTATTCTGCTTTTTATGTAGCTAAGAGCAGTTATATAAAAGAATCCTATTATAAAATGCTTACCCGAAACGTTCCGAATTACAAACATTTACGGACATTATTTCTGGGCTCCGGTGATTTTTATAAGGAAGGAAACAATTCAAGCAAACAGTTTGACTGTCTGATCGTAGATGAAGCACATCGCCTGACAGAACAAACAAAACGTTCGTTTATGTTCTATGGTGAAAATCAGATCAAAGAGATTATTCATGCAAGCAAAGTGTCAGTATTCTTTATTGATGAAACTCAACAGATTGATATTAAAGATTTTGGAACTATAGAAAACATACGTAAAGCAGCAGAAGACGAACAAGCGGAAATATTGGAAGAAAAACGATTTGAACTGAACTCCCAATTTCGCTGCAATGGTTCTGATGAATACATCAGCTGGGTGGAAAGTATTCTTTACAATAAGAAGTTTGTAAGCAGTAGTGAGAAACTGGACTATACTATCGAAGTTGTAGATACACCGGAAGAAATGCATGAGATTATAAAACAGAAAAACATGGTACATGGCCTGCCTTGCAGAATGCTCAGTGGTGATGTTTTTCCATGGATCAGCCGTGATGATAAAACCGGACTGATAAAAGACATACAAATTGGAAACTTTGAAGCAGCCTGGAATCGTTCGAAATCCTTTGCGGTTAATCCTGAGTCAATAGATGAGGTAGGATGCATACATACATCCCAGGGAATGGAATTTGAATATGTAGGCCTGATTATTGGGGATGATCTTTTATATCGTAATGGTAAAGTGGTAACGGATTATACACGACATCCTAAAAAGGCAGGTGAATTTAGAAGGCCGCGTCAGCAGAAAGTATTTGAATCAGATAAAGATCTGGTAGACCGTCTTATACGTAATACATACAAAGTATTATTTACACGTGGCCAGAAAGGTATTTACCTCTATTGCATGGATGCCGGTATGAAGGAGTATTTAAAAAAGAGAATAGAAGATTTGCAATTAGAGAATAAAACTAATTGATATAATACTTGAATATCAGAATGATTGTATAGATATTAATTTTTCCCATTTTAATGTGTAAAAATAGAGCGTATAATTTTTATGAATGACAGTATTAGCTTTCAAAATGTTGTTTATGGATTTGTTGATATTACATACTTTTTAGAAAATGGGAAATGCATATCATGAATAGATTAGAAAGAAAATATTTTACTGAATTAACACGAGAAAGATCAGCAATTGCTGATACATTAGAAAAACCTTCTGTTAGAGGTATTAAAACTAGTGTTATAGAAAAGTATTCAGATCAAGCACATTTTATTTATGAATTATTACAGAATGCTGATGATGCTGGAGCCACTAATGCAAGATTCATTCTGTTTAAAGATAAATTAATTTTTGCACATAATGGAAATAGACACTTTTCAATAACAAATCCAGCTACAGAAGATGAAGACTCAAAAAATGGGACATTAGGTGATATTAATGCAATTACTTCTATAGCGAATTCAAATAAGACTAATTCTCTCATTGGAAAATTTGGAGTAGGGTTCAAAGCTGTTTTTCAATATACATCCAAACCGTATATATATGATAATAATTTTAGATTTTGTATTGATAGATTTATTGTGCCAATCTATGTTAAAGAGGATAACGAATTACGAAAAAGGAATGAAACCCTTTTTGTTTTTCCTTTCGATCATCCGGATAGAACAGAAAAAGAAGCCTATAATGATATTTTAGAAAAATTGAAAAATCTCTCATATCCATTACTTTTTTTGACACATTTGAATAGTATTATGTATGAATATAACGATTGTAATGGAGCATATGAAAAGAAAATAATTTCTGATTTTGAAATTGATGATACGGAAATTCAAAAAGTATCATTAAAGAAAAAGAATCAAGGAAATGTTTCTGAGGAAATGCTATGGACTTTTTCGAAAGATGATAGCAATAAAAGAAAATATACTGTTGGTTTTTTCCTTGATGAAAATAATAAATTGAAAGCGGTAAATCTTCCGGCTTTTTGCTTTTTTCCTACAAAAGAGATGACTGGTTTAAAATTTATTATACATGCTCCTTTTTTACTTACCGATAGCCGAGAAGGGATAAGAGCTGGCGTAAAATATAATGATAATATGATAAAGCTACTAGCGGATTTATCCGCTAAAGCAGTTGGCTATTTAATAACAATAGGAGAAAAAGAAAATATAAGATTACTCGATGATAATATCATATTTATTATTCCTACTAATCCTGAGAAATTTTCTAATCCCGAAGATCATAGCCGGATCTCATTTAAGCCTTTTTATGATTTTATTAAGAAAGGGTTTGAAAATAACGAAATAATTCCCACAAGAAATGGATATACAAGGACAAATAATGCATACTGGGCGTCTGTACCGCAATTGAATGAATTGTTTTCTGACGAACAATTACGTCTTATATGCGGTAATATCAACGCAAAATGGGTCTTTGTTTCATTGGGAAGAGAATTCCAGAATATGGATAAATGGATTGTAAATTACATTGATGACATTATAAAGACAAATCTTGATGAAGATGTCATTATTTATGGTAGATCGAGAATTAATTATTTCAAGAGTATTTATTCTGAAAATAAAAATTCGGTATATATTGCAGGAATTACTAAAAATTTCATTGAAAAGCAGAGTATTGCATGGCTAAATAGATTTTATTTGTGGATGGGTGAAACACAAAAAAGAATAAAAAAATTTAAAACCAGACCTGTATTTCTGAATCAGGCAGAAGAAGCTTGTCCTGCCTTTGATGAAAAAGGATATCCAATCTTGTTCTTGCCTGTAAAAAACAGTGGGCAATATAACGTTGTAAATAGTCAGTTAATGAAAAATAAGAAGACACTTTCAGTTTTTCGAGATATTGGAATTAAAGAACCTGCAGTAAAAGATCAGATTTATAATATTATTCTTCCTCAGTATGCGACAGAACATGAATATGATATAGATATTGATTCACACTTTTTAATATTTTTCAATTATTACTGTGAATGTAGCTCTACCGAGATGAAAAGTTTTATGAAGCAAGTGAAGGATTTGCCGTTCTTGAGATCTACTGATGCAGATTCTAGTATGGAATTAATTAATTCCGGTTCTGAATTATATTTTCCATATCCTGAAATAAAGGCGTTTTTATCAACAAAAAAAGATGCTCAATTTATAAAACTGAATTATTATAAAAAACTTGTTAAAAAGAAAAACGAACAAAGGCTAATGGATTTTTTAGCTGAAATAGGAATTAAGTCCGAAGTTTCCATTATCACTAAATCAATAGAATATGATTCCAGACCAGGTTTACCAAAAGAGCGATCTACTCGCCATGAGACATGGAACGAAAACATTATTGATGGATGTAAAGAAATAATTGAGTATATTGTAGAAAATCAAGATAAAAAGAGATCAAAGATACTTTGGGACAGTCTATTAAAAATAATTGAGAGAAAATGTGGCAATTGGCAATATGAAAATTTGAATAATTTATTAGTAGGAACTTATTCATATTTTTATCAGCGTTCTTTAGCAAAGCAATTTGACTCTTCTGATATTTTATTGCTGAAAAGTGCCAATTGGATTGTGAATAAAAGAGGAAAATTTGTTTCAGCCCAGGAATTATCTATTGGTGATCTTAATAAAATCTATGATACAACCTCAAAATACAGTAAAAATCTGCTCAGTTTTTTAGAGATTACTGAACAGAAAAAAGAAAATGAAGCAAATTTAACTTCTTCCCAACGAGAGAAAATAAAATTTGTTAACAAACTCACTAAAGAATTAGGGATAAATCTTTCAGATTTACCAGAATTAGAAGATTTTATTAATGAGTATAAAAAATCAAAAGAGAATCAGCGGAATCCGAAAGAGAGAAAGCAGAATATTAGCAATAAAGCTAAGTATAGCAAGATTGAAGAATATGAGCTTGAAGATTTCATATATAAGAATGATTCTTTGCCAAGAAAAAAGAGAAACAGAAGAAAACTGGAAGTAGTCAAAGAAATATTAGATAAAGCAGAAGATGTTCAGAATATAAATAAGCCCTTCATTGATCAAGAAGAAGACAGCGATGAGTATATTCCATCTACTGTAGATTTCAATAAAATGATTGATAGGGCTACACAACGTAATGCTGCTGAAATTAATAGAATCACTTATTATAAAAATCTTCAGAACAAAGCTTTGAAAGCAGAAAAGTATTCATTTGGGTGGTTTAAAACTCTATTGGAAATGGAACAGATTTCTAATAATCCTAATGATTTCGATAATAGAGAGATATCAATCTCTTTTGGAAAAGTAGTCAGGGAGGAAGGGACAAAAAGAACTTTAGTTTTACATTATCCTAATCGATATATTCCTCAATTCATGGAGGATTTATCAGATATTCCTTTAGTCTTGAATTTCTCTGATTCATCAAAAATACTACCAATTGAAGTTGCTAATATAAGATCTTATACATTACGAGTAAAGCTAAAGAATAATGTAAATATTGATAATATTGATTTTGAAAATATTGTTTCAGCTTCCATAGAAACTAAAAATCCGGTTTTTTTGATCGAGGAATTAAAAAACAGGATTTTTGAATTAGGCTATGAAGATACTTTCAACATGCAAAAAAATCTTTGTGAAAATATAGAATTTGTTTTTGGACCGCCAGGTACCGGAAAAACCACATACTTATGTAACAATATGATCATTCCTCTCATAAATAATCATGAGAATTGTAAAGTATTAGTATTAACACCTACAAATAAGGCTGCAGATGTTTTGGTTAAAAGAATTATGGCTAATTCCGATAATGAAACATACAAAGATTGGTTAATAAGATTCGGCACAACTGTGGATGAAGCTATAGAAGATAATTATGTTTATAAAGACAAAACATTTGATATTAGAAAACTACAAAAAAGTGTAACTATTACGACAATTGCAAGATTTCCATATGATTATTTTATGCCGAATAATGAACGGATTTCTTTGGATTCAATAAATTGGGATTATATTATTATTGATGAAGCATCCATGATTCCACTTGCAAATATTATTTATCCACTATACAAAAAAACACCTAAGAAATTCATTATTGCCGGAGATCCTTTTCAGATTGAACCGATTACATCGGTTAATTTATGGAGAAATGAAAACATATATTCTTTAGTAGAATTAGATTCTTTCACAAAACCAAATACTATACCTCATAAATATCAAGTTCATCTTTTAACTACACAATACAGAAGCATACCGGATATTGGGGATATTTACAGTAAATTGACGTATGGAGGAATACTTAAACATTCCCGTAAGACTGATGACCAGAAACCGCTGTATATTAACAAGGAATTAAGCATAAATACTCTAAATATCATTAAATATCCTGTCAGTAAATATGAGAGTATTTATAAAGCAAAAAGACTAAAACAGAGCAGCTCTTATCAGATATATTCTGCTATTTTCACATTTGAATATGTTAATTATATTGCAAAGGAAATATCAAAAAAGGAAAGAAACAGTTTACTTAAAATAGGTATTATTGCTCCTTATCGTGCACAGGCTGATTTGATAGACAAATTGCTTTCATCTGAGGAATTACCTAAAGAGATTAACATTCAAGTGGGCACTATTCATGGATTCCAAGGTGATGAGTGTGATATTATTTTTGCAGTATTAAATACTCCTCCTGTTATTAATGATTCAAAGGATATGTTTCTGAATAAGAAAAATATTATAAATGTTTCAATCAGTCGTGCCAGAGATTATTTATTTATTATTATGCCGGATGACGATACTGATAATATTAACAACTTGAAACTGATTAAAAATGTAGAATCACTAATTAAAGAAACTGAAGTATGGACAGAAACGCTAACGCCTGAACTTGAAGAAAAAATATTTGGAGATAAACACTGTATTGAAAATAATTCGTTCTCAACAAGCCACCAAAGTGTAAATGTTTATGGACTGCCGGAAAAATGTTATGAAATCAGAACAGAGGATAATGCCGTTGATATCCAGATTCATAGAAATATTAATAAAAATTCTTAATGTAAATACATCAATATTTAATTTTACACATTAAATCAAAAGCAATTAGTTTTAATAAAATTTTTAAGTATGCGGTAGATGAATTCAACTAAAATGAATTCTTGTCAAATTTGTATGTAGATAGATAGTCAAAAGGTTTATAATTTAAAGGAACGAGGATACTTATATGGCTTATGAAAAAATAAATAATTATCATCAGGTGGCTTTTTCCAAAGCAAAGGATAAATTGCCGGAAAAAGATATCACAGAAGTTTTAGGTACTATTATAAAATGCATGTCCGGTGATATTAAACCTAAAGATGCTGCAAAATCTTTTTGTGATGAATATTCACCTGCATTCCAAGAGTATGCAAAAGCATTTGCTACAGAAGGGATCAATGAAGTATTAGAGGATAAGGATTTTCCGGAACTGAAAAAACTGACCACAGATGATTTCAAGGAAAAAATGAAAAAGACAACTGATATTGTTGGTGTAGCTGTCAGTGCTTATATGAAAGGAAAAATACAAGAACCTGAATTTATAAGCAGAATTACACACGCCGGAATAGATGATGTCGGAAGAGACATAATACAATGTTGTGGTGTTGATTTGAAAGCCTTAGGTCATACACAAGAAAATCCTGTAAATCTAGCATCTCCTGTAGTTGGATTTATGGCAATGTGTAAAGCCTATGAAATCTTAATGAAAGCATTAGATGATGCTCATATTGCTTATGAACATAGATTACAAATAGAAGAACAGTGCAACAAATCCATTGAAATGATAAAGGAATATCGTTTACAAATGGAAGAATCCTTTTCAAAATTGCAAATTAAGAATATTGATACATTTGAAGAGGGATTCAGTGCAATGGATCAGGCTATATTAGATGGAGATTCTGATGGATATATCAAAGGGAACAATATAATACAAGAAATATTCAATTATGACATTCAATTTCATAATCAGGAAGAGTTTGATGATTTAATGGAATCAGATATTGCTTTTAAACTATAGGGAGGATTTATATGGCTTTATTTGACTTTGATAAACTGAAAAAGCAAGTTACGAGCAGTGCAGATCAATTTGTTAAATCTGCACAGGAGAATTTACCAGAGAATTTAAAAAACATTGATGTAGGTAAATCATTGAATGATATGGCAAAAAAGAGTGGTGAAGCCATAAATCGATTCATGGGAGAAGCTGCAAAAACAGATGCTTCTGCAGATGATGCATTAAAAAACGGAGAAAATACGAATCTGACTATAAAGGACAGCTTAAAGATTATTTATTATCTTATGGCAGTTGATCAGAGCATCGGTCAGGAAGAGATTGATAGCTTTGATGCCATTGGAAAAGATCTAGATCCAAACTATGAGGATTACAGAGATGAGCTTATCAGTTTCTGTAAAAATGAAATAGATAAGAATGATGATGAAGATGAGTATGTTCTTCATATTCATGAATGCATAAGTGAAGCTATTCGCCATTCTGCGGCAAAAGGGAATGGTACAATACAGGAAAAACTATTGTTATGGAACTTGTATTCAGTTGCTTTTAGCGATGGCAGTTATTCAGATATAGAAAAGAAACTAATCCGTTATACAGCTAAAAAGATGAATATTGATAAATCTGTTCCTGTAGAGATGGAAAATATAATCAATACTGTAACTGAAATAGATAAAGAAGAAGCCTATTTGAAAAACAGCGATAGAAAATATTCTGAAATTGAGATTCATTTGAATGAGTTAGCTGATCGAAAAAGTACTGTGTTGAAGGGTGTAAATGCCCTTATCGTGGAATAGGGAGGAGTAAAGATGCCATTACCGATTTTATTTATTGGTGCCGCTGCCGCTACAGGTTTGTTTGGCTCAGGAAAGACATATAAAGCATTTAGAGACAGTTCTAAAGCAAATAAAATAAATAAACTAGCCAATCAGGGAGTAGAAGATGCAAGAGAAGCATTAGAATTTCAAAGGACAGAAGTTGCTTTTGCACTTGAAAGTCTCGGGGAAATAAAACTGAATATTCTGCAACATAATGTTATGGAATTCCTTGATACCTTCGAACAGATTAAAAATATTGATTTTACTGATTCTGTTGGCTTGGAAGAACTACGCAATCTGCATATAGATAAAGAAACCTTTGCAGAACTGAAGGAACTTGGAAATTTCGCAATAAATGTTGCCGGAGGTGCTGCAGCTGGTGTTGTCGGTGGAACATTAACTGCGTTTGGTGCCTATAGTGCCGCTACTACATTTGCTAGTGCTTCTACAGGTACTGCAATAGCAACATTACATGGTGCTGCAGCAACAAATGCCACATTGGCTTTCTTCGGAGGCGGATCTCTTGCGTCGGGAGGATTAGGAATGGCTGGTGGAATGGCCGTTTTAGGTGGACTGGTTGCAGGTCCTGCTTTAATGGTTATGGGCTTGATCACTGAAGCAAAATCACAAGAAAAACTGAATAAGGCTTTGGAAAACAAAGCTGAAGCAGATGAAGTGATTGAAGCCTTAACTGCTGCATCCACACAATGCTCTGTAATCAGAAGACGTACTAATGCAATCTATAATCTTCTGGTTCGTTTGGATTCCAGATTCCTTCCGGGAATTTGGAAAATGGAAGACATTGTTAAAACTGAAGGATTTGATTACAGAAGCTATTCCAAAGAATCTAAGAAAGCTATAGGGTCTGTTGCATCTACAGCTTGTTCTATTAAGGCTGTTCTTGATACTCCGATTCTGAATGAGGATGGATCACTGACAGAACAATCAGCAGAGATAACAGACAAAATTGATTCATTGTTGTTTAAGTCATAAGAACATTATATCTAACGAGAAAAATATGAAGTATATAGTTATTCGTGATGATATCAGTAAATTTAGTGCTGATGCGATAGTGCTTCCGGCAAATCCATCTTTACGCCAAGGATCCGGAACTTCAACAGCCATATTTGAAGCAGCGGGGAAAGAAAAGCTTACAAATGAATGCAAAAAACTAATTAAAGAAAATGGTAAATTTGAAGTCGGTACTGCTGCATCTACATTGGCATTTGACCTGGATGCAGATGTAATTATTCATGCAATTTGTCCAAGATGGATAGATGGGAAACATGATGAATATGCATATCTGAGTTCAGCTTATCGCTCTTCGTTAGAATCTGCTGATGATTTAGATTGTATGTCAATTGCATTTCCTTTACTTTCTTCCGGAAATAACAAGTTTGATTTAGAACTTGCTTTTGCTATTGCTGATGAGACTATTACGGAATTTGAACCTAAAAATAAACTGACTACTGTATATTTGATTGTATATGGTAAATCAGTTGTTGAAATGATAAAAGCCAAAGATATTCCTGTTCAGGAAAATATTAAAGATTCTTATGTAACTCTGAAGGATGAAAAATATATCTCTCCATCAAAGGAGTTTTCAATCAGATCCCATACAGTTGGAAAAGAATTGTTATCTAAGGCAATAAGTATTGCAAATAAGAAAATGCAAGATCCAGTTTTTCAAAAGAAAGTCCTGAAAATCGGTAAAGCAGTTTTTCTCTTAGTAATTAACGATAAATTCAATAAGAAGGAAGTCGCAAAAATTGTTGTAAAAAATATTTTTAAATGATGTGAAATACATAGTAGTTTTATCATTTTAAATGTTTTCTTGCATGGTATTAGGTTTTTTAAAGAAAATTTTGATCTGATTAAATTAAGAGCATTTATTTTCTTATAAGTAATAAATATAATTGCGAATTAGTTTTCTAAAAAATAGGGTGAACCCTATTTTTTCATTTATGAACGTCAAATTAGAGTATATAATTATTTTTAGTTGCGAAATGCATATTAATTATTTTTGTTAATGCATTTACCAATTGGTTTATGACTTAAGAATAGATAGTGAGCTTTGTTGTTAAGGATTAATAATTATAATTCTTCAAAAGAGTTTATATAAAAGTCTTAAGCTATTTAAATAATAAAACTTCTATGCAGTAAACTAATCATACTGCTATATAATATCTATCAAAGGAAGAAGGAATAAACATTCATATGTATAAATACGAATATGAAACAATTGAAACCAACCTTTCAGGTTGGGGATTTGTCTCAGGAAACAAGTATCAGACACATGATTACAGAACGATTATAGAAAAAAGAGCCTCAGAAGGCTGGAGATTTGTTACAGCTGTTCCTCTATCCCAAAGAGGAACAGGACATATAGAAAAAATGGATTTGGTATTTGAAAAAGAAGAGGAGTAAAATTATGTCATTAAATAGTTTTCTTATGTATCTGCAACAGTTACTCACTATGATGAATCCAAAAGACGAATATTCTATCGCTTTAGCGAAAACAGCTCTGAATGCAACAGTTTCTTTAGCGGCTGCATCCGGTAAAGCAGATCCAAAAACTCTTCGTATAATGAGTATTGCTGAGAGTGATTTCAGAATGCTTGTCAGATATGCAGAAGATTTTGCAGGAATACCGGGACAATACTTACAAAACGAACAGAAAAGAAAAAGCATGGGAGCGTTTCTTGATCCGCATTGCTAAATATGAAAACAATTACGATCGGTGATCAAATATTAGAAATAAAAGATTATTACTGTAATAACGGTAATGGTTATATAGATAAGACAGATCATAAGTTATGGCTGTATATCAACATTGCTGATGTATGTAACGGTCATTGTCCTTTCTGCATCAATCCCTGTAAGAGTGAAGGATCAACATCATTCAATATTGCATTATTCAAAAACACACTGTACAAGATCAAAGACCATATCAATGGCATATCCATTACCGGAGGAGAACCCATGCTCTTTCCGGAACTGGTTGATGATGTGATCGGTGTGATAAGAGAAGTATATAAATGCTATATTGAAACAGATCTTGTCACAAATGGTTTCAACATAACAGGAATACAGAATTTGAAACACTTAATATATTTAGACTCTGTACATATAAGCAGACACAGAATAGATGATACCCTCAACAATAAAGTCTTTGGTATTCCTGTAGCGACAGCACAGGAAATCAAAGAATTCATATCAGGTTTATCCGATCCGGGCAAGATTGTCTTCAACTGCATACTCATGAAAGAGGGTATCAACAGTGTTAATGAAATAGCTGACTATCTGGAATTTGCGGCAGAGTTGAAAGTACACAATACCAGTTTTATCGGCATGGCACCTGCCAATCCATTCTGTATAGAAAACTATGTTGATCCGGCTGATTTTGATTTCCGTCATGATTCAAGATTTACCATCTTCAACAGATTACAGGATCATGCATACTGTAAATGCAGCAGTGGCGGTTATGAAGCTGAGGCAAGAGATGTACGCTTCTATTATCGTTGTATCGGTTCTGAAAAAGCACCTTATGCAAGACAGCTTGTCTATACTGCAGATAATCGATTACTAGCCGGATTCAATGGAAAGGAAATCCATTTAGACAATGAATAAACCATATAAGATCGGTATGTACGGAGGAAAGTTTCTTCCTTTCCATAAAGGGCATAGATACTGTGTAGAAACAGCTGCCAAAGAATGTGAAATCGTTTATGTACTGCTATTCTGGGGCGGAGCAGATGAAGAAATCATATTAAAAGAACATCCGGAAGAATATCTTTCCGTAGAAGAAAGAACAAAACAGATGTATAAGATCTGTGAAGATGCAAGTGCATATGCAAAGATTATTCCCGCTTTAATTGATATCAGGAAATTAAGAACACCGGATGGTAAAGAAGACTGGGAAGCAGAAACACCGTTAGTCAGAAATATCTTAGGAAATCAACTGGATGCGGTATACAGCAGTGAAGAATCCTATGGAGAATATTTCAGTCATGCATATCCTGAAGCAATACATCGATTGGTTGATGTCAAAAGGATCCATTATCCGATCAGTGGTACTGAAATCAGAAATATGAAAGAAGAGGAAGAAAGAGCAGAATGGATAATCTGAAAAAGAGTTTTCAGGAACTGAAATGGTATGAATATATCATGGGAGCCATCATGATTATCATTGCTGCTAATGCAATGATAGAAGGATTCACCATGGGATCCTCTGATGGCAATCCTGCCTGGCTCACTGTCATCAACTTCGTCAGTGCAGTATGCGGTGTAATCTGTATCTTCTTTACCGCCAAAGCCAATATCAGTAATTTTTTATTTGCGACAGTCAATACCATTGTCTATGCCATATATCTTGTCTATTGGCATATATGGGGAACCGCAGCATTAGAGATTGTATTCTATATACCCATGAACTTTATTTCCTGGTATTACTGGGCAAAACACAGAGATCAGGAAATCACCCAGAAAACAAAAGCCAAACGATTGGAAATGTGGCAGAATGCGATATGTGCTGCATTAGTTATCGGTGGAGCATGTGTTTATCATATGATTCTTGTAAAGATCGGAGGAGAAGTAGCCTGGTTTGATGCCTTTACTCTAAGTATCGGCATCATTGCAACAATCCTGGAACTTCTCCGATACAGAGAACAATATGTCTGGTGGATCATCACAGACATTGTCTCTGTAGGAATGTATATAGCCCATTTTGATGCGGTATATCTTACCAAGAGAAGTATCTATCTTATTATGGCAGGCATAGGCTTAATCAACTGGGCTAAACTGAATAAGACAAGAAATATGGAAAATGAATAAGCGCAATAAAAATGCTTTTTGTTTGATTGTAAGTTTAATTCTAATGATTATTAATGGTACATATGATTATGTACCATGCTTTTTTGGCTTGTCGGAATATTAAAAAGATAAAACCTAGTTGGATAGCAGAAGTGTATGAAATGATGAAAGAAGGCTTCTTGAGAGCATGACACTCTTGGAAGCCTTTTCACATACTCTGTGAACAGTAACTATCATCTTAAAAATGTGAGAGACAGGCATAATTTTTGTATTGTTTATTTGTGATAATAATCATGGGATAAAAGGAGGACAGAATGACTAAACACTGTATACATGGTAACCAGTATTACTGTACTTCAAACTGTGATATAAGTTTATTCAATTGAATAAGTAAACATCACAATCTGAGTTCTGCAACGGGTGTTTATTTAAATATGAGGTTGAATAATTAGTTTATGTGCTAATTCCGGGAAAACGGAACGGCTGTTCCGCTTGAACGGTACGCCGTTCCGCTTCAGCGGAACGCTCTAATCAGAGCGACGGAT
>CACXCB010000351.1 GCA_902766005.1 uncultured Erysipelotrichaceae bacterium | reverse complement strand
GTAGGAACTACTATTGGTCATGAGATAACTCATGGATTTGATTCTAACGGAACAAAGTTTGACCTGTACGGGCGGCAATTTGATGAAAATATAAACGCCATTGACTGGATGGCTGTACAAGACAGGTCAAAAATGGATGAAAAAGCATCAAAGCTTGCCGGTTATTTTTCATTGGCAAGACCTGTTCCCGGGCAACAGAAAGTAAATGGAAACAGCATTAAAGACGAAGCCATAGCCGATATGGGAGGCATCAAGTCAGTTCTGTATGTTGCAAGGAATCTGCCCGATTTTGACTATGACGAGTTTTTCAGGGCCTTTGCAAGGCAATATGCGCAGCAGACTACTAAAGAAAGCGAACTTGGAACAATGAAAGGCGACATTCATCCGCTTCCGTTCCATAGAATTAACATTATGCTCCAACAATATGATGAATTCATCGAAACCTATGATATTAAGCCGGGCGACGGAATGTACTTAAGTCCGGAAAGAAGAGTCAATGTCTGGTGATGTCTTATTCAGGAAGGAGACCAATTATGGTATCAGAGACTTCAAATGCAGCAATAAGGCTTGATAACATAATCAAAAGCTATGGCAAGCATGACGTACTAAAAGGCGTAACAATGCAGGTTAATAAAGGTGACATATACGGTCTGGTGGGTAAAAACGGTGCGGGAAAAACCACGATATTCAAGATGATACTGGGACTATCTGAATATACTTCCGGCAGTGTTTCCATAGCCGGCTCACAAAATCGGAGAGAGCTTTTCGCAAACAGGTCAAAGGTTGGATTTTTTGTGGGATCCAATTTCTACGGATATCTTTCAGGGAGAGCTAATCTTGAGTACTATGCAGCTGCAAAGGGTATCAAGGGAAAAGAGCTAAAGCAGGAGGTTGATCGTGTTCTGAAGGTGGTGGGTCTTACAGACGGTAAGGAAAATCAGAAAGCCAAGGGTTATTCCCTGGGAATGAAACAGCGTCTCGGCATAGGTAATGCAATACTTGGTAATCCTGATATTCTCATCCTTGACGAGCCGACTAACGGTCTGGATCCTCAGGGTATAGCCGATATCCGTCACATGATACGGCGATTTCGGGATGAGTTTGGTATGACGGTCATAGTGTCGAGTCATATTCTTGGTGAACTGGAAAATACCGCAGACCGCTTCGGAATAGTACACAATGGAGTTATAGCAAAAGAGATAACGCAGGATGACCTTTCTGCGAAGCGCCCTGAAGTAGAACTGACTGTTTCTTCCGGCAATTTGGAAAGAGCCAAAAGCATTCTTGCTGAAAATGGTATTGATGTCCTAAAAGAAGGAAAAGAGAAAGTTACTTTGGAAGACTATTACTTTGAACTCATTGGAGGATCGGCAGAATGAGAAATTTGTTAAGAGCAGATTTGAAACGCATCTTCCGCGTTGGCTTAATCTATGCAGGTCTTTTGCTTGCATTGATCTATATCTCATATACAGTACTTGAGGGTGTTGTAAATGACGGCTCAATCGGACTTATAAATGGTGTGCAGAAAGCACTTAGCGGAGCTCCTATAGCTCTTTTCATAGTCTTTCCTACATTCTATGCTGTTTTTGCGCATGAGCTGTCTTCAAAATCCATGCAGACTGTGCTTGGTCATGGCATAACCAGGGATAAACTTATAATCGCCAAGCTCCTTGATGCAGCCATACTACTTCTTTTTCTGTATCTTGTCATAATTACAGCGGCTCTGATTGTAATAAATACTGGTTCGGCGATCGTATTAAGCCCGCAGCAGCAGGTAAATCTTATTATATATATAATCCTGAGATGGCTCAGACATTTTGGCTACATTGTCTTTTCTGCCATGATCATGTACATTTCCGGTTCTACAGTTTTGGGGATTATTGCATGTATCGCATTTACGGCCATATTTAAACTGGTGTTTAACATAGTAGAATTTTTTTCTTCCATTTCATTGTATGATTATACCTTTGACGGGTTGCTTGATTGGGCATATACCGGAATAGAAGTGGGAGCAGCCCCTTGGCAGCTTCTGCCTGCTGTCTGTTATCTATTAGCAGCACTGGCGATTACGACTTACTTTTTCCGGAGAAAGGAGTTTGACTTTTGAAAAATCTAATTCTTGCAGATGTAAAAAGAATCCTGAGAAAGCCATCGTATTGGATTATACTTGCTATTTGCCTCCTTGTTTCGCTCTTTTGGACTATTCAGTCAAACAACGCTGGCGGACAGAGCGGCTTTTCATTTGCCTCCAGTCAGGGAACAGCTATCAAAACAATAAATCTGTTTATAGGAATTGCCATATACGTCAGCGTATATGCTGATGAGTTCACGTCAAACTCCATGCAGTGCCTTATCGGAAGAGGGATTTCCAGAAAAAAGCTCCTGATTGCCAAGTTCATCAATTGCGTGATCGTAACTTTTATTTCATATGGAATCTATACTCTTTTTATCACCATTACAGGTCTGGTAACAGGAGCGAAGATGAATGCCTCAGAAAGCAGCTTTTTATATACCTCGATACTAACCAATGCTTTTACCGTTCTAGGCTATGCAACAATATCCATGATTGTTCTATTCTGGAGCAAGAACGTCGCCTATGCAACGCTGGTTGATGCATTCCTGCTTTTTGCGGGAGATACGCTGCTGAGCGGTCTGAATGTTGTTCCTGTGATCAATCTTTGGCATATCGACAGGCATGTTTTTTCACATGCTCTCGAATGTGCAAAAGTAGATCTACTGCTTACCGGTGGCACGGCAATCTTTACAATGCTTTGGCATGTTGCAAAGATCTGCACCCTTTCCATTATTTTGGCATATTTGCTCTTTAGAAAAAAAGAGCTGGATTTCTGAAACAAATATAATCAGGAGAATACCAATGCTTAAAAAGTATATTGAATTCATGAAAAGATCCCCTTTAATAACAGCTGCGCTCTGCATAGTATACGTTGTTGTGTGTTTCAAGACGGTACCTACAGAGACAAATTTTCAGTTCTTTATAGTAAGAACCATGCTTTGCGGAGCAGTGTGTTTTTTCCTGTACCAGATATCAGGAGACAAGACCTTGACATCCAGTTATGTTTCCACAGGATATGTCATTAAGAATTCCATAGGCTTTCTTATAATGTCACTTATCATGGGAACTGTACTGTTGTTCTCAAGCATAGAAGAGCAGGTCCCCCTGAATGATAACCCGGTATTGGGATTTATCATCATATTTCTAATGTTCATTTCCGTAGGCCTTTTTGAGGAACTGGCTTTCAGGGCAGTTATAAACGATGCGATAATCTATAAGTTCAGAGAAAAGAAATATGTTTTTGTCCTTAGTGCAGTAGTGTCCTCGGTAGTATTCGGGGCAGCACATATTGTGGGAGAATTTGATGTAACGTCCGCTGTTGCATGGGGACAGGCTGTAGCCAAAACGTTGGAATCAGGCGTTTTTGGACTGGCTCTTCTTATATTGTATTGGAAAACCAGAAATATATGGGCCTGTGGTGTGGCACATGGATTGTTTGACTTTTTTGCAGGTTATACAGAAGGGCTGTTTGTTCCTATGAAAGGCGCAGGTTCATCGTATATCAATACCGGTCCTGATGGAATGCGGATCCTTATTACATACTTTGCGATCGCTGCAATAAATGC
>CACXCB010000350.1 GCA_902766005.1 uncultured Erysipelotrichaceae bacterium | reverse complement strand
ATTTGGAAGCCCATGCATATGCAGCCAATCTACCGCTCTAACGCCTTCGTCACGGTCGAGGGCAACGGTCGTGGAAAGAGCAACGCCTACATCGCCGGAACCGGCATCGATGTCGGCGCGGATATCTTCCACCGCGGCCTCTGCCTCCCCAGCGACAACAAGATGACCCCGGAACAGCAGGATCGGGTGATTGAGATTATTAGACGCTGTTTTGAGTAACTGTTTTTTGAACTTACGATTAGTGGGGATAGTTCCGTGAAGCAAACCATACGCTGGGTCCTTTTTCTTGCTTTTTGCCTATTCTTCCTGTGGCTAGCTGTCTTTTCACGTTCTCCGGCGGACCATCGTATATTAAAGCTCAAGCTGCTTTGGGCATATCGGGCATGGATAGCGGGAGCCAGTTATGGAAAGAAAGAGAGTCTACAGAATGTTCTTAATGTTTTGGCTTTTATACCATTTGGCTTTTTGTTTCCCAAAAAGTCATGGAAGAATTTGATTGTCTCGGTGATGATGTTTTCTGTTGGTATAGAGTTGACTCAGTATATATGGATGCTTGGTTGGTGTGAGATTGATGATGTGATCTGCAATATTTTGGGCGCAGTAATAGGGTTTTGGTTATGGTTATGTATAGAGCGCATTGAGGAGAAGAATAATGAAACTTGAGAGAAGGCAAGGCTTCTACGAAAAGTATATTAAAAGAGTCTTAGATATCCTTTGCTCTATTCTATTCTTAATTGGATTCTCCTGGCTATATTTGATTCTTGCGATCCTGGTTAAGATTAAAATGGGATCACCGGTTATCTTCAAACAGCCGCGTCCGGGCATAGTGAAAAATGGAAAGGAAACTATCTTCGATATGTTCAAGTTTCGCTCAATGACGGATGAACGTACTGAAAATGGCGAGTTTCTGCCGGATCATCAGCGCTTGTCTTCTTTCGGAGCAAAATTAAGGTCCACCAGCCTGGATGAGCTTCCTGAAGTGTTCTCGATCTTGAAAGGTGATATGAGTGTTGTAGGACCGAGACCGCAGCTGGTACGTGACATGGTATTTATGACAGAAAGACAACGGATGCGTCATACGGCAAAGCCGGGGCTCACTGGCCTGGCCCAAGTGAAGGGAAGAAATGCAATCACATGGGAAGAAAAATTGGAATGGGATCTGAAGTATATTGAAAAGGTCAGCTTCTTTGGGGATGTAGAAATCCTTTTTGCGACGGTAAAAGCGGTGCTGAAGAAAGATGGAATAACAGACGGAGAGAATGCTACGGCAATTGATTATGGCGATGCATTGCTGAAGGCAGGGAAAGTATCTAAACCACAGTACGATGCTCTACAGGTATATGCTAAAAGAATTATTGCAGAGCATGAGAAGGGAAGTCCCAATTGAAAAAGGTTCTTATAGTGGCGAGTGTCGTCTCCTTTATTGAATGGTTTAATAAAGAGAATGTTGAGTTTCTCAGATCTGATCTTGATTGCGAGGTTCATATTGCCTGCAACTTCGATTATATGGAAGATACAGATGAGGAGAGAACGAGAAAATATTTGGAGAAAATAAAAGCGGAGGGGGTTATCCTCCATAATATCGATTTCGCAAGGAGCCCTTTTTCGGCAGAAAATATATCTGCATATAAAGATTTAAAAAAGATTATTCGAGAAGGAAACTTCGACTTAATTCATACGCATACTCCAGCGGCATCTGTCTTCGCTCGTTTGGCAGCAAGGAAGGTAAGGAAACGTGGTACAGTTGTAATGTACACTTGTCATGGCTTTCACTTCCATAATGCTTCTCCGAAAAAGAACTGGATTATTTATTATCCCGTAGAGAAATGGATGTCCAAATATACAGATTATATTGTTACGATTAACAAAGAAGACTTCAATCGGGCGAAATCTTTCCACGCAAAGAACGTCAGATATATTCCAGGTGTTGGCGTTGATATCAACAGAATAAAGAATGCTAAGGTTGATAAGAAAGCATATAAGAAGAGCATTGGAATTCCGGAAGATTGTGTGATGCTTCTCTCGGTTGGAGAGATGATAGAAAGAAAGAATCATCAAGTTATCATCAAAGCCCTTGGAAAACTTAAGAGGGATGATATTTACTATGTGATTTGCGGAAAAGGACCGCTGAAAGAGGAGCTTGAGGCACTATCTACTACCCTCGGTGTCCATACTGTATTCCTTGGATTCCGGCGGGATATCCCGGAACTCTGCAATGCGACAGATATTAGTGCATTCCCATCCCGTATCGAGGGCTTGGGTATGGCAGGGATTGAAGCAATGGCTGCTGGAGTACCACTGGTTTCGTCAAATGTTCATGGAATTCTGGACTATGTGATTGATGGTAAAACCGGTTATGCCTTGTCCCCAGATGATGTTGATGGATTTGCAAAGGCGATCAACAAGTTGGCAAGTAGTATGGAACTTAGAGAAAGCATGAGTGCGGCCTGCATGAAAGCGGTAGAGCCTTTTGAGATAAACAACGCACTCAATACCATGTGGGATATATACAGAGAGATTCTTATATAGACCCGCTTACCTTTAGTGACGTTAAGCTGTCATATATAGAAAAGAAAGTCGAGATATAGCAAATGAAACAGCATTATTCTTATCAGGAAATCAAAGCATCACTTACTAAAAAAAAGAATAGTAGAAGCTCTCTATGGGTGCAACTGTGGGTGCGCAAAGCATCTTTTCCTGTGACGTATCTTTTTATCAATTCTGGCTGGACGGCAAATATGGTTTCAGTCCTGTCTTGGATCGTGATTGCTTTTGCCGCAGTATGCCTTTCAATAAATAGTTTTGGATGGATGCTTGCTGGCGTTATCCTGACAAACTTTTGGCTGGTTCTTGACTGCGTGGATGGAAACATTGCACGAGTCAAGAAGGTAAAGACTTTTATGGGTGATTTCTTTGATGCTGTTGCAGGATATGGTCCATTTTCCTTTACAACGATTGCTATGGGTATTGCTGCCTATCATACGACGTTCCTTGTTTCAGAGCAATATCGTCACATCCTGATCATTGTGGGTGGTGTGGGTGCAATGTGCAATCTATACATGAGACTTGTACATCAGAAATATCAGAATTGCTATTTTGCTGGGCAGAAAATTCTCGGTGAATTAGATGATATTACGTTGAAGGATACTGAAGATAAAAAGAGCTTTGCTTACATAAGGGAACAGATCGATAAAAACTTTGGCGTTGCCGGTCTTTTTATGCCGTGGCTTTTTGTCGCGCTATTCACAAAAACGTTTGATATTATGGTTTGTTGCTACACAGCCTACTATATTCTCTCATTCTTTGCTATTAGCGTTCTGTATTGCAGGAATGCTTCAAGATATGAGGTGCAGGCCCAGGAGAAGGTAAAAAGTAAGAATATAAAGATGTAAGAGGTATAGAGATGGTTATTGGCTATACAACGGGTGTTTACGATATGTTTCATATTGGGCACTTAAATGTTATTAGAAGAGCAAAAGAACAGTGCGATTATCTCATTGTCGGTGTAAGCACAGACGAATTGGTACAGAGAGACAAAAATAAAACCCCGATAATTCCTTTTGCTGATCGAGTCGCTATTGTTGAAGCGATAAAGTATGTTGACAAAGTTGTACCCCAAGAAGATAAGAATAAGCTTGGTGCATGGGAAAAGTACCACTTCAATAAAATGTTCGTTGGATCTGACTGGAAAGGCACAGAAGCTTGGAATGGATTTGAAAAGCAATTTGCTCCTATTGGCGTTGAAATCGTGTATCTTGACCACACGGATGGGATTAGTTCGACGATACTAAGAGATCGACTGAATGAGGAAGAAACACAATGAACATTAATTATCATAAGTTTCCAGTGAAGAATGTGCTGGGATGGATTCAACATTATAATCCTGAAAAATACTGGAAACGTAGGAGTTACGTAATAAATCGGGGGGGGGGGAAAGCCTCAAACTATTATATCTTCTATATATTAAACGCTGTGATGCATACAATAAAGCATCTATGGGAACAGGTTTGAATCACGGCGCCGTGTTTGAAACAGTACCCAGATTACCGCATGGGCTGAATGGAATAATTGTTTCGCCGGATGCGTATATTGGTAGAAATTGTACTATTTTTCATCAAGTGACGATTGGAAATGACTACCATAATGTAAACCATGCGCCTGTCATAGGGGATAATGTGACAATATATCCTGGAGCAAAAATTGTTGGGAAAGTCCGAATTGGTAACAATGTAAAGATTGGTGCAAACTGTGTAGTAGTACACGATGTGCCCGACTCAACAAGAGTGTTTATAGAATCAAAACAGATAATAGCAAAGGACGAAGCTAAATGAAGTATGAACCTTTTATCAGTATAATTATGCCCGTCTATAATGGCGCGAACTTTATGAAAGATGCAATAGATAGCGCTTTAAGTCAAACGTATAAAAAACTTGAAATCATAGTAATTAATGATGGATCTTCTGATGGAGGAGAAACATCAAAAATTGCAAAAAGCTATGGAGATAAAATCAGGTTTATAGATAGGCAAGAGAATCGAGGGATCTCCTATACGCTGAATGAAGGAATATCAAATATGAAGGGAGAATATTTCACATGGCTCTCTCATGATGATAGATATATTTCAACTAAATTGGCCGATCAAGTTGAATTTCTGAATAAAGTATTACAAGAAAATCCGACCATTCAAAGAGAAAGAATACTCTTATGTGCAGGTACAGAACGTATAGACATTAACGGGAGAATAACAAGTCATTACCAAGGCAACTTAAATGGTAAAAAATGTATACGCAGTAAAAAAGAATTAATTCTTGATAATCTAAAACAATATGGATTAAGTGGCTGCACAGTTCTAATTCCAAAGGAAACCTTTGAGAAATTTGGCGTATTTGATATTTCAAAGCGAACTGTGCAAGATACAGATTTATGGTATAGGTTTATTCTAGGCGGATGTATTTTCTGCTTCCAAGACAAAGCAATTGTACAGAGTAGAGAGCATAAAAATAAGACTGGAAACAGGTTGAACGATGTATTTGAAATAGAAAAGGAAGAGATGCAGACAGATCTAATTAAGAAAATTATTATTGATAATGAGATGAATGACTATGGATATCTTTCTGATATTTCGTACTACTTGTTAAGGATGGGATATAAAAATGCTCCGAAGGCCATTAGATCTGAATTAAAAAGCAGAGGGAATATGGCAAGATACTATTTTTCGTTTATACCCAAGTATTCTGCTGGATATTTATATGGGCGAGGACGACAAATTGCGAAAAAGGCATATTGGGAAATAGTTAAGCAAAGAGAAAACAGATAAGGAGCAAGTTTTATGAATAAACAACACCTGAAGGAATTGCATGATGAATTATATAGACTAATGTGTAGTTTCAAAAAAGTGTGTGAAGAAAACCATCTAACATATTACTTGTTTTGGGGAACTCTTATTGGAGCTGTTCGGCATGGTGGTTTTATTCCTTGGGATGATGATGTTGACATAGTCATGCCGAGGGATGATTATGATCGTTTTATTGAATTGTTTAAAGATAAAGAACAAGATGACTGGACATTAGATAATTATAAGTGCAAAAATTTTAAGAGCATGTCCCCGCTATTGCGAATTAATAGTTCACGTATTGCAATTAGAAGAGATAGAGGGGGGAAAGAAGAATATATAAGTGCATTTATCGGCATCTTCCCATTAGATGGGCTTCCTAATAATGCCGGAAAAAGAAACATGCAGATTAAAGCGACTATGTTCAAATATGGTATTTTACGGGCATCTAGATCTAGTATATATGGTTTGGGGACAATTAATGACCGTTCCAAATCAGAGAGTCTTCTTGGGTATTTAAGTCGTTTATTACGAATTGGAAAAATAATAACACCAAGATACGCAGCTGAATTAGTTGATGTAGGTATGAAAAAGTACCATTTGCAAGGATCAGAGTATTGTCACATAATTGATTACAATAATAAAAAAGCATATTTTCGCACAGAGGTATTTTTGCCGAAGGCAAAAATGAAATTCTGTGATGATTTTTTTGATATCCCAAGAAATTACGATATTCTGCTTCGTGAGTATTATGGCGATTATATGCAATTACCGCCTGAAGAAAAAAGAGTGCCCCAACATGGAATACAGATAAAAAGAATAATGTAGGTTATAACGGTTAAAGAATGGAGGAGAGAAGAGGCGCATATTACGCCTCAAATAGAGTGATATGTCATTGTACATGTTTTATCTATTATCACCTGTAATATTTAGTATAACAGGACTATCCGCAAAAAAACGAGAAACAGGGAAACGACGTTACCTTAGAATAATGTTTATAGTTCTGTTTACGTTTTTTGCACTCAGAACACCATATATAGGTTCAGGTGATGCAAGGTTCTATTATAACCTTTGGGAAAGATTTAGCTCTATTCCTTTTTCAAATATACAAACGGTGTTATCTCTTGACTTAGAAAAAGGGTATGTGTTAGTTACATGGCTTTTATCGCAATGTTTTCACAACGGCCAATATGTGTTTGTGTTCTCAGGTATCTTCTTTGCTCTTAGTATAACAAATTTCTTGAAGAAGAATTGTGATGATTGTGTACTTGGCCTAATATCGATGACGAGCATGGGGCTTTGTACGTTTTTCCTTCAAGGAATACGTCAAGCTATTGCTATTTGTATTTGCCTTTATGCAATAGAGTATTGTAAAAAACGAAATATACGTGCTTTTCTCGCAGTTGTTATTGTTGCTATGACTTTCCACGCCAGTGCAGCTGTATTTGTAATTTCTTATTTTATTTATGGAAGAAAAATCGATATCAAAAGTATTGCAATTATTGCATTGATTTCGGCAGGTGCTCCAATAATATTAAGACAAGTAACTATATTAGCTAACTTTCTGATGAATGAGAATTATTTAGGTGGGAGTATTGAGAATACGTCGGGTGGAGTTGTAACATTTATATTGTACCTAACAATAATATTATATGCTTTTGTACTTTATAATAGCATTAGTATAAGAAACAGTAAGAGTGAAATAGATGCTATTAATTATTCATTTTATTTCTTCATGTTTGTGATCTGTACCACGTTTTTTTCAATGAGGTTCTTTTATATAACAGTTTTTGAGAGAGCGAGTTATTATTTTTTGCCATGTGTTGCACCTTTGCTAGATGCAAGCAAAAAAAATACAACCAAAAAGAATGAAATGATACTTTCTGCTGTTCTTTTAGCGGTATTTATCCTTTTGGGTATATATAAAGCGGGGCCTTCATCTATTATGAGCAGTTACAAATTCTTCTGGTACAATTAAACTATGAGGGGAATTATATATGAAGGTTGTGCAAATTAACACAGAATGTGGAAGAGGAAGTACAGGGAAAATTGTGGTTGCTATTAGCGATCTGCTAAGTAGTAATGGTATAGAGAATTACATATTTTATAGTGGAAATCATAAAAGCGATTATAAAAATGGCATACGGATAAATTCAAAATTCGATCTCCGCCTTCATCAGGCGTGCTCAAGACTATTAGGAGATCAAGGATGGCATTCTTATTTAGCTACATATAAGCTTATTAATTCGCTAAAAACAATAAAACCTGATATTATTCACCTTCATAATTTACATGGTTATTATTTAAACATTTCTCTTTTGTTTGGATATCTAAGGACTTGTGGAGCTAAGGTTGTTTGGACTTTTCATGATTGTTGGCCTATTACTGGGCATTGCACTCATTTCATTAATGTAGATTGCAATAAATGGGTAACCCAGTGTTGTGATTGTCCAAACATTGGACAGTACCCTTATAGCCTGTTTTTTGATAGAAGTAGAGGTCTGTATAATAGGAAGAAAAAACTGTTCACTAATATACAAAATTTATGTATTGTGTGTCCTTCAAAGTGGCTGGCTAATATCGTTAGGGAGTCTTTCTTGAAAAAAACCGAAATAAAAGTGATTCCAAACGGTGTTAATTTGGAGGTTTTCAAATATACGAATAGTGATTTGCGGATAATGCATCATTGTGAGGACAAATTCATTATTCTTGGTGTTTCCTCTGTATGGAACAATTCAAAGGGGCTTGATGTTTTCTGTGAATTAGCAAGTCGTTTAGACAGCACCTATCAGATCATTCTTGTTGGAACGAACAATAAGATCGACAGTGTTTTACCAAGTAATATTATATCCATTCATAAAACTCAAAACCAGGAGGAATTAGCAGAATATTATTCGATTGCGGATTTGTTTCTAAATCCGACTCGAGCAGATAATTATCCCACAGTTAACTTAGAGGCAATTACGTGTGGGACACCTGTCATGACATTTAATACTGGTGGAAGCCCCGAGAGCGCAGGAATGATAGATGATATGATAATTAAGAGTAACACTGTTGAAGAAACTATGGAAAAAATTCAGCGCTTTGCCATGAACAGAGATAAATATCGAGACAGATATACGAGCCTGAGAATAGAATACGATGAAAGAAAATGCTACGAAAAATACCT
>CACXCB010000349.1 GCA_902766005.1 uncultured Erysipelotrichaceae bacterium | reverse complement strand
TCTATTATACATCATTCCGGCACGAATTCATCCCCTTCTTTACACTTCGTAGGAAGAAGGGGACTTCTTCGTTAATATTTGTTAAAAGTGATTGTTGCGGATATTGACGGCACACTTGTTGAAAAAGGTGAAATGATTATGCCGATCACCAAAAACGCTATTACAGAATTACATGAAAAAGGTGTTTTATTCGGCTTGGCAACCGGCAGATCCATCAACAAAAACATGTTTAAAAGAAAAGATGACTGGGGACTGCCATTTGACTTTGATCTGTTAATCGGCATCAACGGCGGACAGTTATGGTATAAAGAGAACAATGAAATACAATCTTTTTATCTGCTCTCTACAGATACCATGCATGAGATACTGGATATGATGGATCCTCTTAACCTGACTGCCTCACTTTATGAAGAGGACCATATGGTGTCCACCAGATTTGATAAAATGATTGCTGCATCAATGATGCGCAATCATATGGAAATCATTGTGACAGACGGAGATTATGACCGTTTGTGCATTGCACCCAATAACAATCTGATCTACCGCTATGAAGAAGAACGTGAAAAAGAAGTATTTGATTACATCTCCAAACATACCAGCGATAAATACATTGCGGTAAAAACCGCACCTTGTATTGTGGAATTTATGGATCCCCGCCTCAATAAAGGTGTTGCCCTTTCCAAATACAGCGAGCAGACAAAAACGCCCTTATCTCAGATTATGGCTTTCGGCGATATGGAAAATGACACTGAGCTTCTGAAAACCGCCGGCTGGGGTGTATGTCTGATCAACGGTTCTCCTTCTGTAAAAGCTATTGCAAATGCTGTTACAGAATATCCTTGTACGGAAGACGGTATGGGAAAATATCTTTACCAGCATGTAATTGACTATGTTCATATCAACTAAAAAGAGAACGTGA
The DNA here is from genome assembly GCA_902766005.1 of uncultured Erysipelotrichaceae bacterium. Classification (GTDB taxonomy): domain Bacteria; phylum Bacillota_I; class Bacilli_A; order Erysipelotrichales; family Erysipelotrichaceae; genus Bulleidia. Next base: position 28,321 of record CACXCB010000349.1, on the reverse strand, counting down.
GTTCTCTTTTTATCTTGTATCTTTATCCACTCTTTTTAACACGATGATGGATAGCAGGATATACACCAGCGAGAATATCAGCAGAACAGCCCACGCCATCAGTAACACGGAAGCTTTGGGATCACAACTGTCCAATCCGGAAAAAATATATCCGTTATTCACGCTTCGGGTTGTATTTGCAATCGCACAGATTCCATCCAGACCCCACTTGCTGAGAGTAAAGTAGGATATCATTTCCGTTATTCCTTCCAGATGAAACACGGTACCGCTCATGACCAGCTGGATGATCAGCACAAACGGCATGACAGTCATAGCCGTATTTTCTTTTCTTACAATGCTTGATATGAGAACAGCAATCATGTCTGCTCCGAAAACAACAAGAAAAATCGTAACATACATGTCTGTAAACATCGGTCCGACAAGTCCTGATGTGGGAAGATGGCTGATGTTGCGCAAAGCGACAACTCCCATAATAATACAGGATTCAACAGCACTGAGAAATGCTTCAAAAATGACATGTGCAAGAATGTAGGAGGAAATATGGAGGCCGGTACGGTATTCTCTTTTGATAATATCCCTTTCCCGGCAGATGGATTGAATAGAATTGAATAAACCAATCCAAATGCATGCACAGATGATCGCAAAAGAGCCGTTTCTGGTATCGGAAAAAGAAACAAACATATCTTTGCCTGTAACCATAGAAATAATAGCCATGATCAAAGCAGTGGAAATAAAATTCTTCCATTGCTTTTCCGTAGAAAAAATACGGAAGCATTTTCCGAGGTAAACTTTTATCTGTCCGCTTCTTGTAATCCTGTCCTCAGCCATTCCGGCACCTTCTTTCGAAAGCAGAGATATACTGATCTGCCAGGCCTTCTCCGCCTTCATCTATCCTATTGATTCTCTTTACTATCTTTTCCAGCTGATCCGTTTCAAAGAAACGGCATGCTTCTTCAGGACTTCCGTAGAATACGAGATGGCCTGTATCATCTTTTCCTTTAGCTAAGACAATCACCTGATCAAACAATTCAAATGCACGGTCCGGACTGTGAGATATCACCATGACTATCTTTCCTTCATCTGCAATCATTCTCAGATTTTCCATCAGGCTTCTTGCCATGGTTCCATCCAGTCCCGAATCCGGCTCATCCAGAAAAAACAGTGATGGATTCCCTATATATTCCACTGCGATACTCAGACGTTTTCTCTGTCCGCCACTCAGTTTTCCGACCAATGATTCACTCTCTCTTTTGAGGCCGAATAAATCCATCGTACGGATAACTTCTTTTTCCAATTGTTCTTTTGTGTAATCGGAAGGCAGGCGCATCTGTGCCGAATTAAACAATGTATCATATACGGAATCACTCATTCGCAGAAGATCCTGCTGCGGTACATAGCCGATCAGATATTTCATCCGTTCGTACTCTTCATAGATATCAATACCGTTATACTTAACCGAACCGTCTGCCTTTTCATATCCCATTACCGCATTCATAAAAGTAGTCTTACCGGCTCCGGATCCCCCTAGAATCAGCACCATCTGGCCTGATGGAATCTCCATGTGGATATCCTTTAACAAGGTCTTCTTTTTCATGCGATGCCATACATTTCTTTCTTCAATCCAAATCGACAGGTTTTCATGGGAAGCGGAAACATCTCCCTTTGAACTTGGCACTTCTTCCGGAATCGTTTTGGAAGCTGTGTAGAGAAGGCTGTCTTCGAGGAAAAAGAAAAGATAGCCCGAGATGCTGATGACATCATTCCGATTCAGGTAAACCGGCTGTTTCAGTCTCTTACCGTTTAAAAACACACCATTCAGGCTGTCATGATCGATTAATGCCCATCCATAACGGGAATGAAAGACAGAGGCATGTTTTCGGGAAACGGATGTATCAAAAAGACTGATCCCTTCACTTCTTCCGATGACAATTTCAGCAATATCTTCATGTAATTCCGTTTTTTTCCATTCATAATCTGCGGGATATCCGGTCGAATAAACCATGGTTACATCCATGGATGTATCTTTCGCTTCTGATGCATGTATACGCAAAATATCTCCGTCTTCCAAGGGGACAATATCTTCCTTTTTCAATAAATTTCCATGAAACATTGTTCCGTTTGAACTTCCGGCATCCTGATAAAAGGTACCGTAATCCGTAGTTATGAAAGTGCCGTGATTTCTGGAGACAATCAGAGAATCCACATCTATATCCGGCATTCCCTTTTTAGATTTGCGTCCGATTGATTGTCTGCCCGCAAGATCATGTTCCCCGATTTGGCCTTCACATACGATATACAGTTTCGGAGCGTTTTTCTTTTTTTCGGCAATGACTGTAACTGCATTTCTATCCGGATACATCATTCCCCTCCTATTACCGAGTTATACAGATTATACATATTCAGGCCTTTCGAGTAATCGGATTCTTTATCACGTACTGCCAAACGGAATTCATTGACATTCGCATCTGCTTCTTCAGCGGACGGAAATTCCATTTCATTTGTCAAATAAATCTTCTCCTCATTCTTGGTATTCTTATCCAGTTCCTTTAAAACAGCCCTCTTGTCCATTGGTGTATCAATCAGGGAAACCTTAGAAAACTTGGTCTTTGCAACAGGAATATAATCTATATTCTCATACCATGAAATATACAATTCATCCTGCAACTGATTTTCATTAACCAGATCTTCAATCGGTGCCATATCTTTGATCTGATTGCCATACAATGTCAGGAAATAGTATTCCACTTCTGAGGGAAGCACGGGAATTGTACTGATTTGATTGTTGTGGGCGAGCAAGATCTGAGAGGTAGGATATGCATGAATGGCAGGTGAAAGATCGGTTATCTGATTATCGCCGACATCAATATATGCAAGAGATGTCATTGATGCAAGACAACTGATATCCTTGATCTGATTATTTCCTACAGCCAGATACTGCATGTCCGTATTGATATTGAGAGGAGTGATATCAGAAATCCTATTATTATTCAATGAAACCAGTTTTAGCTGCGCCAAGTTCTTCAAAGGTGAGAGGTCTGCAATCTGATTATAAGACATGCGCAGAACTTCCAGCTTGCTGTTGGCAGACAGCGCTGAAATATCGGAAATGGAATTATCCTGGAAGCCTGCCTGCTCAAGCATCGTTGTATTTTTCAATCCGCTGATGTCTGTCAGCTGTGCTCTGTGTGCATAGATTCTTGTTAAATCAATCATGTTAATACATGCATCCAGATTATCAATTTCCGTATCACTCAAATATAAGCCTTCCAAGCCTGTACAGCCAGAAAGATCGGAAATATCGGAAATCGGATTCTTGTTAAAATCCAATACAATAATCGTATCATGATCTGCCATAGGACTGACATCACTGATATGATTGTTCTCCATCAAAACGTTTTTGAGTGTTGTCAGGGAGGATAAAGCTGTAATATCTTCAATCTGGTTATTGTTGAAATTGACATCCTTCAAGCTTTCACAAGAGGAAAGGGAGGAAATATCCGTGATCTGATTATCATAAAGCACCAGCTCCTGTAAAGCAGTACATCCCTCCAAGCCGGAGATATCCTCAATTTCATTGTTTGGCGCTTCAATGGTAATGAGGCTTGCATGATTTGCAAGAGGAAGAGATTTCAAATGGTTTCCTGCAAGATACAGAAATCTGAGATTCAGAAGCGGTTCAGCCCATGAAAGATCTTCCATCTCCATTTCATCCATCCGTATTTCCTCAATACCTGTACATGTTGAAAAACCGGAAAAATCATGATTTTTAACAGTTACATCATTCAAAGAAACATATTTCAAATCCGCATTCCCGGAGAGATATGATGTGTCAATTGCCCCTTCACAACCCGACAGAATCAGACGGTTCAGATGAGAGAATTGTCCCAGAAAAGAGCCATCCCCATCTATATCAGCCTGATATAAACGGATATCCTTCAAATACGGAAACTCCTTATTGAAGGAAGAAGAATCTAAAGCAACGTGATTCTGGCTATTTCCTTCCAGTTCCAGTATTTCAAGATTTGTCATGGATGCAAGAGGATCATAATTCTTGATGCCTGTACAGTTTGTGATCTGCATATGTGTAATATGGCTCATTGATGCTATTTTGTTCAATATCGCATCAGACACTGTGCAATTCTGCAATGTCAGATGGTAGATCTTTTCATCCCTGTTGATCGTGTTCAGCATTTTTTCTGTTACTTCCGTATCCTTAATGCGGGCAGAATATTCAGATTGCTTATAAGGATTATCCAGCAGAATTGCTTTAGCACCAAATATAATACCGATGACAAGGGCTACACCCATGATCCCGATCAAAACCGGTTTCCAATTGATTCTGATTGCTTTCCTCTCTTTTACCGGTTTCTGTTTTTTCTTTTTCTCTTTTACCGTTTCAGGCATAGGCATGGTTTGTCCGATTGTCTCATCTGTTAAAACCTTTTCCCCAATGTCGTCTTTTTCAGGAACGTGCTTTTTCTTTACATACGCCTGCGGATTGATCATTGTTCTTTCATCATCATAATCAGGCTCTTCCGGCACGGATTCCTCCTTTTGTTCAAATGCATTTATCAACTCCTGCATGGACTGATATCTTTCTTCCGGATCGACAGCCATCCCTTTCATAATCACTTCTTCCTGTGATTTTGTCATTTGTGCATCTACTTCGGAAGGCAAAACAATTTCATCACTGAAAAGCCTGCTCATGGAGTTTTGCGGAGTGATACCTGTGATGAGTTTATACATGGTAGCACAAAGCTCGTAAACATCCGTCCAAGGTCCCTGCATGCCGTGAGAATTATATTGTTCCTGCGGTGCAAAACCCGGATTTAAAACAACGGAAAGACTTCCTTCACCTCTCGGGTTCGTAATCCTTGCCGTACCGAAATCCAGAATCTTGACATGTCCGTTTCCTACCAGCATCAAATTAGACGGACTGATGTCACGGTGAATGATCCCTTCAGCATGCACTTTCTGTAATGCCTCCATGACCGGTTTCAACATTACATACGCTTCATCGAAAGAAAGATTTCCATGTTCTTTGAGAAACTCCGCCAGACTCATTCCTGAAAGATATTCCATGATTATATAAGCTGTATTGTTCTCCTCAAAGAAATCCCAGATTCCGACAATATTAGGATCACCGGAGAATTTTGCCAATGTTCTTGCTTCAAGAAGAACTTTTTCCTTTCCTTCCGCAAAAAAATCCGCAGATTCTTTCATCGTTACAGAAACATTATCCGTAATCGTATGATGACGATTGACAAATCCCATAGGAAAATATTCCTTGATTGCAACGAGTCTGTCCAAAGTAGTATCTTTTCCAAGATAAGTAATACCAAAGCCTCCCTGGCCCAGTACTTTTCCTACAAGGTATCTTTCATGCAGCAAAGATCCCACTTTTAATTGATGTGATTCATTTTCCTGTATAAGGCTGCCACACTCTTTACAACGATCATTCCCCTCTTCATTTTTTGTAAAGCAGTTCGGACATATTATTTTACTCATACCCATTACCTTTCAAACTATTCCATTCTTCAATATTATACTTTATTTTGCATGAATTCATATCAAACCATTCATTTTTTCATGCGTGCTTAAAACCGTAACGGAAAATGAATGCTTATAAAAGAAAAAACAGTATATACACCGTTGTATACTGTTTTTGCCTATTCTTTAAACATCAGCTTCAAATGTCTGTTTTCATCCGAAACCTTGCTGAGTATCAGAAGTACTTTGTATGCATAGGTATTCCGACAGATCTTCTTGACATTATCACGGGTAAGATACACACAGACATCTTCTTCCAGTTCACTCAGACAATCATATAAAGCATCCAGATTGCCACCGAAATAGTCCGGCAGGGAGAATTCTTCTTTCATGTATTCCCCCATTTTTTCTTTGTCTTTCAGATATTCAGCATGCAAAACAATTTCCCTGCTCATCAGTCTTCTCCTTCATACAAAAGCTCAAAAGTCTCATAATGATCCTCTGTATAATAGATATCGAAATATTCCGACCAGACAATACGCTTCGGCCCCCTGCTCTTTTGATCAATTGTATCGATATCACACTCATAGTACTTTCCATGTATTACAGGAAGAACCTCTTCATAATTTCCGTAGACATCCCCGCCGATACACATGCCCGGTATGGTTCTGTTTAATGCTCCGCCTTCCCATCCCTGTTTTCTGGCTTCTTTTTTTGTCATGTAGTTATCAGGAAGATGGTGATACGTATACAGATACAGTGCAACTTCATCTTTTGTATCATATATGCCGTCTTCATCAATCTGAGCTTCCGGTGTTTCGCTTTCCACCGGTTCTTCTGTCACTGTAACATCCGGCGTTACTACCGGTGTTGCAACAGGTTCCGGTTTTTTCCTGCATCCTGTAATCAGAAACAGTGAAAGAAAGACAATCAGCAGTTTCTTTAAATGTTCCATGTTGTATCCTCCACAAACATCCGTTCAACTTCCTCCATGGATGAAACTATCCGAATATCAAAATCCGTTACACCCTGTTTTTCAAAGCAATACCATACCGGTTTCATGCCCGCTTTCATCGCTCCGAGAATATCCCTGTGAAAAGTATCTCCGATGTAGGCGATTTCATTGCATGGCAAACCCATTTTTTCTGCTGCTATTTCAAATATTCTCCGATCCGGTTTATGGATGCCATACTCTCCGGTTACCAAAACCGCATCAACATATGCATCCATGTTCAATGCATGAATCTTCTTTTTCTGGCTTTGTGCATCTCCGTTGGAAAGAATTCCCAACGCATAGTATTGATGCAGCTTCTGCAGTGTCTTATATACACCTTCCATTGGAATCTGATAATCGGGAAAGTTTTCCGCCCAGTCATCGACCCACTTTTGAACATATAGATCCGGTTTATACTTTTCTTTCAGTTTTGTGTATACAAAATCTTTTGATATTGTTCCATACTGATCCCAATACAGGCATTCCTGCACAATGGACTCCTGTTCCATAGGATCCTTATCCGGAAGAATGATCTCGATGCATCTTTTATACATTCTGTATGCAGAAAGCATTCGAAAGCTCAGAGTACCATCGAAATCAAAAAGTATCCCCTTGATCATAGTTCACGGTTTTTGTACATTTTTTCGTAATAATCCTGGTATTCTCCGTTTACGATATGCTGCCACCAGTCTTTATGATCAAGATACCACTGAATGGTAACTTTAATGCCTTCTTCAAAACGATATTCCGGCTTCCACCCCAGTTCTGTTTCAATCTTTTCAGGATCCATGGCATAACGTAAATCATGTCCCGGACGATCCTTAACATAAGTAATCAGATCTTCGCTCTTTCCCAATTGCTTCAGGATAGTTTTGACAACTTCAAGATTGCTCTTTTCATTATGACCGCCGATATTGTATACTTCTCCGTCTTTTCCCTTGCGGATAATCAAATCAATTGCTGTGCAATGATCTCTGACATACAGCCAGTCACGCACATTTGCCCCTTCACCATAGACAGGAATAGACTCTTCTGCCAAAGCTCTGGAAATAACGAGCGGGATCAATTTCTCGGGAAAGTGATACGGTCCATAGTTATTGGAGCATCTGGAAATTGTTACCGGAAGACCATATGTTCTGTGATATGCCATAACCAATAGGTCTGCAGATGCTTTTGATGCGGAATATGGAGATGATGTATGAATTGGTGTATCTTCACGGAACAAAAGATCAGGACGATCTAACGGAAGATCCCCATATACCTCATCGGTGGATACCTGGTGATATCTTCTGATGCCATACTTGTGGCATGCATCCATCAATACCTGTACTCCCATGATATTTGTTTCCAGAAAAATTTCAGGGTTTTCAATGGAACGGTCAACATGTGATTCCGCCGCAAAATTTACCACAATATCAAATTTCTCATTTTTAAACAGTTCATCCACAAAATCCCTGTCACAAATATTCCCTTTCACAAATTTGAAATTCGGTTTCTCAATGATCGGTTCGAGCGTTTCCAAATTGCCTGCATATGTGAGTGCATCAAGAACGACAATTTCATCTTCAGGATACTGATTCACCATCAGATGTGCGAAATTTCCCCCGATAAATCCTGCACCGCCTGTAACTAAAATTTTCATATTCTACCTCTTTCTTAAATCAGTCTGTAAATTGGAATTAATAATATTTCGCAAGTGTTCGCCATAAGGGCTGTTTCCATAGCCTTGTGCTGCTTTAATCAAATGCGATTCATCAATCCATCCGTTGTAATAAGCAATTTCCTCAGGCACGGAAATCTTGATTCCCTGTACATCCTCAACAAGCTTGACATATTCCGTCGCTTTTTCAAGAGAATCGATTGTGCCCGTATCGAGCCATGCAAAACCTCTTCCCAGAATTTGAATTTTCAATCGCTTCTCCTCCAGATAAATCCGGTTTAAATCCGTGATTTCATATTCGCCGCGAGCAGATGGTTTCAATTCCTTTGCGTATTTTACAACGCTGTTATCATAGAAATACAATCCTACCACCGCATAATTGGATAAAGGTTTTTCCGGTTTTTCCTCCAGTGAAATGACATTTCCCTGATCATCAAATACCGCAACACCGAATCTTTCCGGATCATTCACGTACTTGCCGAAAACCATTGCCTCTTTATTCTCCGTCGTATTTTTTACGGCTTCTTTCAACATAGCTCCGAAACGGTTGCCATAGAAAATATTATCACCGAGAATCAAGCAGACATCATCATTCCCGATAAATTCTTCTCCGATCACAAATGCCTGGGCCAGTCCGTTTGGCACTTCCTGCACTGCATACGTAAAATGCGTTCCGAATTGCGAGCCATCTTGTAATAAACGCTTGAAATTACCAATATCCTCAGGCGTGGAAATAATCAAAATATCCTGTATGCCTGCTAACATCAAAGTACTGAGCGGATAGTAAATCATTGGTTTATCATAAACCGGTAAAAGCTGTTTAGAGGTGACTTTCGTGAGCGGATATAATCTTGTTCCGCTTCCTCCTGCCAATATAATTCCTTTCATATCAACCTTCCTATAATAAGAATATCAGTATACCTGCGATCATAATGCAAACACCAAGCAGTTTTCTTTTGGAAACATGCTCATGCAGGATAAAAAATCCAATGGATAAAACAAAGATCTGACTGCATGCATCCCATATGGGCGACATCGATAAAGGAATGACTCGCTGTGCAATGACCGAGCATAATGTAGACAATACCATCATTCCATATCCAACAACAACGCGCCAGTTTAAATACTGATCAATCAGTCTCTTGTAATCTCGATCGGCAGCCTTCTTTAAAACAAATTGCGAAATGCCTGCAATCATGACTCCTGCCAGCATGATCAGACAATGCGATGTAAAACTACTCATCTGCAGTCACCACCATATATACACCCGTAATAATAACAAAAGCTCCGAGAATCATATTCCAAGAAATTGTCTCCCGAAAAGCAACAAAGGCAATCAACATTGTCCATACAGATGACATTGCCCTGCTCGCATAACAGGTAGTTAAAGGAAACCTCTTTAAAAACTGTTGCCATAAAATCGCATATACGCCAAGCAGGCCGATCATACATGCATAGAAAAAACAAAAACGGAAGGACAAAAAACTTTCCCTGGCAGCCATTTTTGTAAAATATCCGGTACACGCATATAAGAATACGGCCATTTGTAAGCCTATTAACGCAAAGATTCTTTTTTTATCTTTCATTCACTTCTTTCCTTTTCCCCACCGTATATTATGACGAATTACGTAAAGAAAATCAAATGCAGAATCAAACAAATCAGAAATACAAAAAAAGAAGCTTCCAATGAGGAAACTTCTTTTGGACATTTCAGAAATTATTCAACGATTTCTGTAACGTTTCCGGAACCTACAGTTCTTCCACCTTCACGGATGGAGAAACGTGTTCCCTGCTCAACAGCGATTGGCTTGAGGAGTTCAACGTTCATTTCAACGTTGTCACCAGGCATGCACATTTCTGTTCCTTCTGGAAGAGTGATAACGCCTGTAACGTCAGTTGTACGGAAGTAGAACTGTGGACGGTAGTTGGATACGAATGGTGTATGACGGCCGCCTTCTTCCTTTGTCAAAACGTAAACCTGAGCTTTGAACTTTGTATGAGGAGTAACGGAACCCGGCTTAGCAAGAACCTGTCCACGCTCGATTTCATCACGGTTAACACCACGGAGCAATGCACCGATGTTGTCACCAGCCTGTGCGAAGTCAAGCATCTTACGGAACATTTCGATTCCTGTAACGACTGTCTTACGAGTAGGTCTGAGACCGACGATTTCAACATCATCGTTCATGTTTAGTCTGCCACGTTCAACACGGCCTGTTGCAACTGTACCACGACCTGTGATTGTGAATACGTCTTCAACAGCCATGAGGAATGGCTTGTCAAATTCATGAGTTGGAGCTGGAATATATTCATCAACTGCATCAAGGAGTTCCTTGATAGCTGGAGTCCACTTTTCATCTCCCATCAATGCGCCATAAGCGGAGCCACGGATGATCGGGCAGTCATCGCCATCAAATCCATACTCAGAGAGAAGTTCACGAACTTCCATCTCAACGAGGTCGATCAATTCTTCATCGTCAACCATATCGCACTTGTTCAGGAAAACTACCATCTTCGGTACGCCTACCTGACGAGCAAGAAGGATGTGCTCACGTGTCTGTGGCATTGGTCCATCAGTAGCTGCTACTACGAGGATTGCGCCGTCCATCTGAGCTGCACCAGTGATCATGTTCTTAACATAGTCAGCGTGACCTGGGCAGTCTACGTGTGCATAGTGTCTCTTGTTTGTCTGATACTCAATGTGAGCAGTGTTGATCGTAATACCACGAGCCTTTTCTTCAGGTGCACCATCGATCTTATCATAAGCCTCGAATACTGCCTTACCATCTTCTGGATGCTCAGCGAGATATTTTGTGATCGCTGCTGTCAGTGTAGTCTTACCATGGTCAACGTGTCCAATAGTACCAATGTTAACATGTTCAAGACTACGGTCAAAACGTTCCTTTGCCATAATTTTTTTCCTCCTGGTCTATTTTTTCAGTCCGTTTATATTCTAATTGAAACGATATTTAATTGCAATAATTACTTGTCAGAAGAACCGTTTTTCGCAATGATTTCTTTAGCGATATTTTTCGGAACTTCTTCATAATGGTCTGTCTGCATGATATATGTGCCACGTCCCTGTGTAAAGGAACGAAGATCAGTAACATATCCAAACATTTCAGAAAGCGGTACATAGCTTTCAATCTTGATTGCATTACCTGTTTCTTCTTGCATACGGATCTGTCCACGTCTCTTGACGATATCACCCATAACAGAACCTAAGTATTCAGCAGGTGCTGTAACATCCACTCTCATGACAGGTTCCAGGATGACAGGATCACATTTCTTTGCAGCTTCTCTCAATGCAAGAGATGCAGCAATCTTATATGCCTGTTCACTGGAGTCGACATCATGGTAACTTCCGTCGAACAGTGTAGCCTTAATATCTACAACCGGATAACCTGCAATCAAACCGTTATTCAAAGCCTCTTCAAGACCCTGCTGTGTAGGTTTGATATATTCCTTCGGAACGGAACCGCCGATTGTTGCGTCAACAAATTCGAATCCCTTTCCTTCATTTGGTTCAAAGCGAATCCATACATGACCATACTGACCATGACCACCTGTCTGACGAACAAACTTGCCTTCACATTCAGCTGTCTTATGAATTGTTTCACGGTAAGCAACCTGTGGAGCACCGGCAGTAGCCTCTACCTTGAACTCCCTCTTCATTCTGTCCATGATGATGTCCAGCTGCAGCTCACCGACACCGGCGATGATTGTCTGTCCTGTTTCCTCATCAGTATAAGTACGGAATGTAGGATCTTCTTCAGCAAGTTTTGCAAGGGCAAGATCCATCTTATTTCCATCAGCTTTAGTCTTCGGTTCAACAGACATCTGGATAACCGGCTCAGGGAATACCATTGATTCAAGAACAATCGGATGTTCTTCATCACAGAGTGTGTCACCTGTTGTTGTATTCTTTAAACCAACTGCACCGGCAATGTCGCCTGCACGAACTTCTTCGATATCAGCACGATGATTTGCGTGCATTCTGACGAGTCTTCCGAAACGTTCTCTCTTGTCCTTTGTTGCATTCAACACGTAGCTTCCCGCTGTAGCGATACCGCTGTATACACGGAAATATGTCAATCTTCCGACGAATGGGTCGGTAGCAACTTTAAACGCAAGAGCACTGAACGGTTCATCATCAGAAGGCTTTCTTTCATCTTCTGTACCGTCTTCCAAATGTCCTTTGATAGATGGAATATCTGTAGGTGCCGGCAGATAATCAACAACTGCATCCAGCAACAGCTGTACGCCTTTGTTCTTATATGCGGATCCGCACATTACAGGGAAGAATTCAGCTGTCAATACACCCTTACGGATCGCAGCCTTGATTTCTTCAACAGTCGGTTCTTCACCTTCCAGAACCTTCATCATCAGATCATCATCGTAATCAGCAAGTGCTTCCAGCATTGCTTCACGCCATTCTCTTGCCTGGTCAATGAACTGGTCATCAATTTCAGTAATCTTGATATCTGTACCAAGATCGTTCTGATACATTTCCTGTTTCATTGTGACGAGGTCAATAATTCCGCGGAAGCTCTGTTCAGCGCCGATCGGCATCTGAATTGCGGCAGCTTTTGCACCTAAACGATCACCAATGGAATCAACAGACATCTTGAAATCTGCACCTGTTGCATCCATCTTGTTTGAGAAAACAATACGTGGAACTTTATATTCCGTTGCCTGTCTCCAAACAGTTTCCGTCTGAGGCTCTACACCGGCCTTGGAGTCCAATACAGTAACAGCACCATCCAGAACTCTCAGGGAACGCTCTACTTCAGCTGTGAAGTCTACGTGACCTGGTGTATCAATAATATTGATCTGGCAATCCTGCCATTGACATGTTGTGGCAGCGGAAGTAATTGTAATACCACGTTCCTGTTCCTGTGCCATCCAGTCCATCTGTGAAGCACCGTCATGTGTTTCTCCAATTTTGTGTATCTTACCTGTGTAATATAGAATACGCTCTGTCGTTGTTGTTTTACCAGCATCGATATGCGCCATGATTCCTATATTACGGATTTTATTTAGCGGGAACTCTCTAGGCATTCATCGCTCCTTTCTATAATCAATCTGTAAATATTACCAACGATAGTGAGCGAAAGCTTTATTCGCTTCAGCCATCTTATGTGTATCTTCCTTTCTCTTAACGGAAGCACCTGTTCCGTTAGCTGCATCCATAATTTCTGCAGCAAGTCTTTGTTCCATAGTCTTTTCATGTCTCAGTCTTGCATAGTTAACAATCCAACGCAGACCAAGTGTCAGTTTTCTTTCAGCACTGACTTCAACCGGTACCTGGTAGTTAGCACCGCCGACACGGCGAACCTTCAACTCCAGCATAGGCATAACGTTGCCTAAAGCCTTTTCGAAAACTTCCATCGGATTCTGTCCGGTCTTTCTTTCAATCTCTGCAAATGCATCATACAGAATCGTCTGTGCAGTTCCACGCTTGCCATCGATCATAATCTTGTTAATGAGCTTTGTGATCAGCTTTGAGTTGTAGATTGGATCCGGCAAGACATCACGTTTTGCAATATAACCCTTTCTTGGCATTTTCTATCTCCTCTCTTACTTACCCTTTGGCTTCTTAGCTCCATACAGGGAGCGGCTCTGATTACGGTCGTTAACACCGGCACAGTCCAATGTACCACGGATAATGTGGTAACGTACACCAGGCAGGTCCTTAACACGGCCGCCACGAATCATAACAACACTGTGTTCCTGTAAGTTGTGTCCTACACCTGGGATGTAAGCAGTAACTTCCATACCGTTGCTCAAACGTACACGAGCATATTTACGGAGCGCGGAGTTAGGCTTTTTAGGTGTCATTGTACCAACACGGGTGCATACGCCTCTCTTCTGAGGACTGCTCAGCTTTGTTGGACGATTCTTCAAAGAGTTGAATCCTCTGTTCAATGCAGGGGACTTTGACTTGTAAACTTTGTCAGTACGACCTTTACGTACCAACTGGTTTATTGTAGGCATTGCTATCTCTCCTTTCTTTTTTATGCACACATTACCAAGTGTGCCAAATCTTTCTCGAATATAAGGCTTTGCCTTAAACAAAGCCTTTTTATCGCAAGCCAATATATATTACTAGCAATGATTTCTTATGTCAATCATTTTATGAAAAAAAGTGCGATTTTTATGTATCGCACTTTCTTTGGATTAGGAATTGAGTTTCTTTGTAAGATCTTCGATATCCTTTGTCAGGTTATCGATGATGTCCTTCAGCTCATCAACTCTGCGCTCATATCCTCTGATGCGGTCAAAGTTCTCTGTTTCAAACTTCTTGATTTCGAGTTCGTTGATCTGCTCTTTCATAGAATTGATAGTGCTGTTTTTGCGATCGATGATTTCCTGGAATCTCTTTTTATTCTCAGAGCGCTTTCCATTCCAGAATTCATCCTTAACCGCTGTAAATTCATTCCAGAGACGATCGTTGTCATCTTTTCCGGAATAACCCGCATTTCTCCACTCTTTGTCGAGTTCTTTCATGCGGTCTGTCTTCTCTTTTGTAAAATCGCCGCCTTCAACGATTTCTTTTGCTTCGGCAATCAGAGCGCTCTTCTTGTCAACGCTCTCTTTACGCTGGGAATCTCTCTCCTCAAAGAATGCTTTTCTTGCTGCGAAGAACTGTCTGCGCAGACCGTTGAATTCTGTCCAGAGTGCATCGTCGTTATCACGTCCTGCACTGCCTGACTGCTTCCAGCTTTCCATCAGATCGTTGATCTTTTCTCCGGCTGCTTTCCAGTTTGTAACATTTTCCAGCAAGCCTTTTGCTTCAGCAATCAGAGCTTCCTTCTTTTCCTTGTTCTCTGCATTGCGTGCATCGAGATTCTCAAAGAAATGTTTACGGCTCTGGTTGAAAGCTTTGCGCGCTGCGCTGAACTGCTTCCAGAGTGCATCATCATTTTCTCTGCCTGCAGAAGGAATTTCATCCCATTCTTCCTGCAATGCACGGAAATCTTCAGCCGTCTGCTTCCAGCTCTGGCTTGTGGACAGTTCATTTGCCTTGTCTACAATTGCCTGCTTGTCAGCACGGTTCTGTTCCATTTCTTCATGGCGAATGTTGTATTCAGCCAAAGCTCTTTCATATCTTCTTGTGTACTCCTGCTCTTTCGGTGTACCCCAATCAGTCATAGCTTCCCACTCGTTCTTCAAAGCTTCCAAAGCTTCTGTGCCTTCACCTTTATTTGCTCTAGTGACTTCTTCAACCTCACGGCAGATACTCAGCTTTCTGCGAATATCATTTTCCATGTCTTCCAATGCGTTATCGCCATGGTCTGTGCCATACTCAACGTTTCCGCCTTCGGAAGCCGGATGTTTCCAGGAGAACATGCGATAGTCGCCATCGATTTCGATACCGAACCAGCGTCCATGTCCGTCTGTGTCTGCATCCTTCGGATAAACAGGGTTGTTGTTTTCATCAAGTGCGCCATACAGCACTTCTACAACCTTTCCGCCGAATGTGTTGTGTTGTCTCGCTCTAATTTTTGCATAATTTTCGTTAAATCCAGGTAATGTGTTCCAATCCATAGTCAATCTCCAGTCTTATCAATTGTACATGATTTGATACAATCAATCAAAATAAAAATACTCTTATTTCAGAAAATATCAACACTTTTTTTCTGATTTGCCATAAAAACTCTGAAAAAAATGATTTTTATCATGCATGGTGAAAATAAATCCCCTCTCTCCGCGAAGAAAAACAGATCTTTGCGTGATCTGTTTTCTTGGCAATACAACCCGTGAAAGAGTGTGAGGGTGTATTATTTTACAGGTTTTCCCATATAGAACAGTGTGCCGTCTTCCGCCTTGGAATAGCGACAGAGGAATTCATCATATGCAATCCAGCTTTCACGAGGGTAGTTGGCATGTGTCATATCCTTGACATTTCCTACTGTCAGCATCGGAACATGCTTCTGATTCATATATACATAATACGTGATTTCACCACATACATATGTATACGGAACAGGGTCCAGTCCGTAAAGCTTCATCAGATGTTCCAGGAAAGAAGCGATCATGCCTGTCACTTTATATTCCAGTTTTCCGTTTTCCTTATCGGTACACAACCAGTCCCTGTCACCAAACAAGAACATATACGGAACTGCAGGATCGATCTTTTCCGGCAAAACCAGTTCATGATCCGGATCAACAATCGCAGACCATGGTGATACTGCTGCAAATATTTCCGGTGCGTCAAGAGCAAGCCTTGAGGTCATCATGCCACCGCTGGATTGGCCGCAGGCATATATCCTTGTCTCATCAATGTTGTTTCTTGTCTTTACATCATCAATGGCTTTCAGGATGAATCCTGTATCATCTGTTTTCTGATCTTTATAGAAGCCATTCCATAGAAGTATGTTTGTTAGTCCGCCGGGTCTTTGCTGGTAAACACAGGCTTCCGGGAATATAACAATAAAACCCCTCTCTTCTGCGACTCGGCTCATGCCTGAAAGACTGATGAAGGATTCTGCCGTTCCCCCACGCCCATGCATGCAAACAACTAAAGGCACTTTTTTACCGGATTGCTTTATATCTTCGGGAACATATTCATACCACAATCTGGTAAATCCCTGATGTGCAATCTCATGGTAAGTAAATCCATAATCTTCCGGTGCCATACGTGTTCTCAACATCTTATGGCCAAATCCGCGATGACGGCAATGCTGTTGCAGATACTCCCAAGTATGCTGAACCATTTCTTCTGTCAGCTCGCCGTTGTATCCATTTGTAATGCGGACTTCGGAAACTTTTTCCTCATTCACCGTGCTGCGCTTATTGACCTTTGACGGAAAATAAATTTCATCCGCAAATGCATTAGAGAACTTTTCTTCTGAAGAATCATTCTGCTTTTTCCAATATGAAGCAACCTCACTGTTTGCACCGGTATTCTCGGTCCAGTACATCCAGACAGGAACCTGTACCTTTGCACCGTCAATGGATAATTCTGTCTTGCCGGTATTCTGGTTTTGTTTTTCCTCGGTTGTCTTTAACAATGTTTTCTCACTCAGATCCGAGAATGTCGCAAGCCCTGCCCACTCACTGCTCATCTTCATCACAGCCTGTTGGGCAATAACTGCACCGTTCCCAAAACCGAATGCGTATATATTATCCTGCATGGTGACATATGCCTGGCGGGACTGAATACGGATGTACACCTGGTTCATGTAATCTGCATCGGTTCCGTCTTCATTCCATGCTCCGTTTTCAGGATCAAGGATGTGCAAGAAGATTTCATTCTGATCTGCAAAATCTTTCCAGAAGCTATTGTCTATACAGGAATGAATATCTATATGCGAATCCAATGCGACCACCAGGCATGGACGGTTATACCGTAATCCCGGTTTCAGATAGGTGTAGAATTTGCGTTGTGTTCCGTTAACATGAACGGTTTCTTCAAACAGTCCTTCAATGAGACATGTTGCAGGATAGTGCCTGTCTATTTCAATCGTGCTGATGTCTTTGGGAAACTTTTTGATTTCCATACATGCCTCCGTATCAATAGAGTGGGAATACAGTCATAATCCAGCCTACCGCAACAATGCACAATACAAGTGCCGGGACCAGAGACTGTTTGATAAGTGATTTAATATCGTAACCGCCGCTTGCCATACACATCGGTACAGCCGGTGTAGCCATAGGTGTCATAAATGAGCTTAAGCATGCAGACTGCACAAGAATGATAATGCCGACGGGATTCGCTCCCATTGCTTTACATGCAAGAATAGCAATCGGGATAAAGATGATCATAACCGTGCGGTTCATCATAATCTGTGTCAGAAGGAATGGCACGATGAAGAAAACAAAACCGATAAGATATGGATTGCTGAGAGTGTTGGCAAACTGGGCAAGAATATTGCCGACAACTTCTCCGGCACCTGTTTCTGTAAGAGCGCCACCCATGGACAATGCACCGACAAACAGGAATGCCATTGGCCAGTTGATTGCGCCGATTGCTTCTTTTTCAGTCAATACGCCAAACAGAACCATTGCCAAGGCTCCGCTGAGACAGATGACCCATGTGGCAATTTTCAACTGTGGCTGAAAAATTAATGCAAGTGTAGTCAGGATGAAAATGATATATCCTGCTCTCTCTTGGAAGGCAGGAAGAGCTTCACGAGTGTCTTTTCTGCTTTGTACTTCACCTGTCTGCACAACCGGCTCATCCGGTGCAAATTTCGGTGCAAGGAAAATGCAGTACAGTGCAAGGAAGATCATCATCGGCAGTCTTGCCTTCATCGGATCTGTGAGTCCGACTGTAAATGTAGTATATTCGTTAGCCTCAAGATATCCGTTTAATTCCGCAAACTGAGTTGCACCGCTTCCCAAAGGGAGTGTGGAAATCGGTGCGATACACATCATTGCCAACGGGAATAATACCTTGGAAGGCTTGATGCCGAGTTCATCACAGCTGGCGATCAGCATCGGCGCCATAATACCGTAAACAATGACCGAACTCTGGATAAATTGTGCCAGGAGTGCAGTAATAACCACATAACCGAACATGACACGTGTCAGTGAGCCTTTTGCAATTTTGTTTACACTGGAAGCACATTTTCTTACAAACTGTGTCCGGTTGAAACCGGCAGCAACCACAAACATGGAGAGCATCATAACACCGTTTGTATTTCCAAAATAACCTACTGCCGTATTGGGATCAAGACATCCTGTCAATACAAACAGTACCATACTTACCATAGCCGTTAATCCGGTAGGCAGCTTTCCGACAATATAGCTGATCATTGTCAGAACACAAATAATGAGACAGATTGTAAGTTTCGTCATATTTTTACCCCTTTCCAATATGCAAATTATACGAACCGGCAGACATGGTCTACCGCTACATCCGAGAATCCGTAGGCTTCCGCTTTTGTCAGCCTGCCGTTGCAAATATCATGGACATTCTTCAACATTTCTCTTCCCATCTCCTTGTATGTTTTTTCACCCGAGATAATGGCACTGAGATCGATATCCATATTGTCTTCCATATTTTTGTATGTTCTTGCATTTGCTGTGACTTTCAGCACCGGTGCGATTGCATTCCCTGTGGGTGTTCCTCTGCCGGTTGTAAAGATGACCATCTGACATCCTCCTGCGACCATGCTGGTAACGGAAGAAATGTCATAACCTGCTGTATCCATGACAACCGCTCCTGTCTTTTCAGGACGCTTTGCCTGTTCAAGAACTTCCGTAATCGGTCTTGTTCCGCCTTTGCGGATACAACCTAGACTCTTTTCATCCAATGTGGATAAGCCACCTGCCTTGTTCCCCGGTGTGGGCTGACCAGCTCTGCAATCCTGTCCGGCAGCTTTCAAATGCTCTTCGTAATCCCGGCAAACCCTGATGATCTGATTATGAATGGCAGGTGTCAAAGCTCTTTTTGCAACAACATGTTCCCCGCCGATCCATTCAATGGATTCGCTCATCATTGTTGTGGCACCTCTGTCGACAAGCAGATCGCTCAGCTCACCGACTGCCGGATTGGAAGCAATACCGGAAGTGGCATCAGAACCGCCGCATTCAATTCCCATCATCAGCTCAGAAATATCAAACAACTCTTTCTGCTGCATACCGGCTTCTGCTGCCATATCTCTTGCGGCTCTAACTGCCTTTTCAATCGTTTTCAATGTTCCGCCTTCATCCTGAATACCGAAGGAAACAACCGGTTTGGAAGTCATTTCCTGAATCTTTTCCTTCAGTTGTTTATGGCCGACTGTCTCGCATCCAAGTCCGATGATGACTACTCCATACACATTCGGATTGCAGGCAAATCCGGTCAACACCTTCTGGCTCATTGCCGTATTTGCAGCTACATCAGAACATCCGGTGTTAAAAACGATATTTACTGCTCCCTTTACCTGGCTTGCGACAATGCGGCTGGATTCGGAGCCGCATGCACATGTTGGCAGAATTAGGACATGATTGCGAATCCCCGGTCTGCCTTCTTTTCTTCTGTAACCCCAGAATTTCAGGCTGTCATCCTGAATAACAGGTTTGAATTCTTCCGTTTCCCCATGATCCGGTACCATCTCACTTTCATAATCACGAACAACGCTGATAATATTTTTGTGGTTTATCAGATGTCCCTTTTGTATCGGAGTAACCGTTTTTCCGATCATTTCTCCATACTTCAGAACAGTTTCACCCTCCGCAAAATCTTTTAGGGCAATTTTGTGACAGTAAGGGATATCCTCTTCTGCAATGATTGTGCAGACTTCCTCTTCCTTGCGGTAAACGACCGCCGTGCCTTTTGGCACATCATTTACGCATGTCACGACATTATCTGTTTCATCCATCAGCAACGCATTGATCTGCATAGCCTTTCCTCCTTTGATTTACACTTATAGAGTAACCGCTTACATTTATCATTTCAATTTTATGGTTTTTATATTATTATTAATATAATTTATATTAGGAGAATATCATGGAACAGGATATGAAATATATTTACCAAATTTGGAAAGACGGCAGTTTCTCTAAAGCGGCAAACCATCTCTACATTACACAGCCTGCACTGAGCGTGGCGGTAAAGCGCGTGGAGGAATCCATCGGTTCCCCGCTGTTTGACCGCAATCGCAGGCCATTGCAGCTGACAGAGGCAGGTCAGGTTTACATCAATGCCATCCGCCATATGCAATTTCTGGAAGATGATCTTTCCAGACAGATCAAAGATATGCAGGAATTAAAAACAGGTTCCCTGAAAATCGGAGGAACCCACTATCTGAACTGCTATATTATTGCACCGTTTTTATCTTCTTTTATGCAGCGATATCCCGGTATTCAGGTACAACTTGTCGAAACGAGTGCTTCTCAATTGATTGAAAAGCTCGAAGACAGGGAAATTGATCTGACCTTTAGCTGTGATCCGAAAACTTTACCGAAGTTTGAACATGCGCCACTCTTTCAAGATCATGTACTGCTTGCAGTTCATAAGGATACAGCTCTGGATCCGGGGTTGCATCCTTATGCCTTAAGCGCTGCAGATATTCTGGAAAGAAAGCATCTGCATGCCCCCAAAGTACCACTCGCTTCTTTTAAGGAACTCGATTTCATACTGCTTGATAAAGAAAACAACCTATACACAAGGAGCCGCATTATGTTTGACGAGGCGGGATTCTCTCCGAAAATCAAGATGACAATTGCCCAGCTTGTAACGGCATTCCGTCTTGTGGATAATGGAATAGGAGCCACTTTCATCTGTGACCGGCTGATCCGTTCTCCAAGGTCCAATCTTCTGTTTTTTCCGATTGATTCCGAACAGACAATCCGTTCTTTCCATCTGCTTATCAGCAACAGGATTTATACACCTTACGCCGTAAAAGTCTTTGGCGAAGAAGCTGCAGAGTATATTCGTTAGAATTCACGCAGAATTCACTTAAACACTAATTCTTATTCACTTTCTGCAAATATACTTATACCATCAGATGAAGGAAAGCCATCTGATCTATCATTAACCTTTTCATTCATAAGTAAAAACCCATTCATCTTGCTGAATGGGTTTTGTCATGTATTATCTTTCTGAGTACTTCTATATTTCCAGCATGTTCAAAGCATCGATTCTTTCCTGCAGGGAATTCTGCTTATCTTTAAACAATAATTGGGAATTATACTCCTGATACTTCTCACAGCCATGATTGAATATAAATCTGGATATGGCATTGCGGATGGTCATCTCACTGACAAGAATCAGGATCTCCTGTCCTTTGCCAAAACTCTTTTCGAAAAAGACAAATACATTTTCCAGCATTTTTTTATCCTCTTCTACTTCTTGTTTAAGCGCATGCAGTCTTTTTGAAAGATCTTCTTTGATAACGGCATACTCATTTCCTTTAAGCTGTATCAGGCTTTGCAGATCCTCATAGATATCCAGTACTGCATAAGACCGTTCGATATGCGCCTTGGTATCCGTCTGCTCAGTCTTCTGCTTATAGAACGGGATAATTTCACCGATTTCCTTTTCATAATCCTTCATCGGTTTAATCTGGTTGATCACAACTCTGAGGGAGTCCTCCTTCAGCATCGTTTTTATGAGTTTGTCATCAATAGATGATAACAACAAAGATATCAAAGAAAGCCTTTCGTCAAACTTTGCATTTACAGCTCTTTCGACGATTGATGCAGGAGTATTACCGGAAAGGATCTGATCTATCTGATAATCTGAGCGATACTTATGATAGAGGTCATAATAGTTCGTAAAATCTTTGGCAATCTCCTCATCCTGAATATACTGAGCGATCAGATTGTAATCCACCGTCAAGTTGTTTTCTTCAAATAACGCAATCATCTGGCTTAAATCATCCCATGCGCGTGCTGTCACAAAACTCTTGCCGTCAATGGTGGTTGTTACCCTGTAAAAATACTGAGGCTTGATATCGAGATAGGACAAAACCACAGAATGCACATTTGCGGAAACCGCAAACTTCTTCCATACCTCATAATCCGGCTCGACTTCTATTTTCTTTAACCTATCCAGCATCGCAATATCAAATTCACGAACCGCATCATTGTATCCGGCAGGATTTCCGGCGGTTACAATGATCCATCCTTCCGGAACCCTGTGTCTGCCGAAAGTCTTGTACTGTAAAAACTGCAGCATGGATGGTGCAAGGGTTTCCGAAACACAGTTGATTTCATCCAGGAAAAGAATGCCTTCCTTCTTTCCTGATTTCTCCATCTCCTCATAAATGCTGGCGATGATTTCACTCATCGTGTATTCGGAAACACTGTATGTCTGTTCCCCATACTGCTTTTCAATGATGAAAGGCAGGCCTAATGCACTCTGCCTGGTATGGTGCGTCATCGCATAGGAAACAAAGCCGATATTCAGCTCTCTTGCAATCTGTTCTACAATAGCAGTTTTTCCGATACCCGGTGCTCCTACCAGAAAAACAGGTCTTTGTTTTTCCACAGGAATCTTATATTTTCCATGAGTATCTTTTGTACTGTATGAAAGAATTGCATTTTTAATCTGTGTTTTTGCTTCCTGAATATGCATAAAATTCCTCCCCTTCTAAAGTGTATTTGATCGCCCATGGCGGAACAATGATGTCTTTGTTCCCTTCCGGAAACAGGAATGCGGTTTTGTATTTTGGCTGTTGTTTCGGATAAACACCGTCTCCATCGGTAAAATACAACAGTCCTCCCAGGTGATGAAATACATGTTTTTCAATCATTTCGTTTGCGTAGTTGAAGACAGGCCTGAAGTCCGTCCCTCCCAATCCTTTGATTTCCATATGTTCAATGTAGTGGTCAAACTGTTCCTTCGAGGTGATGACGGCTGTATCACGGATCTGCATGTCACACTGAATAATATGGATGTTGAATTTGGAAAAGAAGTTCTCCCGTTGGGAAAAGATATTATAGGTCTTCTGTAAAAAAGACTGTACAATTTCCCCCTGTACCGATCCGGATGTGTCAATAGCAATAATCAGTTCCCTGACATTGTTGATTTCCGTGTATTCCAGAGGCTCAATCAGGGGCAGATTTTTGTAAATCCTTAACCCGTATGTGTAGAAGATATTGTCAAATTCCTGATCATTGATCTGAATTTTTTCTCCCATATACATGAATTTCTTCAGAAATTCCGTATAGTTGTATTTTTCCCTATGGAGTTTTGCCAGGGACTGTACCATCGCCTCTGTCTTATCACCATATTCCCTGGAAAAGGTTTCCAGATCCGTTTCTATCTTTTCCGAAATTTCCTTCCAATCCTTTAATGCATTTTTCATCTGAAGGATTTCTTCATCTGCAGCATTCGGATCTTCGCCCTCATTCTTCTCTTTGGCATCATGGCTGGCCTTGTCAAAGCGATTGTTTCCGGCATTGGAAACATCATCCTTGGTTTCCTCTCCGAACAATGTGTCATGGCTCCCTGTTACATTGCGGTATTTGTACCAGCAGTCATGCTGATCGAAGTGAAACAGCGGGGCAAGTATCCTGATTCTGTCCTTTTCCAGTCCTTCCAGATAATGGTAGATCCGCTGTGCGGTAAAATCAGGAATCTTCGATCGAATCTTTTCTATTGCCCTTCTTTTCTCTTCGTCGGTTTCCGATTTCATGCAATCGAGGTCCAGCTCCAGAATGACATTTTCCACGGCAATATCACATGCAAGATTCCAAAGAAAAGCCGTCCTGTTTTCCGCAAAGAATAGATGCTGGAAAACAGAGTGCAGGACAACGTGAAAATACCCCCTGGTCAAAGCATTCGGATTATTCCGGAATGTTTTGATCAGAGCTATGGGTGAATAATGGAATACCCTTCCGTCACATCTGAATTCCATCGCATCGCCCGCAAAGACATACCGGTTTAAGGCAATATCCATAAAGCGAAGATGCAGTGTCAGTTGCGATATGATGTTCTGAAAGATTTCCTCACTGATTTCAATCAACTCTTCATCCATAAACACATCCTTACAAAAGATCAAACAGTTCATCAAGATCTGCTGTTGTGTTTTTAGACAACAGATACGCTTTGACCTCCGGATCTTTTATCTTTTCCAGATACGGTTCTACATCATCGATATCAATTCTGTTATGCTCGATGCCGTTTTCCAAAGCTTTGTACTGTTTCGTTCCCACAATCATCTCCAAAAGATCCTGTACATGCGAAGCAATCCATTCATCATAACAGGTTATATCCTTTTGCCATGTATCAAGATAATTGATACACAGGATGCATTGTGCCTGCGGCTTGAATTCCTTGAATACGACATTCGGCATCCAGGAATGTTCAAACTGGTAGTTTTCTTCGTTTTTGCCGTTATATCTTCCGTTAGCACCGAAATTCCAGTTCAGATTCCAGTTGTTGTCAAAATACCGGGATCTGAGTGGAAATGCATCAGCAGCTGTAACAGATATTCTTCCCCTGGTCTCCAAAGCCCCTTTCCCCATTTTGCGCAGGGATTCAGGGATATTGATTTTCCTTAAACACCGGCAGTTAAAGAAAGCATTGTCACCGATTTCCAGGATTCCCTCGGGCAGTTTTATCGTCTCTAAAGCCGTACAGTCATCAAAAACATTTTCATCAATCACCTGCAAGGATAAAGGCAACTGTATCTTTCTTAATGAATGACACTGTTCAAAACAGGCACGATTAATCTTTTTCAGATTCTTCGGAAGGATGACTTCCTCCAGGCTTTCACATTGATAAAATGTAATTTTCGGCAATGAAAAAAGGGAATCGGACAATTTCACTTTCTTCAGGTTTTTACACCGGATAAACAGGCCGCTGCCAATATAGGAAACCGAATCCGGAAGGACGATTTCTTCCAAAGCCTCGCAATCATAAAAGGCATTGTTGCCGATTTCCTTCACTGAATCCGGAATGGAAATTGTACGCATATTCTGCGCACCGTAAAAACAATAGTCTGCGATTGCGGTAATCCCTTCGGGAACAATGACATGGCTTTTCGTTCCTTCATATTTTTCCAGTTTCTGATGCTTTGTGATAAAGTCCATATTCCCTCTCAATACAAGTGTAAAAGCCGGGAGACCCCGGCTTGCTTATTAAAGGCCTTCTGCCATTAAATCCTGGACAACTTTGTCTTTCGGATATACGCCTGCAGCCTTGAGCTCTGCAATCTTATCAGCAAACTGCGGCAGGTATTTTTCATGTGCGACAAGAAGCTCATCCAGAACAGTCTGTGCAATCTTACCGTGTTCAACCATCGGGTTCATTTCAAATGCAGCAAGAGCGAGTCCGTAGTTGCCTGTGATCGCTGCTTCGATGACACATTCTTCCATTGCCTTCATGATCTGTACCCAGCCTCTTTCACTCGGATGGAAGCTTCCCCATCTCATCGGAATCGGGCCTTTGCCGGTAATAATACTGGAGATTTCAACGATACAGTCATATGGCAGATCGGTGATTGCGCCGTTGTTCTGGGTGGAAACAACCATGTGAGTTCTCTTGTCATTGTAAATGGAAGAGATGCATTCACATGCAGCATCGGAATAATGTGCTCCGCCACGTTTGGAAAGCTGCTCCGGCTTGTAGTTCAGATTCGGGTCTTTGTACAATTCAAAGAGTTCCGCTTCTGTCTGCTTGACTTGTTGTGCACGGGTGCCGATTGTATTGAATTCCTCAATGGAATGCTTCAGCATTTCATCATGCATATAGTAGTAACGGTGATATCCACACGGAATCAGCTGGATCTGCTTCATATGATCTTTCAGGAACTTGCACTGGAAGATATTTGCAGGTGTTCCATCGTCAACCGTAGGATCATACATATTATCAATCAGCTTGTCTGTCAGATCATTCCCATACTGGTCGGCTACCTTATGGTAGTGGAAATGGTTGAGACCGGCAAACTGGTAAATGCATTCATCCTCTGTCAAGCCAAACTGCGGAGGCTCCTTCATCATTGCACCGACAGGTACATTGCAAAGGCCTACAGTCTTCTTCCATCCGCCCCATTTGATTGCAGCTTCTGTAACCATGCCGGACGGGTTTGTGAAGTTGATCAGCCACGCATTCGGACAGAGTTCTTTCATATCTTCAATGATGCTCAGAATAACAGGAATGGTTCTGAATGCTTTGAACATTCCGCCTGCACCGTTTGTCTCCTGGCCAAGCATGCCGTAATAACTAGGAATTCTTTCATCTTTAATACGTGCATTCAGAAGACCTACACGGAACTGTGTTGTGACAAAATCTGCATCCGGAAGAGCTTCCCTGCGGTTTAAGGTCAGATGAACCTTGACATCATACGGTGTTGCATCCCACATGCGCTGTGCCATGGCACCGACAATTTCCAGTTTTTCTTTTCCGGCTTCAACGTCACAAAGCCAGATTTCGCGAATCGGAAGATCATCATAACGTTTGATGAAGCCTTCCATAAGTTCAGGTGTATAGCTGCTGCCGCCACCGATCGTAACAATTTTTACAGGTTTCTTTTCCATTATCTTTTCATCTCCTTGCTCTGCTTAGATTATAAAAGATTCTGAAAGCGTTCTCAACGGAATTTCAAATCTTTGACCTCTGTTCCGAAACGTTCTGAAAAAATGCATAAAAAAAAGGAACACTGTTCCTTATTTGTTTAATTCCGGATTAGAGGATTTTCTCCCTCTTGATACAACCGCAGGCTCACTTTCCTTTCTTGAGCTCTCCGTTTTTCTCTTCCTGTTTTTCTCGTAGTCCAGATTGAAAATGTTGGCATAGAGTATATCCAGAATATACATTGAAGATAATGCAAAACTGAAATTGCCCAGATTGGAAATCAGTTTTTCTTTTGAGGAGACATGAATGCTGCAGGGAATCAGATCCGATAATCTGTTGAGCCCATAAGAGGTAATGGCAACACATGGAAAGCCTGCCTTCATTGCCTTAGCGGCATATGTCACAACGTGCTCGCTTTCACCCGTATAGGAAAGAAACAGAAAAGCGCATTTATCTGCAGAGGCATGCTCAATCTCATAAGATATATCGTGGGTTTGGTTCAAAATGATTACACGTCTTTCAATTTTCATCATCTTTTCTTTGAAATTTTCCGAAATTCCTCTTTGTGCAGACAATGTAATAATATAGACAGTTTCCCTGTCCAGAATCGAAACGGCTTTTTGCAACGTATCTTTTTCCAGAAGGCTCAACGTATCCATGACGGTCTCACTGTATAATCCTGCAATTTTCCCTGAAATCTCCACTTCACCGTCATTCTTTTCAAAAGGACGGTTTGGATCGATTTCATGAAAATATCGTGCATTATAATTCAATTCCTCCAAATACCGCTCCTTGAAGGAATTCAGGCCTTCAAATCCGATCTTCTGACAAAAGCGCACAATTGAAGACGGTGCAACATATATTTTCTTTGCGATCGCCCGTATCCCCTGTTTTCGGATGTTTTCCCTTTCCTTCAGAAAATAATCCGCTATATTTTTTTCAGCATCGGAAAAGTCCTTCTGTTCCTTTAGTAAATCTTCTATCAGCATACTATCAGTGTACCATGATTCCTGATTTTCATACAATTTTGGTTTTTTCAAAAAAGTCCAGATTTGCACAGGAGACCTGAAAATGAAGCTAAAAAGCCTGTATAATAATAGAGACTATCCAAAACTGGTGAGGGTAACCTCGGGTATCTAAAATAACTCGTGGTGGACATTTTCCGAGAATCGGAGAAACTGTAAACAGATGTGGGGCGTCCAGCGGCATATACAGC
>CACXCB010000348.1 GCA_902766005.1 uncultured Erysipelotrichaceae bacterium | reverse complement strand
TTGAACCGGAAACAATAGAATTGCATTATTGGCAGGACAAGACCAAACAGACAGAATCATTCTCCCTTGACAATATGGAAGAAGTCATTTTGATGATTGAAGATCCCAAGGAAATTCTTGCGATCATGGAAGCACTGGATGAGATACATGCATATACAGATGGTGCAGTGATTCATGAGCTTGGAGTCAGTCCCTTTACAGTCGTGATAAAGAATGGGAATGAAAGCCTTCAGCTTGCGGAGAATGATCATGCAATCAGCATAACCAATGGTGAAGAACAGGTTGAACTGTATTATCGCAATGAAGGGGATATGTTAAAAAATGCTGTACAATCTTTATTTTCTGTTGATTAAAAAAAGGGAATGCAATAAAACTGTCGAATACATCATATGATATAACAATCGCAAAAAACGCAATGTTTTGAAATGAAATGACAGTCAGCACATGAAGTAATGAAGAAAACCAGTTAGAACAGCCGGATTAACAAACAAGTTAGAAAGTTTGGTGAGTGTGCTTAACAGTGTGGTGTAATAATGTCTTTGTGAACGCACAATCCTTACGATGATGGAGAAAAAGATATGAAGAAAAAAGCCGGTTATATTATAGTGGCCTTGGGAATAATCATTGTTTTGATTTCCGGGATCAAAGGATACAAAATATTCGAAATGATATGGGATGAAACATGTACATGGGAAGTATATGCAGGGGCTTTGACAGGTTTTATTGTTTCCATGGACTTCGTTGGATTGATTATGGCAATGATTGGTATTCAGGTTGTAAGAAATTCTTCTGATAAATAGATATACCGGAAGAAACTAAAGAAAATTAAATGTAGTTTTCTGACAGATGCAGATGATAATTATACCGGCTGCATGTATTTCGTAAAAAGCAGTTTTCAGATAGAGACACATCAAATTGTATGAAGAAAAACAGTAGAAAAGTTATTGCGGCATTTGTCCAATAACTTTTTTCAGATGGTATAATAGGTGTATCAAAAAGAAGAGGTTATGATGAGTACGGGTTTTGCAATATGGGAAGAAGGCAGTCTGGTCAGCAGAACTGCAGATTTTGACGAAAATGAAATCATCAGTGAGATTCCTTTTGCGGATGGAAGAAAACTGTTTGTCAGCGGCGATATGGATATTGCACGCATGGAGAAAAGAATATCGGAACTGGAAGATGCCAATCAGGCAAAAGAGGTTTTTCTGAGCAATATGTCACATGATATCCGTACGCCGATGAATGCTATCGTGGGCATGACCGCAATTGCGAAAAATCATATTGACGAAAAGTCCAAAGTCATGGATGCATTGAACAAAATCGAAACTGCCAGTTCGCATCTTTTAAGCCTGATCAATGAAGTACTGGATATGTCCAGGATAGATTCCGGAAAGATGAAGATCTCCAATGAGACATTTTCTTTAAGTGATCTTCTCCATGAAACAATGACTGTCATTAAACCGCAAATGGAACAAAAACAGCATCATTTCACTCTCTCAACCGAAAATATCCTATATGAAAACCTCTGTGGCGATGTATTGAGACTGCGGCAGATTTATGTCAATATCATCAACAATGCCGTGAAATATACCGAAGAGAAAGGCGATATACGCATTCAAATCTCGGAAGAGATACAGGAAGATACATGTAATCTGGTATTTTCCTGCAAGGACAACGGTATCGGCATGAGTGAAGCATTCCTGGCAAAGATCTTTGATCCTTTTGAACGTGCCGAATCCACGACAATGTCGAAAGTGGAAGGCACGGGTCTTGGCATGAGCATTGTTAAAAAACTGATTGAGGCAATGGATGGAAACATAGAGATCATAAGCCGCGAAGGAAAGGGAACCGTTGTAACAATCCGCATACCTTTATCCTATTCGGTTGTTGATATGCATGCTGAGCTGCTGAAGGGAAAGAAAATTCTGATTTTTGAAAGCGATGCAGAGACTGCAGATCTCTATCATCGGTATCTCGATGAATATAAAATATCGCATACAGTTGTCCCTTTTGCATCAGAAGTGATTTCAGCTTTGGCAGACAGTGATTTCCGCAATGAAACCTACGACGCTTTAATCATCGGTAAAAAGATTGATAATGCCGGCAATATCTTTGATATTTCCGGATATGTGCATAAGGCATATCCCAAAATACATATTATCCTTGCAAGCGAAGATGACTGGAGCCAGATTGAATACCACGCTAACAGAAGCGGTATTGAAAGGTTTATTCCTGTTCCTTTTTTCCGCAAATCGCTGATCAACGGACTGAACAGTGTATTTGAAGGAGATGATCATGAGACGGGAACATTCGGTAAAGCTGTCAACCTGGAAGGAAAGCATATTCTTCTTGTTGAGGATAATTTCATCAACATGGAGATTGCAAAAGAGATTTTGAGCTATACCAATGCAGATGTGCATTGTGCAGAAAACGGACAACAGGCTGTAGATGCCTTTGCACAATCTTCCGACGGATATTATGATTTGATTTTAATGGATGTACAGATGCCTGTCATGGATGGTTACACTGCGGTTAAGACAATCCGTGCTTTAAACAGAAAAGACGCAGGTATTGTGAAAATTTTTGCGATGACTGCAAACACATTTGCGGAAGATATTGAAAAAGCCAGACAATCCGGAATGGATGGTCATATTGCCAAACCGATTGACATTCAGAAGCTGATGTCGTTATTAAGACAGTTAATCTAACGGGGTATTTATGGTTCCTTATCAGAAACAATACATTTCCAATATGCGTGAAATTGCCGCTCTTGCGGACTTTTTCAGTGATATGCAAAACGGTTTTGAAGAATGGTACGGGAAAAGGGAAGAAGCAGAAAAAAGATCGGCTCAACTGAAGACAGAGAATATTCAGCTGCTGAATGATCATTTATTCCCGGTTCTGGACCGGCTTTATACCGCTTCGCAAGAGGAAATAGAGAATCTGGTGGAATTTGCCGATGCTTTAATGGATTGGAAAGAGAATCTGGATTGCGGTACATATATCGTTATTCATGATGCATTGTTAAGTGTTTATCGTACCCGCAGAGACAGAAACGGCATTATCCGCGAACTCTATAAACTCGGCATGGGCTTTTACTACCGCAACAGAATGGTACAGGGAATCGATGATAAACAGACAAATTCGCTGTTTTTTGAAAATGAGATGCTGTTTACGGAAGCAGGCTCGTATTTTAAATACTTTGAAGAAATTGATGATGAAGAAACAAAAGGATACATTATCCGTGCCCTTGCGAATATTTCCATATGTACAAGAAATCGTAAAAAAAGAGTGGCTGTCAGTGCAAGAATCCTGAAGATTGTCCAGGATCCGTATTACAGAGAAATGGCACCTTCGATTCCGTGGGATGTTTTCCTCAGAAAAACCCATCAGCAGATGAGTGCTAACAGGGATGTATTATCGAAAGGGGATCTTTCTGCAGATGAACTGGCGGCAGTTCTTGAATCCTGTCAATATGTATTTGAACCGGAAAATAATGCCGGTAATCCGGATATACGATGGCTGTGGCCGTATTATGAAATGGAATACAGCTGTGGCTTTGTGGATCTTTCCACAACATTAAGGAGAATGGAAAAACTGATCGCAAATGCACCGTATGATCAGCATGATCAGTCGGGTTTGTATGCCAATGTACAGCTGCCTGTTTACTATGGAAGACTGTTGCGAGATAACCCTTCTTATCAGAAAAAGAATGTCGGGTTTTTGCGATATGCTTATGACAAGATGATTAAAACATTGATGTCATATCCCGTGAATAAAGCAGATGATTACATGATGTATATGATTGCCTTGGTATTGACGGATTATCTGGAAATACCAGGGGTAGAAACATATCGCTCATTAACGATGAAAATCATGCAGCGTTACGCCGGAAGCCTTTATATCGAATCCTGCATGACAGCGGATATCACAAAGATCATCTGCAGGCATATTTATGAAGAGGATCCGCATTTTTTTGATGAGATTACATTTCTGAAAAATGAAAAAGAATTGATGGAATTTGCTGACTTATGCGGCATATATCATGATTTCGGCTTGATTAAAATGCAGCTGTTCAGACTGATGCAGTCGAGAAATCTGTATGACAGTGAATTTCAGATCTTTCAATTGCATACAATATCCGGATATGATGATTTAAGAACCCGTCCATCCACCGCTTTATTTGCGGACGCTGCCCTGGGACATCATCGCTATTATAACGGCAAAGGCGGATATCCTGAAGAATATGTCCGTCATCGTTCCGCATGCAGGCAGGTGGTTGATATTGTCTCCATAGCTTCACAGATCAAAGACCTGTATAAGGAAGGAAATGGGGATTTAAAAGATATTTTTGATAAGGAACATACACAGTTTTCTCCTGTCATTACTTCTTATCTGCATAATCCGGTGATTGCCGAAGAAATAAAGAATACGGTTTGTGAGAAAAGAAAGTATTATGAAATAATGTTCGGGTATATAAAAACCGTCTGAATGACGGTTTTATTTTGCCATGGCAATGATTGTATCTTTGATGATGCTGTCTTCGAGAGTTTCATAATCGATGACATCAATATTTAGTTCCAGAGCCCTGTGCTTGACAGAGGTTTGCATTCTTTCGGCAGAAACAATGATTGCCCTTGCCATTTCCCCGCCGAATTTATCTCTGAGTATGGCTAACTCATTGAGTGCTTCGGTATGTACATCTCCTGTTTTGCAGGAGATGAAAAACGGGGTCGTGCCGTAAGACGCCATTACATCAATCTCATTGGATACATCACTCTTGCCTTTCCAGTCTACAACTACACTGGTAAGAACGTCGTTGAAGATACCTGTATCCAGACATGCTTTATAGATATACAGCTCAAGTACACTGCCGATATCTCTGAGCCATGCGCGGCATTGGTGGTCTCTGAATGTGAAGGATACAGTTTCATCATTGTATGAAAGAGAATAAATCATGCCGATTTCCTGCAATTCCTGCAGGATAGGAATATTTACGTAATAAATATGCCCTTTTTTCTGAATCTTTACCGGTCCTTCTACATGCAAAGGAATATTCATGCCGATATCGGTTTGCGAGATCAATTGCATGTAGGTAATGAAATAGACCCAGTTTCTTTTATACTTCATGAAGATATGAAAGAAGTCATCAAAGAGGTCCAGATATTTGCCGAGGATGGCATTGTCGACTCTGCCCCGGTAGATAGTTCCTCCTGCCATCTTTAAAAAATCTTCTATTGTAAATTGAATCATGCTTTTGCGCCTGTGGGCGAAAGGGGCATTGCGGATGTTAAAAAACAGATTCTGTTTGCGGCTGTAAGTAAATACCGGTACATCATTTTCACAACAGAATTCACCACAGGCAAATAAAGAAGCATCTGTACCGCCGGTGATGTCAATGGCACAATCCTCATACCGGTTTACAATTGTACGAAGATGGTTCAATACCTCTTTTTCGTTATAGGTGTCACATGTGCGAAAGGATATAATGGTATCCACATTCCGAAATTGAAAATAGCTTATCATTTTTTCGAGATATTGCTCATCTTCGGCAATTTCTTCAGAAGCAAGGAAAATCGTCCTTTCCGGGCGGAAAACCTCTGTTGCCAGGATATTTTCCAGTGGTCTTTCATCATATAATTCAATCAGTGTTTTCATGGTATGATTTACACTCCTGTAAATAGTATACATGCATCAATATTCATTCGTCTAATATTATTCAAAAATGTTATAATGATTTACAAGGAGAAAAAACATGAAATTTCCGGATCATTTTTTATGGGGTGCATCGACCTCTGCTTTTCAGGTAGAAGGTGCCTGGGATGAAGACAATAAAGGCATGAGCGTTGCCGATTATAATTCTTTTAAGCGCTCTGAGAAGCAGGCAGATACAAAAATTGCCAGTGATTTCTATCATCATTATGAAGAAGATATTGCATTGATGAAGGAGCTTGGTTTAAACATCTATCGTTTTTCTATTTCCTGGGCAAGAATCATTCCTGACGGGGACGGAGAGGTAAATCCGGAAGGTGTTGCCTTCTATCACCGTGTGATTGATCTGTTATGTGAAAACGGCATACAGCCATTTGTGACACTGTATCATTTTGATCTTCCTTATGCATTGGTAAAAAAATACAATGGATGGGAAGACAGAAGATGCATAGATGCTTTTGTGAAATATGCAGAAGTCTGCTTCAAAGAATATGGAAAACAGGTCAAATACTGGCAGGTGATCAACGAACAGAATCTGATGATCCGTGTGGATGAAAGGATGAACATTGAAGAAGAGGATCCATGGAAAGCAGACAAGATGCGTGCGATGATGGATTACCATATGTTCTTGGCACATGCCCTTGCGACAAAGGCGTGTCATGAGCTTGTGGAAGGAGGTAAAATCGGTCCTGCAGTTTCCTCTACTTGCACGTATCCGCTGACAAACAAGCCGGAAGATGTCTGGGCTGCGAAAATGAATGATGCATTCAAGACTGTTTATTGCCTGGATATGCATTATTATGGCGAATACCCGGGGTATTATCTGCGGTATCTGAAGGAAAGAGATATTATGCCGGATATCAAAGAGGAAGATAAAGAAATCCTGAAATACGGCAGACCGGATTACATCGCATTTAATTATTACCGTACACTTTGTGCAAGCTATCTTCCTGCGGATGAAGAACATCCGATCGGCATGCGCGTATTCCGTGGCAATGAGGTGGATTTTGACCAGTATGGCTATTGCAGGGATGAAAGAAACAACAACCTTGCTGCAAGTGAATACGGTGCACAGATTGATCCGATGGGATTGAGACTTGTGCTGAATGATTACTATGCAAGGTATCATCTGCCGATGCTGATAACCGAAAACGGATTAGGTATGGCTGATACTTTGACAGAAGACGGAAAGGTACATGATGGTTATCGCATTGATTATCTGCGTGAACATATCAAGGCGTGCGCATTGGCTATTGAAGACGGTGTAGAGTTGATGGGATATTCACCATGGTCGTTTGAGGATCTTCTGAGCTCACATCAGGGATTCAGAAAGAGATATGGCTTTGTCTATATCAACAGGGAAGATATGGACTGCAAGGATCTCAAGAGAATCAAGAAAGACAGTTACATGTGGTATCAAAAAGTCATCGCTTCCAACGGGGAAGAGCTGTAAAGGAGAGAAAAATGGCAAATGTTGTTTTAGAAGCAGAAAAACTTGTTAAAATCTACAATGCTTATTCGGAGAATGCTTTTGAGGCACTGCATGGCGTGGACTTCAAAGTATATGAAGGAGAATTCGTCGGCATCATGGGACCAAGCGGCAGCGGCAAGTCCACATTCATCAACAATATCTCCACTATCGACATGCCCACCAGTGGCGAAGTCAGAATAAACGGACATGATGTCAAGCTGATGTCTGATGAGGAAGTCGGCAAATTCCGCTACGATAACCTCGGATTTATTTTCCAGGATTTCAACCTCCTGGATACACATACTATTTTTGAAAATATTGCCATGCCTTTATCTCTTGCCAAACTGGATGAAAAAGAGATTACCAGAAGAGTCAATGACTTGGCAGAGAGAATGAATATAACGATCACTTTGGAAAAGCTGCCTTTCGAGTGTTCCGGCGGACAGAGGCAAAGAGGGGCAATCTGCAGAGCTCTCGTCAATAATCCAAATATTATTATGGCGGATGAGCCTACGGGAAAACTGGACAGTGCAAACTCCTCACAGCTGATGAAGATCTTCCAGAAGATGAATGAAGAGGATAAGGTCACCATTGTCATGGTGACACACGATCCTTTAATTGCATCGTATACCTCAAGACTGATTTTTATCAAGGACGGCATGATCCGCAAGGAATTGGTAAAAGGTGATATGACACAGGATGAGTACTTCCAGAAGATTGTGGAAATCAATTCAGAAGAATCAAGGGGGATTATACAGTAATGATTGTTACAACAGCGCTAAGATCATTAAAGAATGATCCAAGAAGAAGCTTCTTCTACTTGTTGACATTTGTCCTGACGACAATGCAGATTTTCCTCTTCTTCAATATTGCAGCAAGCTTTCCGGGAAGCAGGGGCAGTATTGACAG
The DNA here is from genome assembly GCA_902766005.1 of uncultured Erysipelotrichaceae bacterium. Lineage (GTDB taxonomy): Bacteria > Bacillota_I > Bacilli_A > Erysipelotrichales > Erysipelotrichaceae > Bulleidia. Next base: position 1,304 of record CACXCB010000348.1, on the reverse strand, counting down.
CTCAAACGGAACGGTTACCGTTCTTACAATGACAACGATTGTTGTATGCAGTGTTGAAATAATCTTTGCGAATAACTTCTTCATCCGTAACAAGGCAAAGGATATGGCAGTGTTGTTGACATGCGGCTGTACCTATGTACAGCTGGCAGGGTACCTGCTTCTGCAGACTTCCATTCTCTTGGCTGTTTCCATTCCGACGGGCATGCTGCTGGGTACGGCAATCATACCATTCCTGAACAGACTGACAACGGAATTTCAGATTGCGGTGCATGGCGAAGCAATCTTTGTTATGCTGTGGATATTGGCATATATTATTCTCTGGACAACGATGGTCAACCTTGGTTATGCCTATCGTAATTCCGCATTGAATCTTCTCAATGCGACAAGGGTTGTCAGATCCGATAACAGCAATCTCGGCTTCAACCTGCATCTGCCTAAAACGTTGAAACAGATCATATCTCTGTTATTCTTCTTCGGGCCGATCGTGATTTACTTCACTTCAACGGAAATACCTGCTCTGTTCTTTGCGGTTATCGCCATCTTCGGTTTTACAATGATGATTGACAGTGTCATCATTCCGTTTATCGGAAAAATGATCAAAACAAAGAAGCTCAAAAATGCCGATTATGTCGCAGAGATGGGCTTTCTGAGAAACGATCTGCAGGTGTTAAAACCAAACATGATCTTGTTGTTCCTGGTTGTCGTATTCCTGATTGCGGAAGGTATTTCCGTAAAGGATAAGCCATCCGAACTGTTGCTGGTGAATGTCTCTTATCTGATGATGAACATTCTTGCTTCCCTTGGTGTCATGTTCAAATATTCCACGGAAGTACAGGCCAGACCCTTGTTCTTCAGATCGCTGGAACATATTGGATACATGCATAAAAACCTGAAGAAGATTATCATCTCCGAAGTTGTCAAACTGTATGGTTTTGTGATTCTTGCAGCTTTGCTGCATGTTGTCAGTATTATGATTGCAGAGCATGTGGAAATGAATATCTGCATCTTTATGATTGCCGGTTTCCTTGTCCCGTGCCTGATCTGTGCAATCATCAATTGCAGATACTATATCCGCAGAACCATCGGAAGATAAACTGTAAAAGACCCGCAAGGGTCTTTTCTTTTTGAATAAAAAAATTTTTCCAATTCATTGAAAAAAATGCATTGACGAATAAACATCTCTATGGTAGTATATTTAGGCACTCTGGAAAGAGTACTGGAGGTTTAGCTCAGTTGGGAGAGCATCTGCCTTACAAGCAGAGGGTCAGCGGTTCGAGCCCGTTAACCTCCACCATGTGCCGACT
>CACXCB010000347.1 GCA_902766005.1 uncultured Erysipelotrichaceae bacterium | reverse complement strand
TTTTTATGCATATCTGGATAAGATCGGTATCACAAGAGACGGTGTAAATCTGGAATTATCTGCCGTACTGCCGGATCAGAAGAAAAAAGAATTACTTCATTTGGAAGATACAGAAGCTGCCCTTCTTTGTTCTTCACATGTCACCTACACAAAAAAAGATCAGACCTTGATCCCTTTTGAATATATTGAAACCTATTATAACGGAAATATTTATACGTATTCCATTAATAAATAGTTTTCGTTTCTGCTTTTTACCATTATAGACATATGTCCGTATGATTAAAAAAACACAGCCGCAGCTGTGTTTTCTCTTTTGTTTTTCCAACTCTGTTATCAGGTTTAAATTATTCTCCCTCTTCAATCTTTCTCTTTGTCCATGCATCTACATATTTTCTCAGCTCAATGAAGTAATCTGAGAACTTCATATTCTCCTGCCCGTATGTCAGCTGTAAATCATATTCCAGCGGAAGCCATGTGGAAAGATCCGATTCATTATGAGAAATCAAAGCTTCCAGTTTATCCAATGCTTTGTAAGTCTTTGCCTCAAGTGTTTCCAGTTTCTCCATCTCTTCCAGTAATGACAGCCATTCTGTTCTTTGCGGCTCTGAGAAGGAATTCACCCATGCCTGAAACAGATCATCTTCCTTTTCCGCATCATTTTCTGTTTTTAAAAATGTTGGGATGTCACCGGTAAACGCCTCTCCCAGATCATGAATCAGGCACATCCGGATGACTTTATCTATATCAACTGAAGAGAATTCCTCTTCTCCTTTCAGCAGCATTGCCATCAAGGCTATACGCCAGCTGTGTTCAGCTACACTCTCTTGTCTTGTATCGGATACCATGCAATGACGCATCGTATTCTTGAGCCTTGCTGCCACAGCTAATATATCAATATATTCCTTCGGTTCCATGCTTACCTTTTTTTCTTTCTCTGCATAAATGCTCCGGCCAATAAACCGGCTGCTAGAGCTCCGCCAATACCGGCAACATGAAAGGAAAATACAGGCTTTCCTTTATTCTTCAGCCAGTTAACAATGGCATCATAATCTTCAGGAGTATAGACATAATAGTTTTCCTGTGCATAGCTCATATCATCCCATTGCAGCTGCATACCACTTTCACCGCCATCCAGGATTACAATTTCCGGATCCATTACATATTTACGAGTAACTTTTCCCTTCTTGATCAGTTCCAAGAATTCATTCCAGTCTTTCTCTTTGAGTTTTCTTTCCACTTCGACTTCTTTATTCTCATCTTTATAATACGATCCGCTGAGCACATAAGAATCATCTTCTTTATAAAACAAAAGGCTCTGATTAGCTTGCATGTAAGAACCGGAAGTATGCCAGTAAAAGCTTGTGATTGTATCTAACGGTATATCCTTCTCCAATAACAATTCTTCTTTTTCAGGGAAAAACTCCCTTGGATCAATCGGATCACTGGTTCCTTCAGCTGTCACCTCATCATCAATCAATGTTTCAATATGAAACTGCATGCGATAAGGAAAACCGTTTTCCTGGCAAAGATATGCAACCCTGTCTTCCATGTAACAGGCATGATAGTCAAACCATTCACTGTAAAGATCTTCGGTGTTTCCATTTTCATCAGCACTCTGTACTGTGATACGATATTGCGCATTTTGTATCTCATCCCATTCCAAACGGATACGTCCGTAATCTGTCTCCATACGGATTTGGAGAGGTTTATTTGATTCTGCCTTTGCAGGCAGAACAAACAACATCAATAAACAGATAATACATAGTTTTTTCATGATTCACCTCTGATTAACGCAATATAGAAGCGGCAATAAACAGTGCAATAATAAACGGCGTCAGAGTAATGGTATTCTGCATTGCCTTTTGCAGGCTTTCAAGCTCCGGTTTCGTAATAGAACTGCCGGGATATTCTTTATCATACAAAATGTCAACTTCTTCATCAGTCATCTTCCGATAAACATAACGGGTTTTTCTTGTATATGCTTTATTATTTGCATCTGAATATGTATATTCCAATTTCCGGTAGCCCGTATTCCCTTTTACCTTTGCAAAGTCAAGTATCCTTCCTTTTGCCTGAATGGTTTTAGTATTATGCCAGTTATCTATTTCCTTTTTCATTTGGAAATAATTCCAGTACATGATCATCAGGCAGACTATACCTAAAATGATTCCATAGATACCCATCTTGTTCTCCTGCTTTATAAATCCAGTGTATATCCGTAATGTGACTGGTGCATTCCTTCTCTTTCATAAAAACGGTGTGCATCTTTTCTTCTTTGGTTGGTGACAAGTTCTATGCGGACACAACGATTATTTCTGGCATATTCACATGCATAATTGAATAATCTGCTTCCGATTTTCTGATTTCTAGCTTCCGGTCTGACACAAAGCTCTGTAATTTCTGCAATTCTTGCACAATGATGCAGCTGATACTCCATGCGCATATGCAGCAAGGCAAGGATACTGCCTTCTTCTTCATATACAAAACATACATGGTTATGATCCTGCAGATGCATCATGTATATTCGATTAAATTCAGTTTCATCAAATGCTGTTTCTTCCAGTATGCAAATCAATTCATAAACAGATTGTACGTCTTTTTCTTCACATCTTCTGATCATGCTTTCAGTATATCATACTTTAGGGTATACATGTGAAGACCGCTCTCTAATATCTTCTCTGTGACAAGTTCCATGCCTGCATGCATATATTTCTGCGCTTTCAATTCCGAATCCGTATCCAGAATCATCATCACCTGATCCTTCTGTGCAATCTGCTTTAACTCATTCATGATCTGCATAAAGTAACCCTGTCCCTGGTATTCTTTTTTCACAACCACAAGATATACATCCAGATAATCTTTTTCATTTTGAAACTGCATTTCATAATCTGTCCAGTCATGGTGTGAAACAACCAGTTTCTGTAAGGATTGCATCGGTATTTTTTTCATATAGGTAAAAAATGCAAGTATTTCCCTCCATGTAGAAGGACCTTTTCCTTTATGCCAGTATATGCAATATCCTTCTTCTTTTTCTGATGTCGCATATAAACTGTTTACTTTATACGCCTCTTTGATCATAATTTCAAAATAAGCGGAAGCTTCTTTCTGATTCAGGCTTCTGGTAATCATGCCATCCTCACATAAAAATGCTTCCGCTATAGTATTTGCGATTCTATGGATATCTTCTTTTGACAGGTTTTCCAATCGTATCATTTCTACTCCAATGGTTTTTGATAGTAATTGCCGATGATTCTCTCTACATGATTCACCGAAATAAATGCTTTCGGGTCAATGTGCACAATACAGTTTTCCACTTCCTTTAACTGATATGTATTAATTGACATCATCAGCAATGTATGAGGCTGATGACTGTAAGCACCTTCACAGGCAACCTTTGTAATGCCATGACGACAGATTTTGAATACGGCAGAACAGATTTCATCGGGATAATCGGTAACAACCTGTAATCTTGAGACCTTGTATCTTTCATGCATCATGTCAACGATTTCTTTCGATACATATTGAAAGATAATAGAGTATAAAGCCTGATTCCAGCCATAGACAAAACCGGCGCAGATTAAGACAAAGGCATTAAACGCAAACATATAATTCCATGTAGGACGATTTAAGCGGATTGACAAGTCAATCGCAATAAAATCCGTTCCACCGCTGCTGGCATTATTTTTTAAAGCTATGCCTACCGCAAAACCGTTTACCAGTCCGCCAAAGACCGCTATCAGCAGCAGATCCTGCGTGATGACAGGCAGTTTCAGGATACCTGTAAAGAAAGATGATAAAGAGTACCAGATAATCGAATATAGAAGAAATTTATGTCCCACCTTCTTATAGACAAGTATCGTTGTGATGATATTCAAAGTAAAATAGATGATGCTGAAAGAAACGGAAATATGAAGAAAATCTCCGATCAGCAATGCCAGTAGTCTGGAAAATCCGGCGAAACCTCCCGGAAACAAGTTGCCTGATTTGACAAAAATATTCATTCCGCAGGAATAAATAAGGCTGGAAATGACAATTGCTGCAATACTGAGAAAATCCCTTCTCTCGAAATGAATGAAATCTTTCATATAATCCCCCAAACATTCCCTTGTAAAGTCTACTTCTTTTTAAGGAGATTGCAAGCAGAAAAGATTTTCTTTCTATTTTTCAAAAAGTTTCAATAGTTTGAATTTATAATTGTTCTTTTTCCCGGTATAGGGATGCTCCCTTAAAGGAAGATTCAAGTGATTTGAGCCATACAATACTGTGGATGGATGTGAAAATTCCCTGAATCCCCATTCCCCATGATATGCACCCATGCCGGAATGACCGGTACCGTTGAAAGGCACACCTCTGACCATCAGATGAAGACATACTTCGTTCACGCATCCTCCGCCATATTGTTGCGATGACATAACCTCATCTGCCCACTTCTTATCTTTGGTAAAAAGATAGAACGCAAGTCCATGTTCCCTTTTCGCAATCTTTTTTAACAGTGCATCTGCTTCATCATCTTTGAAAGGTACAATCGGCAGCAAAGGGTTAAACAGTTCATGATTGACAATTTCTTCCTCTTCCTTTACCGGATAAATGATGGTCGGTTCAAAGTGCAGAGAATCTCTGTTGCCATGACCGCCATATAGGATTCTTTCTTTATACGCCTCAGCTTCTTTCTGACATTTTTCAAATGCAGATAAAGAAATTAAATGCGGATATTCCGTATTATGTAAAGCGTTTGGCATTTGTTTATCAAATGCTTTTTTCAATTCATCCAGAAAGATATCTGCAACTTCTTCAGCAACAGCCACCTGGTTGATATTGATACAGATCTGCCCGGCGTTGCATATCTTAAAGAAGGCGATCTTTCTTGCCGCATCTTTTAAATCCGCATCTTTTCTGACAATACACCAGTTACCGGTTTCCCCTCCCAGTTCCAGAGTGACCGGTGTCAGATTTTTTGCAGCACATTCCATGACATGTTTACCGACTCTCGGAGAACCGGTATAAAAGATCTTGTCAAACCTTTCATTCAGGCAATAATCGGCAATATCATGACCGCCATCAACGACCGCTATATAATGATCCGGAAAAGAATGAGAAACAATTCTTTGAATCACTTTTGTACAATGAACAGATTTTGAGCTTGTTTTCAGGATCGCTGTATTGCCTGCAGATATGCTTGCGGCCAGAACACCGAATGATAAGAGAATCGGAAAGTTAAACGGACTGATAATCAGGGAGACACCATATGGCATTTTATATACTTTTGTCAGCACACTGGGAAAACATGCCATACCGCTGTAATGTTTTTCCGTTTTTGCCCATTTTTTTATGTTTGCTAATATTTCATTGATCTCCATGACGGTCGGACCGATATCTGTCAGATACGCTTCTTCTTTTGTTCTGCCAAGATCCTGATATAAAGCATCTTCTATTTCTTTTTCACTTGCTAAAACAGCCAGTTTTAATCTTTTTAACTGTTCTATGCGCCAATTGATATCCAAAGTCTGATTCGTGAGAAAAAAATCTCTTTGTCTTTGTACTAAATCATGTATTTCTTCCTGTGTCCAAGACATATCTCACCTCATCGTACAGTACTCATCATTCAATTGTTCCTGACAACTGTCGTAATAAAGATTAAAGAACGGTACCCAGTCTTCACCGGTTATATTCTGATTGATATAGATTGTTATATAATCATGAGAAATGAAAAAACTGATTCCGCCTTCTGAAGCAGGAGTAGTAATGGCTTTCATCATGCGATCATGAAAAACTTCTTCATCCATTCTGTCATACCAGGAACCTGTACCGTATTGTTCCTGAATTCTTTTTTCTAAAACAGAATACGCCTCTTCAGGACTGTTAAACAGATCACCAATACATATTTCTTTACCTGTGCGCATGTCAATCATACACCATGTATTATCATTGATTCTTGATCCGAGAGAATCATCACAATACGCATGAAATTCATTTATGAAAAATCCGTAAAAATATGTATCCTTATATCTTTCATTCAGATAAATCCCATGCATCATCCATGAATCATTACGGCTGTATTTCTTTGTACGTTTTATATATGCTTCAAAATCTGCAGAAGATTTCTCAAAAGTCTCATTTGCCTTATCCAGAATCATTGTATTGATTCTGTTTAAAGTATTCTTTAATGTTTCATTATCAATTTCTTCCGTATTAAACTGATTATATGAAACCATCAGCTCATATTCTGCTTTATCAAATTTCTTTTTCAGCTTATCTGACAGTATTTCTATCTGCATTTCATTGGCAATTTCTGAGCCAACTCTTTTCATTACTTCGGAAGAATGAAATTCATTTGTGTAAGGATTATATCCTGCCTCAACAAAAGCATCAAACAACAATCGATTAAACGATTCTTCAAAGCCCTGCCACTCGGAAGGAATATCTTTGCCATTGGCAGAAGATGTAATCTTTTCATCGGATGCATATAGGATAGAAATATCATACGCAGGTGTATCATATGGCATTTCTTCCGTATGGATATCTATACCGTTAATTTGTGCAAGCTGATTTTCTTCTATCAATTGTTGGATCTGATCAACCAAATCCTGTTCGACATGGATTTCCTCTTCGCAGAAGTTAGATGTCAATGTATATCCATCCTCTGTTTTCACTAGATGATATATGTATTCATCCGTACGCATCGGATCAGGAGCCATATCCCCGTAATTATGATTGTCTACATAATAGAATTGTGCGTCCAGTGAAACAATATCTTTTGATTCAATGGATTTGAGTGCATCCGGGTCACTGTTATCGATTCTTTCCCCGTAAACAGGTTCTGGAGTAGGCACAAATTTGGTTTTCTTAAAGGTATACAAATGATATCCTCCGTCCCCGTCCATATACGGGAAATCCCTGCCGTATAAAATATCTGCTTTTGCATCATAATACAGTTCATAATACATGCCGAAACCGCCGAATTCGTCTTCCGGATTGACATAATAAAGCATGCCATCTTTATTCTCTGTTTTGTATGGATAGGTTTCCACCCTGCCATTCCATGAGGTGATACAGATATTTTTGTCATCTATTTCAATCAAATCTGCATTGTTATCGGTTTGTTCATACCATATTGTCTGTGCATTCTTTTTTTCTGTACAACCTCCCAAAAGAAATGCAGCTATGGCAAAAAGAATTCCTTTTTTCTTATGTATTTTATTTCTCGAATGTTCCATACATGCATTGTATCAAAGTTAGGCGATGAAAAAAACAGGAAGATCATTTCTCCCTGTTGAAATTGTAAATAATCATCATACCCTTGCCGGCAAGATCCGGATCATAGATATCAATCGCATCTGTTTCTTCTGCAATAATTCTTCCCAGTCCTCCTGTTGCGACAACCGTACAGTCAGGATCATTTAATTCTTCTTTCATCCTGCGGATAATGTATTCGACCTGTCCGATATAGCCGTATACCACACCGGACTGCATGCCGGTTATGGTATCCTTTCCAAGGATACTGTCCGGCTTTTTAATTTCTATATCCGGTAACTTTGCGGTCTGGCTTGTCAAAGCATTGGCACTGATGCCGATACCCGGAGAAATCACCGTATATTGGAAAACACCGTCTTTGGAAACATAATCGAAAGTTGTAGCTGTTCCAAAATCCACAATGATGCAGGAATTGTGATATGTATAATACGCTGCTGCAACATCCACCAGGCGATCGGCACCGACAGCTCTTGGATTCTCTGTTTTGACGGTAACACCCGTATTGATATCACTGTTGATGATAATCGGATCTTTATGGATGTATTTCCTTACGGCACTGGTTAAAGAATACATGATCTTAGGAACAACACTGGAAATTACCACATCCAGGATATCATCTTTTGTCAGCTCATACGCATTTAAAAACTCTCTCAGGCAGATGCCGAATTCATCACTGGTTCTCGGATTCTTCGTCGTCAGGCGAAAAGTTCCAATGGCTTTATTGCCATCCATCAGCTGCATCTTAATATGGGTATTTCCCACATCCATTGTAAATAAGTATGCCATTATCCTTCCTTCTTTCTGAGTTTTTCCAGTACTTCGTCCACAATAATCTCAGGCATAAAATCATTAATATCTCCGCCGTTTTCGCCGATTTCCTTGACAACGGAAGAGCTTAAGAATGAGTAAGCAGGTCTTGCGATCAAAAAGATAGTCTCAATATCTTCATTCAATTCCATGTTAGCCGTAGCAATTTGCAACTCATACTCATAGTCTGATACAGCACGAATGCCTCTGATCATTGCATTGGCACCGATTTTGTTTGCATAATGTACTGTCAATCCTTCACCGACAAGCACTTCTACATTTTTCAGATTTGCAGCTTCTAAACATTTTTTGATTTGATGCACTCTTTCTTCTTCGGAAAACAGACATCTTTTTCTAGGATTTCTCATGATCAGGACGACAACTTCATCAAAGGCCTTGCTGGCACGTTCAATGATGTCAAGATGTCCTTTGGTAATGGGATCAAAGGTTCCGGGATAGCATACTTTCATAGTCTTCTCCTTATTGTGTAACAGTATTGACTACCATTTCTTCATACTGCCTTGTATACAGGTCATAATAATGACCTTTCTGCTTCATCAGTTCTCTGTGTTTTCCTCTTTCTATTATTTTACCATCTTCTACAACAAGTATCACATCCGCATCAACAATTGTTGAAAGCCTGTGCGCAATCACAAAGGAAGTTCTTCCTTTGATAACTTTTTCAATTGCATCCTGGATTGCTTTTTCCGTCAATGTATCAATGGACGCAGTTGCTTCATCCAGTACAAGAATTCTCGGGTCAGCAAGGATTGCCCTGGCAAAGGACAATAGCTGTTTCTCCCCGGTCGACAGCATGTCTCCGCCTTCACCGACATCACTGTCGAGGCCCTTATCCATCTTTTCCAGAACGAATTCTGCAGAAACAAGTTTCAAAGCCTCCATGATCTCTTCATCAGTTGCATCGGGTTTTCCGTATTTCAGATTATCCCTGACAGTACCGGAAAACAAGTGCGGTGTCTGAAGAACATAGCCGATATGCGAATGCAGCCATAACTGCGATCTTTCTCTGGCATCTTTTCCATCGATAAAGATCTGTCCCTTTGTAGGTTCAAAGAAACGGCAGACAAGGTTGACCAATGTACTTTTCCCGGCACCTGTCTCCCCGACAATTGCCACATTTGTCCCTTGCGGCACTTTCAAATTGAAATGATCCAGTACCAGTTCGTTACCATCCGGATACATGAAACTGACATCTTTAAACTCGACATCTCCATATAATTCTTCCCAGTTTTCTTTTTTCGGATGGAATGTATCCCCGTATTTTTCAATGACTTCTTTTGTATCTGCAACATCGGATTCCGTTTCCAGCAATCTTGTAAAACGTTCAATATTTACCTGAATCGCAATCAGTGCACTGATGGTTTCAATGATCATCTGAATAGGTTCCATCAGGTTTAATGCATATGTCATAAACACGGATAATGTACCGATTTGAATGACCTGCTGCATCGTCAGAATACCGCCCTGCCATAAGACAATCGCCAATGCAGCTGAACTTAACATCGTCATTGATGCACTGAAGAAAGCAGAATAATGGGTTGCATGAACCGACGTCTTCCGCATATTCTCCGTATCTTTCATGAAGTCATCGTCCATTGTGGATTCCACTACCAGTGTTTTAATGCTTCGTGCTCCGGTAATTCCTTCATTCAGATCACCTGTGATTCTTGAATTCATTTCACGGATCTGCCGGTTTAAAGTGATCATTTTTTTCTGTAAAAAACTGATGACGATTATTGCCACAGGAACTAACAACAGTACCATCATTGCAAGACCCGGATGAATACTGATCATCATGACAAGTACAAACAGAATATATGACCCATTCCAGATGATATCCATCATTCGCCAGGCAACTAATTCACCGATTTTTCCGGTATCGCTCATGACTCTGGCATGAATATAACCGACATTGTTCTGATTAAAATAGGAAAAGGATAATTCCTGCAGATGATTAAATGATGCATTTCTTAAATCCCTGTCGATTGACATTTCTATCCGTCCGCACCATGCCATGCTGATATAATTAATCACAACTTGAAATACCAGTATTCCGATATACAGAAAAATGAATTGTTTCAATGTATCTAATGTACCTCCGATCACAAAGTGATCTAAGGCATACCGGTTAAACAAAGGATATACAGAATCAATCAGACTGGCTATGATGCCCATGATGATCATCAGTAAAACTGTTTTCCTATACGGTTTTACAAACGGTATGATCTTGGGTATCCCAAAGAAGGGAAGTGTCTTTGTTTTTTCGTTCTTCATGCTTTCTCCCCTGTCTGTTGAGACTGTAAATCATAGATCTTACGATATATGCCATTCTTTTCCAGCAGCGAAGCATGTGTTCCGCTTTCGACAATTCTGCCTTTATCCATGACAATAATATTATCTGCATTCATCAGAGTCGTAATGCGATGTGCAATTAAAATCACTGTGGATGATCCGATATTCTCTTGTAATGCTTTGCGTATTTTTGCATCCGTCTCTGCATCTACTGCAGAAAGAGAATCATCAAAAATCATGATCGGCGGTTTACGTATCAGCATTTGTGCTATGGCAGTTCTTTGTTTCTGTCCACCCGAGAGCGTCACACCTCTTTCACCTACGAAAGTTTCATATCCTTCCGTAAAATGATTTACCGCTTCTTCTAAAGCAGCAATGCGGGAAGCGGTTCTTACATCTTTCATGCTTGCCTGCTGATTGGCTATACGAATATTTTCCTTCAAGGTTCTGGAGAATAAATACGGCTCTTGTAATACCATGCCGATATTGGAACGAAGATAAGATGCTTTCATATTGGCAATATCCACTCCTCCGATCGTTATTTTCCCGTTGTTTTCCGGAAGAGTATACAAACGATCCAGAAGATATGCCAATGTCGATTTCCCGGATCCGGTTGCACCAAGAATACCGAATGTTGTTCCGGCCGGAATTGTAAAAGATATATCATGAAGAACATCCGTATTACCGTTTTCATATTGGTAAGAAACATGGTCAAAGGCAATATCTTTTTCCAAGGAAGGTTCTAAAGCTCCGTCAATATCTCTTTCTTCTTCGGCATTCATGATATACATGATACGGTCAATCGATATGCCGGCTTTGGAAAGATTGGATATTACCCTTCCTAACATGCGGATCGGCCATGTCAGCATCGCATTATAGCTGATAAATTCGATATAATTTCCCGCTGTCAGTTGTCCATGTACGCATAAATAGGCCCCATAGGAAAGTATGGTTAAGATCTGCAGATTGGAAAATAAATCACCGGATGCCCAGAAGGCAGCAAGCACCTTCAGCAAATACACCCACATGCCGGTATAATTCGTATTCTGCTTCTCAAATCTTTCTCTTTCATATTTTTCTCTGCCAAAAGCTCTTACCACACGAACACCCGTCAGATTCTCCTGGGCAATGGAAGACAGTTTTCCTTCTTCCTCATCCACCTTCTGAAAAGCACTGCCGATCTTGCGATGAAAGAAGAAGCTGTATCCGACAATGATCGGAATATATGCAGCTGCAGCCAGAGCCAGGTTTTTTTCAATGGAAAACATGAAATACATCGCCATGATGATTAATACAAGAACACGAATTAACGAGGTCAGCTGTTCTGACAAAAACATCTTAATCTGTTCAACATCAGAAGTGCATCTTTGAATGATATCTCCGGTATGGTTTTCACTGTGCCATTTAAAAGGCAGTCGCAGAATGTGACTGAACAAATCATCGCGCATTGTCTTGACCAGTTTTTCCGCTCCCTTGGAGTTGTTCAAGCGGAACATATAACGGCAAAATGCTGCACCGCATGCAACAAGCACAACTGTTAATGCAATATAAACAAGGTGTGTTCTCAAAAAGGAAACACCTCCGAGATGTTCCACCCATGCATCAAAAAAAGGCGGCATATCCGATGGTTTATCACCTAATACAGTATCGACCGTATAACCAATCAGCTTTGGATTAATCAAATCCAGAAGAGAAACCATGCACGCAAAAAACACCGCAATCAGGAAATATGGAATTGACCCCCTCAGGAAATGAAAAACAAGGTCTGTTCTTTTCTCAAATCTTTTCTTTTTCATATCGCCTAATAAGTATAATATGAGAAAAAAACTTTGCAAATATTTTGCATAAAAAAACAGATGCATAAAGCATCTGTTTCATTGATAACATCTATCCCTTTTTCATCTTACCCGTGAACTGACGCAATCAATAATACATCCCTCTTAAAAATCTCTTGTCAGATTATGGAGCCAGTCGCTCTTGAAATAATGGTACAGGGCAAAAGGCATCTTCACAAACTCATCCGTGCACATGCATAAATACACTGCCATCGGCGGCAGTTTCAAAACAAACGCACTGATTAATCCAAGCGGGACGGCAAATCCCCACATGCTTAAAAAATCCAGACGAAGACCGTATTTTGAATCGCCTCCGCAGCGGAATAAAGATGCGATTAATACCGTATTAACAACCTGTCCCAATTGATACAGCACATTGATCAATAACATGCCTTTTAAATATTGTGTCGCTACAGGTGTAATCTTTACAAAACCGGGAATAAACGGACTAATCATCAACAGGATGACTCCCTGTATGACAGATACCGCAAATGATAAAAACAAAATAGAAGATGCATCTTTCTTTGCCATATCCAATTGTTTTGCCCCTACTTCTTTACCAAGCATAATTGCCGCTGCAGAAGATATTCCAAAACCGACAGTAGTTACCAGATCTCGTGCTACAGATACAACGGAATTAGCTGCTACAATATCGGATCCAAGATGTCCCATAATGACAGAATTCATATTGTAAGCTAAAGCCCATATGGCATCATTGATAAAAGCAGGTAAAGAATAACGGATAAAATCCTGTACCAGTTCTTTTGGGATTGAAAAAATAACATGAATCTTTTTTGACAGAAGATTCTGTTTCCAAAAATCCAATCCGCAAAGAGCCAGTTCCAAAGCGCGGGAGATTGTAGTAGCCAAAGCTGCACCGGTTACACCCATAGCAGGAAAACCGAGTAATCCGAAAATCAATATTGCATTCAATACCACATTTGCAAGAAAAGTCGTAATGGATATAGCTGTTGCCTTTTTTACCCTTTCACAGCTTTTCATAATTGCAAGATATGGCTGAGAAAAACCCGCAAAGAAATAAGACAATGCAACATAACGAAGGTACAATGCTCCTGTTTCAATCAAATCAGGCACATTGGTCCATATCCGTATAAGAAAAGCAGGAAAGAACAACGCAAGTACTGTTGCAAAACAGGAAAAAAACAAAGAAATAATCAAACCGATACCGAATATCTTTGCGATAATATTTGTATCCTTCTTTCCCCAATATTGTGAAGCAAGAATCGTTAATGCTGAAGCAAGACCGAAATAAACAATATTGAGAAGAAACTGCACCTGTCCTGCCAAAGATGATGCAGATAAAGCCGTCTGATTTACCTGTCCAAGCATCACGATATCTGCCATGCTTACCGCAGAAGTGATCAGGTTCTGCATGACAATCGGCAGAACCAGTACAAATAACTCCGACAAAAATCCTTCTCTGAAACGTTTATTCATGTGCAACAGTGTACCATTCCTGCATAAAAAAAAGCAACCAATATGGTTGCCTCAATGATTATTTCAGATAGCTATAAGCTTCTTCCATCCACTCTTCTGTCTTTTCAAAGCAGTGCTGTGTCAGCTTCATGTTGTGGACGCCTTCACTGTTTTCAACATAGACAAAGTCCCAGAACCACTGTGCATTTCTGCATGCAAGGCGGCAGTTTTCGAGGTCCTCACCTTCGATTGTTCCCTCTTCAATTGCTTTTGCAAGATCTGCATCCAGCTGTGCAAGTTTATTGCCCAGCTCGTCTTCCTTGGCAGTTGTCTCATCCTGAATCTTCTTGACTTCGGCAGCAAGGTCTTTATGACATGCTGCACATGTATTGTCGAGAAGCTCTTGGTTATCCAAAGGGCTGATCCAGTAATGGCTTGTATATGTTGTGCCATCTTCTGCAGTTTCTTTCGGCATATGGCAATCAGCACATGTGAATGTAACCATGGAATCAGTATTTCCATGCGGGCTTCCTTCACCGAGTACGGTTTCGAACTCAGGATGCTGAACCTTCAGCTTTCTGACACCGGTGTTTTCATCTACCCAGTCTGCAAACATATTGCCTTCACCGTCAACGATGCTGTTTTCATAAGCGAGCATGTCATCCGGATTCATTGTATCCAATCCATGGTAGCCAAGTGTTGTTGCCTTGGTGGCAGGATCGAAGTAGTACTCTGTATGGCACTGTCCGCAAGAAAGATTTGCAGCATCAATCGAATCAAAGTCATCTGCAACTGCATTGACAAGATATCCATGTGTAACTGTAATTACGCCTCCTTCCGGATCATTTCCATGGCAATGGAAACATCCGAACGGATCCGTAATCTGGTTTGTGAAATCTTCAAATGCCATAGCATAAGCACTGTCACCTTCATTTAAGACTGCAGCTGTAAAATCAGAAGTCTTACATGTATAGCAGTTTGCCAGTTTATGCGGTCTTCCTGTAGCAGTAATATCTTCGATGACATAAGTATGACCTCTTGCACTGCCATAAGAAATGGCAAAGCCATAGCCTTCATAAAGTGTCTTGATATATGGATTTTCCTCTGTATATTCAACCACTTCATTGTTTTCATTGTTTCTCATGTAAGATTCATACTGTAAAGGATACACTTGGGCATAGTCCTCTGCTTTAACAACTTTGATGCCTGTGCCTGATTCAGCAATCTTGGCATTTTTGATGCCTGTTTCTGTTGTTTCATCTGTTGTGTTCTGGTTTGTCTCAGTAGCAGGTGTTGTTGATGAAGTCTGAGTAGCATTAACTTCCGGTTTCTTCAGATTTCCTGCAATTACACCTAAGCCTACTGCAACCGCACACAAAATGATATACAATCCACTATCTTTAATTTCCATAATAAAACTCCATTATTCACATAAATTGTACGTGGTAAATCAAAAAAGGTCAAATTGTTTTCCTGTTCTATCCGTTAGATTTCCATCGTTTATTCGGCATAAAAGATATAAATATGAAACTTTTTCTGAATATCATTGAAAAAAGCTGCTTTCGCAGCTTAATCCTTTCTGGCAATATGCAGCAAACGCATAGAATTCAGTACACACAGCATAGCCACGCCGGTATCGGCAAAGATTGCCATCCACATATTCGCAATACCGAAAGCGCCGAGAATCAGTGTTCCGATTTTGATGATGATTGCACCATAGATGTTTTCGTTGGCGATTCGCAGGATTCTTTTTGCACTTGTGATGGCAAGAGATATCTTGGATGGCTGATCATCCATGATGACGACATCAGCAGCCTCTATAGCCGCATCACTTCCCAATGCTCCCATCGCAAATCCGATATCCGCACTTGTTAATACGGGAGCATCATTGACACCATCGCCGACAAAAGCCGTTAATCCTTTCTCTTTCAACGCTTTAACATGTTCCACTTTATCTTCCGGCATGCAGTTTCCAAAAAACTGATCTGCATGAAGCTGTTTTGCGATTTCATCTGTAATCTTCTGGTTGTCGCCGGAAACAATGATGCATTTCTTGCCTGCATCCTGCAAGGTACGTATTGCCTCTTTGGCGTCTGATTTCAGCTGATCCCGCAAAATCAAACAACCTTCATATACATTGTCTCTTGCCACATAAACACAAGTTCCCGCATCGGCATATTCCGTAAAGGCAATACCGTTATCCAACATCAGTTTTGCATTGCCCGCAAGGATCTGATGTCCGTTTCTTTCAATAGATAAACCTCTTCCGGCAATTTCTTTGACATTCAGGATTTCTTCTCTGATGATTTCTTTTCCATAAGCTTCTTTAATGCCCTGCGCAATCGGATGATTGGAATAATACTCTGCATAGGCAGCATCTTCCAAAAGCTGATTTTGGTCATCGCCATGCATTTCTTCAACCGCAAATGTTCCTGAAGTTAATGTCCCTGTTTTATCCATGACAATCTGTTCCACATTGGCAAGGGTTTCTATCAGATTTGCACCTTTTACAAGGATACCTCTGCTGCTTAATCCGCCGATTCCGGCGAAGAAAGAAAGCGGAATAGAAATAACCAATGCACATGGACATGAAATAACAAGAAATGTGCATGCTCTTTCAATACCTTCTCTTACACCGTATCCCATCAAAGATACGATAACCGCTACCACAATTGCACTGAATACAACCGCCGGCGTATATACTCTGGAAAATTTTGTGATGAAGTTCTCCTGGCTTGCTTTTCTTGTCTCTTGGTTTTCAACAAGATCCAGAATTCTTGCTACAGTGCTTTCACCGTATTCTTTTGTGACTTTAATCTCCAGAACACCTGTTTCATTGACCGAGCCACTGATCACTTCATCTCCCGGATCGACATCTCGCGGTTTTGCCTCACCGGTAAGAGAGGCTGTATTCAAGCTCGAGGAACCATGTGTAATGACTCCGTCAAGAGGAATTCTCTCACCCGGTTTCACCATGATCAGATCACCGGCATATACTTCCTCCGGATCCGTCTGTATCCACTCACCATTCCGTTGAACAACTGCATATTCCGGACGGATATCCATTAATTCACCAATGCTCTTACGTGAACGTTTCACCGCCATGTCCTGGAAATATTCACCGATCTGGTAGAATAACATAACTCCGGCAGCCTCTTTGAAGTCCTTCAAATAGATTGCTGCTATTGTCGCTACAGCCATCAGGAAATGTTCATCGAAAACCTGTCCTCTTCCGATACCTTTAACTGCTTTGTATAATACATCCCACCCTAATACAAGATAAGCACAAAGCATGATGAAAATCTGCATCATATCCTTCATGAACAAACCGATCACAAATAATACAGCTCCGGCAATCAGCCTGTACAACATAGAATGATCTTCTTTTTCTTCTTTTGCCTCTTTGGCTTTTGTCTGCGAAATCGCACTGAATACAGCTTCCGGCTCTTCTCTTTGAATCACTTCACGAACGGTTCTTTCGATTATTGCACTTTGATTAGGTACACATTCATAAACAAGATTACTTGTCATAAAATCAAGTGAAACATTTTCAATACCTTCAATTTCTGATATTTCATGTTCCAGGTGCGCTGCGCAATTTGCATAATCCAGTCCTTCTACTTTAAAACGGTACATTTTTAATGCATCTTTCAAAGCAGAAATTTTTGCATCAGGTTCTTCTTGTGCAGTTTTTTCTACAACAAGATGATAGATATAGTCATGACTATCTTCTTTGCATGCAAAGGATAGAGTTTCTTTCATGAAGTTAATATTCACATCGTGAATACCTTCTATCTCCGCCAGTTTTCCTTCAAGTTTTGCAGCGCAGTCTGCACAATCGATATCCTTTATTTGATACTTATAGGTATGCAATCCTTCATAATGCTCATGACGGTGATCTGCCTCTTCATGGTGATGCTCGTGATGATGTTTATGACCCTTTGAAGTCACCTTTGCATCTGGTTCTTCCTTTGCAACGATCGCTCGCATCTGCTCCTCGATCTGCTTGCCAAGGTCATGGTCACAGTCATAGGTCAGCGTCTCCGTCATAAAGGAAAGCGTGACATTCTCTAGCCCTTCGATCTCTTTGATCTTTGATTCTAATTTGGCCGCACAGTCTGCACAGTCAATGTCTTTTATCTCAAACTTATATGTGGCTT
>CACXCB010000346.1 GCA_902766005.1 uncultured Erysipelotrichaceae bacterium | reverse complement strand
CATTCTTTTTTGCATTTTAGATATAATGTCGTAGATTTGCTCTACGATGGTATACATCTGTTCCATAGTATTATCCATCCCAAGCGTAATTCGAATTGTTCCATACGCATACTCATCGGGCACAGATATCGCCCGGATTACATGAGAAAGAACGGTTCTCTTTGAATCACAGGCAGACCCAGTAGAAACAGCTGTACCCTTGAAGTCCAAGCGATGCATCAACACTTCACCTTCGATACCACGGAAAGATAAACTCAGACTCCCAGGAATACGGTTTTCGCTTCCATTGAGTAGAAAATCCAGATCAGTTTGTCTGAGATCAGCTAACAGTGTTTCAGCTAATCCTTTGACATATGCTCCTTCTTCAGCTAAATGATCCTGGTGCTCTTTTAAGGCTACTGCCATTCCAATAATATTAGCGACGTTTTCAGTTCCAGCACGTTTACCATTTTCCTGTGCGCCACCATGCATAAACGATTCAACAGATATACCATCCCGAATGTACAAAAAACCTATGCCCTTAGGCCCATTAAATTTATGTGCTGACGCTGAAAGCATATCAACGCCAAGCTGATGAACGTCAATCGGAATATGACCGACCGCCTGAACGGCATCCGTATGGAAGAGACATCCTTTCTGATGCGCTGCTTTAGCAAGCTCTTTGATAGGCTGTATAGTGCCGATTTCGTTATTCGCCATCATAATGGAAACTGATTGTGTTGAATCCTTTAAGTGTCCGGCCAAGTTCTCTGGTATTACCACTCCTTCTCGATCTACAGGTAAGAGAACTATGTCACACCCCATACGCCTCAAAAAATCGCATGTATGGAGCACAGCGTGGTGTTCGATATCGCTGGTAATAATTCCCTTTTGCTGACCAGGTTGGCGAAAAACTGTTCCAGTCAGAGCCCAGTTATCAGCTTCCGTGCCACCGGAAGTAAAATATATTTCATCTGGCTTTGCCCCTATGCATTTAGCTATAATCTCGCGCGCAGAAGCAATAGCCTTGCGTGGTTCATAGGCAAGGCTGTAGAGTGCAGATGGATTCCCGTATTCTGTCTGAAGCCACGGTTGCATCGCAGCATAAGCAGAAGGGCTTAAGGTCGTGGTAGCAGCATGATCAGCATAAATGAGTGTTTGCATGATATTCTCCCGGTTGAAGATGGCTATTTGAAAAGTTCACAGCCATCTTCTTTGAACATTTGAATTTTTTCCCGAATATCATCAGGAGTTACTTCGAGATATGCAGCTAAGCAATCTATGCAATACAGTTCCGTTGTATCAATTCCAAGAAGTTTTTTACTGGAACCAATCTCGTCCTTTGTCAGAGGCGTCTTTCTGCATGAGGTACACTCAAAAATTTTCTTAGCTTTCATGTTTAAAGCCCTCTTGTTTTGATATCAGGCACTGTTTTTCCAGCTTCCTTTGAATCCACAAGTCCCATTTGCACCCTTATGATGCTTCTCATGTTCTTCGCCGGCTGCAAACAGTAACAATCAAACTCAAACGGAGACATTTGGTTTGCATCGGTAATGTGTGGAAAAAGCAGCTTCATATATGCGGTGCATATCCTACGTATAGCTTCAGTATCACGTGTATCTGCTTTTTCAGGAACCACAAGTAGATCTTCAACGACAGCACGGTAGACCGGATCATCACGCAACTCATGCATGATTGTTGAATAATACTCAGAATTAAGTGCCCAGCCTTTTGCTTTCATGTCATCGTTCATCCTCGGAAGTTCCCAACCCTTGATAAAGCCATGGATGCGATCAAGAAATGGACTTTTATGAAAAGGCTCTGGCAATTCTGCAAACATGAATCTGTATTCATTCATGTTTGCACCGTTAATATTGCCAAGAAAGACGATGCCCGCATCAACATTGACCTCATGTCCGTCATCCGATTTATACTTACGGTTTTCCATAATTTGCTGGAGGGCAGAATGCATCTCAGTGTCTTGCATGTATACAGCTTCGCGGATCTCGTCTAATGCAACAAAATCTTTATATGCAACAACACCATCCCTTTTACTGCTACGATGATAGATCAACTGAGCGCGCGTGGCTTTCCCAGATACCAACCAGCCATAACGACTAACCTGACCAAACAAATAGGATTTGCCAGTGCCAGGAGGTGCAAGTTCAACAAGATTCAGATTCTTTTCAACAAACGGCAACAAGCGTTGCAGCACTGCAAGTTTTTGGGTCGGGCCTTCATAACCCTTAGGGTTATAATCCACGGCTGCAAGAACTATGTCTATCCATTCCTTAAGCGAGAACATAGATCTCGCATCTTTAAACTCATCCAAGTCAATAGTATATGGACAGAAATCCTGGAAATCCAACATCTGGATTTTACCATCTTTTTTATCATCGGATGGAAAAAGATAGCCAAGTTCGATAATCCCCCAAGTTTCTTCAGAACGGAGTAATGCATCTGAACAGCTTTCCCATACTTCCGGAGAAATGAAGGTATCTCTAAATCCAAGGCCAAAATCAGGAAGTGCAAAAGATACTTCTTGTGTCTTGATATCGATGTTTATTGACACCCTGCTAAGGAATTTGACTCGTTCATTTTGTGTGACAATCTTATTCTGAATAGCTTTCCAATCGCTTTTCTTGGGAATGTAAGTGCGTATAAAGTCTTTGACTTCATCTATTTCGAGATTTCCCTCATCATCCTGGAATTGTTTCATAACCCAATCACGCATAAAAGACGGCAGCTTTAATGAAGAAATGATACTGCCTTTGGACAGATCCTTATACAATATCATTTCGTCAAAGGCATCCATCAACCTTTCAAGTAAAGAAGCTGGAGAAGATTCGTACGGCATGTGATCACCTCATTATTAAAGCAATTGATTGGTTCCGGTCTGACGCTTCGTCTCAAATGTCAGAATTGTTACCTTGATACCGCCATCATAAATCTCAGCCTCGTGCTGTCCCTTCCTTTTGATGTCAGGCATTTCAAAGATAACATTGTGCTTGTCTCCGTCAAACTTACCGTCATAACTCTGATTACCCACAACCATACGCGGCTTTTTTAGAGGCGGGTTTGTAAACATTCGAATGCTTGAGCCATTTTTAGGGCTGCAGGAAACAACTGTCTCAACAAAGAAGACCTGCTGCTCCTTTGGTTTCAATGTCAGAATAATCACCGGAACAACCACCTCTTCGAGAGATGCTCCGCCATGCGTTTCCACATCGGCTTTTCGACTCCCTTTGAATCTCTCATAATTGGCAAGAACAGCAAAGCCATCTTCATAAGTCACAAAATCAATATCAGGATCTGAGTCAGCCGGACAACAACGTCCGCTATGTTTCCCAGGTTCTGTAAGCTCAAGTTTATCATTCTCGCTCCGATATGTTACCGCCAACCGGCTTGCTCCGTGATCTGAGAGAATTAATATTTTCTTGCAATGCCCCATAGCAAGCATCGAACTCATTTTTTTCAGATCGTTGTCAAGAATGGCGAGTTCGTCAAAGATGTGCAAAGGTTCAGTTGTAAACTGGAAATCATACTTCGATCCATGGTGTTTAATCTCATCCAGTCCATCCTCTTTTAGGACTGTACCTTCTGGAAAGGCATCATAGAATTCTTTATTCTTGCTAGTAATAGAAGGCAGATTACAATGACCAATAAAGCATTCAAACTGCATTCCATATGCTTCTGCCCGGGCTTGTATAAATGCGAGGAACTCAACTCCAAGCGCATCAAAGAAATACGGGCTGACTTCTTTTTTATTCAGCTTTTTGACGATAGCGCTCCGTGCCTGCAACTTCATAAAGCTGCGCGTTTTTGCTTCGTCTTCAACAAGGCTGACAAAATCTTGATCCTGATGATTTGTCAGCTTCTGAAGCTTATAGCGCTGAAAATAATCAGTGAGTAACTTACGGACATACGCATCAGATTCCATAACTTTCGTGTTGAATTCATCGAAGATAAACTGCTGCATGTAATCCGCCAACTGGGGCGAAACCACAGACAACACCTGTTCCAATTCTGCTGGAGTATAGTTATAACTGCATAGC
This sequence comes from uncultured Erysipelotrichaceae bacterium, assembly GCA_902766005.1. Classification (GTDB taxonomy): domain Bacteria; phylum Bacillota_I; class Bacilli_A; order Erysipelotrichales; family Erysipelotrichaceae; genus Bulleidia. The sequence goes on along the minus strand of CACXCB010000346.1, from coordinate 101 downwards.
GCATGAATGAGGGCAGCACGTTCCTCTTCAGTTTCATCACTAAGATACCACAAGATATCCTTTCCTTTGATTGTTGCCCTTTCACAGAAATCCTTCATCAT
>CACXCB010000345.1 GCA_902766005.1 uncultured Erysipelotrichaceae bacterium | reverse complement strand
GGAAGAAGTGGATGACTTCTCTGTTCAAGTATCCTTTGAGGAAATCAAAGAAAAAGGATACAGCTTCTCTGCCGGTCAGTACTTTGAAGTGAAGATCGAGTATGTGGACATCACAGCAGAAGAATTTGAAGCAAAAATGAACGAATACAAAACATCTCTTGCTGAGAAATTCCAGAAAGGGCATGAACTGGAGAAGAGTATTATGGAGCAGTTGGGAGGGCTGAAATATGATGGCTAAAATTTCAGATATATGCTTTCATATGGTTGATAATAGAGGAAAAACACCACCACTTATACCTGCTGGAAAACCTCTATTAGAAGCACAATGTTTCTCTCAGGCAGACTTTGTTTCTTCAAAAGAAGCCGTAAAATTCGTTAATGATGAAGTATACTCGTCATTCCGTAGTGGAGTTTGTTATGAAGGAGATATTATTGTAACACTCGTTGGAAACATAGGGCATTGTGCTTATGCTTTAGATGAGTTTGCAATTGCACAAAATGTTGTTGCTTTAAGATTAAAAAACGAATACAACAATAAATACTTTTTCTATTACACAAAAACAGAATATTTTAAAAATAAATGTCTTCAATTAAACAGAAGTTCTGTACAACCAAGCCTAAATGTAAATGATTTTTTGAATCTTGAAATAGATTTTCCTGAATATTCTGTGCAAAAGGAGATTGGGAATAAGCTATTCCTTATAGATTCCAAAATTTCCAACAATATCTCCATCTGTTCCACACTTGAATCCATGAGCAAACTCCTCTACGACTATTGGTTCGTTCAGTTCGACTTCCCGGATGAGAACGGAAATCCCTACAAATCATCAGGAGGAAAGATGGTTTGGAATGAAGAATTGAAGAAAGAGATTCCAGAGGAGTGGGAAGTAGGGTGTATTTCTGACTTTGGAGATGTAATAGGTGGAGCTACACCTTCTACAAAAAAAGAAAAATATTATGTTGAAGATGGTATAGGTTGGATTACCCCAAACGATTTATCTAACTCAAAAAATAAATATATCTCTCATGGTGAACGTGATATTACTCAAGAAGCTGTTGCATCATGCTCTACTACAATCATGCCAAAAGGAACAGTATTAATGTCATCTCGTGCCCCTATTGGATATCTTGCTATCGCTTCTGATGCTTTATGCACGAATCAAGGATTCAAATCAATAGTTCCGCATGGATATAGCACAGAATATGTTTATCAAACACTCCTATCAATGATGCCATATATAAAGAGCTTTGGTGTGGGATCTACATTTGCAGAAGTTTCTAAAGATGAATTGTCAAATATGAAAATTCTTCTTCCAGACAAAAAGGTAGAGCAAAGATATGCTTATGAAACAAAATGCCTTGGAGAACAAATTGAATTATTAGAAAAAGAAAACCAACAACTCTCTTCTCTTCGTGATTTTCTTCTTCCGATGCTGATGAACGGACAGGTGAAAGTTGGAAAGGGGGATGAGTAATGGGAAAAGAATTATTTACCAATATTCCCAGTAAAGTGGGAGATTTAATCAGAGATGTAAAAAATGGAAGGATTGGACTTCCAGATTTACAGCGACCCTTTGTTTGGAAGGATAATAAGGTCAGAGAATTGCTTGATTCCATGCTGAAAGGTTTTCCTATTGGTTATATTATGCTTTGGGAATCCCCAGCAAATTATGAGCGTACGAACCGGATTGGTGATAATGAAAAAATGTATCAAAATCCGGATGATCTTGTTATTGATGGACAGCAACGATTGACTGCTTTGCTGGCTTCCATGGAAGGGATAAAAATAAAAGATAAAAATTATAAAGAACGATATATAAAGATTTCTTTTAATCCTTTAACAAGGGATTTCAAAGTATGGACTCAAGCATATGAACGAAGCCCGGAATATATCAGTTCTATCAATGAAGTTTTTGATGCAGATAAAGAACATGCTGTCACTAAATTCCGAAGACAGTATATCAAAAATGTCAATGCTGCAAGAGAAAAAAATAAAGAACCTCTTTTGACAGAAGACGAAGAAATTGCTGTAGAGGATAGCATTAATGACCTTCTGAATCTTAGCATTTATTCTCTTCCCACTCTGCGTATTAGTGCGCTCGCCGATGAAGAGGATGTATCGGATATCTTTGTCCGGGTTAATTCTGGAGGACAAAAACTGACAGAAAAGAACTTCATCAAACATTAAGCAAGAATACCCCATCCTCTATAG
>CACXCB010000344.1 GCA_902766005.1 uncultured Erysipelotrichaceae bacterium | reverse complement strand
TATATGGCTTTAGGAAGCTTTTGATAAAAGAAGGATTAGGGAAAAAGATGGCCGGAATTCTAAAAGAAAAAGTGTGCATAGTGACAGGCTCCGCCAGGGGTATCGGCAAAGAGATCGCCTTGCTTTTTGCTTCTGAGGGAGCGGAAGTTGTGGTAAATGATATCAGATCAGGGCAGGCAGATGCGTGGATTAAAGAGAGTGAGTACTGTGCTCATCTTCATCCGTACTATTTCGATATTACAGATTCTGCAGCAGTTCGCCAGAATGTAATGGCTATAAAGAAACAGTTTGAATGCATTGATGTACTCGTTAATAATGCCGGTGTGGAGTTTAATGAACTGATCGGCATGATATCACGAGAGAACATGGAAAAAATGTTCAAAGTAAACGTATATGGGACTATAGAAATGATTCAGGCAGTTAGCAGAATAATGGCGAAGAATGAAAATGGAGGAAGTATAATCAACATATCTTCAATGGTAGGCCTCAGAGGGAATCCGGGTCAGCTGGTCTACTCGGCGACAAAAGGAGCGGTAATCGCTTTGACGAAATCAGCAGCTAAGGAGCTGGCGCCGAAAAAAATCAGGGTAAATTCGATTGCACCCGGCCTCACTCAAACAGAGATGATGGAACAGGCAGATATAGAAAAACTGCAGGGAAGGATAAACAATATCTGCATGGGAAGGATTGCACAGCCAAGAGATATTGCAGGTGGTTGTCTTTTGCTTGCTTCAGATTACGCAGGATATATATCAGGGCAGATTCTCTCGGTTGATGGTTGTACCATCATGTAAGTCAAAGATTAGGAGGAATTGAGTTAATGTTTTTAAACATTGACAAGCAGGATCAAAAAAAACTGGCTTTAATTGACAATGAGAGCGACCGAATAACATACGGTGAACTGGCAATGCAGATGGATGCCGTTGGTTTACAGGCAAAGCCGCGATCATTGGTATTTATGCTTTGCAAAAACACTGTGGGTTCCATGGCGGGTTATCTGGGATTTATTGAACATGATATAGTTCCGGTAATGCTAAATGCGAAAATTGATCAGGAGCTTCTTGATACTCTTCTCGATATTTATACCCCTGCTTATGTGTGGTGCCCTTATGAGGAGTCAGAACGCTTTGAGTATGAGATAATCTATGAATACTGCGGATATGTATTGCTGAAGACAAGCAATGAAATATATCCGTTGAATGATAAACTTCAGCTATGTATGACAACATCCGGCTCCACGGGCAGTCCGAAGCTTGTCAGATATAAAAAGGGCAACCTTGAAGCAAACGCGAAAAATGTTGCTATTGCTTTTGGATGGACAAAAGATGAGCGGCCGATCTGCGACCTTGGTATGCAGTACACCATGGGTCTGAATGTAATCAACACTCATCTGTATGTCGGCGCTACTATTCTGCTTACCACATACAATCTAATGAGCGGCGAGTTCTGGGATTATATAAAAAAAGAACGCGGAACAAACTTTACAGGAGTGCCGTTCAGCTATGATATCTTCTATCGTTTGCATTTTGACAGAATGGATTTGCCGGATCTCCATACATTGTCCCAGGGTGGCGGAAAGCTGACGGACGCAAGATTTATCCAGCTTGCGGAGTATGCGCAAAAAACAGGAAAGCGGTTTATTGCCTCATTTGGAACAACGGAAACATCTGCCAGAATGGCTTGCCTACCTGCGGAGCTTGCTCTTACTAAGACAGGCAGTATAGGAAGAGCAATCCCTGAAGGGGAGTTGTTTCTGGTCGATGAGAATGGAAATATCCAGACTGATCCAGTGGCAGAGGGAGAAATGTGCTACAGAGGACCAAATGTCACCATGGGCTATGCTGTCTGCAAGGCAGATCTTCTCAGAGATGATGATTTTAAGGGAGAATACCATACTGGAGACCTTGCAAGGCGTGATGAAGACGGCTGCTATTATGTGACTGGGCGTTTATCCCGTTTCCTTAAGCTTCTTAGCTATAGAGTAAGTCTTGATCAGAGTGAACGACTCATACAGCAGGAGTTTGGCATTGAGTGCGCCTGTTCCGGAACAGACCAGAGGATGAACATATATATCACTGACGAGAGCAGGAAAAATGATATTGTGGAGTTTATTGCTAACAAAACAAATCTCTACAAGTCACTCTTTAAAGTATTTATAGTCCCGGAGATTATGAGGAATGAAAGCGGAAAAATTCGTTACAAAGAGATGGATGCAGAATATGCCTTGTAAGGAGAGAGCATGACGGACATTATTATTATTGGTGCAGCTGGATGCGGCCGTGAGGTTGCCAACTGGATTGAAGATATTAATATAGTAGAGCCAACATGGAACATCCTTGGTTTCCTGGATGATAACCCAAATGCGCTTGATGGATTTCCATGCAAGTACCAGGTGATTGGTACAATTAAAGGTCATGAGCCGAAAGAAAACGTGAAGTATGCAATGGGCATAGCAAGCCCGGCGGTTAAAAAGCTGATTGGCCCTGCAATGATGGCAAAAGGCGCACAGTTCGCGTCGATTATTCACCCGAGCGTACATGTTTATTCTGAG
>CACXCB010000343.1 GCA_902766005.1 uncultured Erysipelotrichaceae bacterium | reverse complement strand
TTCCGTCTCAGCATAGGCAATCTGTACATCATTTGTGAGCAGATACTGTGCAAACAGCCAGGATGCCAATACTTCCTGTGTATCCGTCTTATTGAAGATACAGATGGAAGGACCTTGGGAGATCATCTTCGGATTATTGACGTCAAACTGCGGAACCGGTCTTACCTCAGTTTCAAATTCAACGAACTTATCCGCACTGATATCGGATAATGGCGCATAAGTGCCCATCCATGTTGCACCGGCGGTAGAATCTATAGCAAAAATACACTGACCGGCATCAAGGAAATTCGCCGGATAACTGGAAATTTTGAAGGTGGAGAATGCACCTGTTTTCGCATGTTCTGCAATCATGTACAACAGTTCTTTTGTCGTATCGTTGAACAGAAGAATCTCTCCATCATCAGTGGAATAGCCTGCATCTTTCTGCTTCAGCATCTGGATCATCATGTTGTCGGTAGACTTGTAAATGATCGGAATCATGACCTTCTGTCCGTTAACGACAAAGTTTTCCCCTTCTTTCTGCATTGCAGCTTCAGCTACTTCAAACATGAAATCCCATGTCAGAATGTCCGGAACTTCATAACCGAGCTTTTCAACATATGTCTTGTTGATATAAACCGCTTCGGTAGAACGCATGTAGGGTATCGCATAGTAGTGTCCGTCAAATGTACATTCATCAAGGAATTCCGCAGCAATCTCATTCTGTGCAACAGAATCAAATGCGACATCTGTTCCACCCAGTCCGTATTTTGCATCTGCAAACAGATCATCTAGCGGTACCACGACATTATTACCGGTCAGATAGGTTGCGATATGATCCGGATAAGTAATACATACATTCGGTGTAGTTTTTGTAGCAATATTGGTGATAACGTCATTGTAGATTCTGCCATAATCCGTATATAGACGCATATTCACATGAATATTGGGATAGATGGTTTCAAAATCTTTTATGGCTTTCTCATAGATATCCGTCTGTGTTTTATTTGTATCGTTTTTAGCCCAGAAGGTAATCTCATAATCCTTGGATGTATCGAAATTTTCCGGAACAGAGAACTCCTGGCTTCCCTTAGAGCCATGACATCCGCTCAGAAGGGATAATGCAAGCAACAGGGAAGTCAATAACAGTAAATGTTTTCTCATCCTTTTGTACCTCCTCTGGAAACACCTTCCATGATCTTCTTATGGAAGATCAGGAATAGAATGATTAACGGAATGGAGATAACAACAACAGCAGCCATCATTGCCGGAATATTCTCACGGCCGAATCCGCTTTCACGTATCGTCTGGATACCGTTGGAAACAAGGAAATATGCTTCATTGTCGGTAATCAATCTCGGCCATACATAGCTGTTCCAGCATTCAATTACCTTCAGAATCATAATTGTGACAATCGTCGGCTTGCAGATCGGAATCATGACCTTGAACAGGTATTTCAAATCGCTTGTTCCATCAACTTTTGCTGCTTTATACAATTCATCCGGAATCTGCTCAAAATTCTCTTTCAACAGATAAATATAGAAGATGGATGTGATTGAGGGCAGAATAAGACCGAGGAATGTGTTTCGTAATCCCCAATTCGTGATCGTCACAAAGTTGGTGATAATAACCAGTTCATTCGGAATCATCATGAGGGACAAAAACAATCCGAAGGTCATGTTCTTTCCTTTGAACTCCAATCTTGCAAAGGCAAATGCAGCAAACACGATGACGATCAGCATCGATGCGGTTGTCGCAAATGTGAAGATCAGCGTATTTGCAAAAAACTTTGCGAGCGGAACGGTCGTAAAGGCATCGATATAGTTCTGGAATGTCGGATTGGTTGCATAGAACTTCGGAATATATTCAGAGTTATAGGAGCTGTAGCTCTTGATGGAAGTCAATACCATCCAATAGAACGGGAACAATACGACTAATGCCCATAAAACAAGAAGCACATAGGTGACGGTCTTGCGGATTTTTTCATTTCTTTTTGCATTTTGCTCAATTTTAGCATAATCATTCATCGTAGACATAATTCACCTCTAGTTTACCGAATTCCTGTTGGAAATCAGCAGATTAATCACGGTAATCGTTAAAACGATTGCAAAAAGAATCAAAGCGGCTGCAGAGGCAAAAGATGGATAACCGCCTCCGTTACCGTATAACATGTCATATACGTAACCGACAATCGTATTCATACCGGCTGCATTCAGATCCGTACCGAACAATGCGACAGCATCGCTATAGGCTTTGAATGCACCGATAAAACCGGTAATGATTAAATAGAACAGCATCGGTGAAATCATCGGCAATGTGATCTTGTAGAAGATGCGCCATCTCGATGTACCGTCTACTTTTGCAGCCTTGTAATAATCCGGATTGACAGAGGCAAGCGCACTTGTCAGAATCAGAATCTTAAAAGGCAATACGACCCAAATTGTATAGAAACAAAGCACAAACATCTTAGCCCAATATGGTCCGTCGATAAAGTCAACGGATTTGCCGCCGAAAACATGTATCAGCATATTGATGAGACCGTCTGAATATGCCGTCTTTTTAAACAGGATCATAAAGACAAGACCGACTGCCAATGTGTTTGTCACATACGGCAGGAAATAGATGGTCTGAAACAATTCCTTCAGCTTCGTGATGGAATTGAGTCCCACTGCAATAAACAAGGCGATCAGCGTTGAAATCGGCACGGTGATGATAACCAGGATAAATGTGTTCTTCAATGCCTGTATGAAATACGGGTCATGCAGAACATAAGAATAGTTATACATGCCGACACCGAAGTATGTCTGTGAAGCGGAGTTATACCCCTCTTCAAAGGAATAGACAAAAACATCAAACAGCGGATAGATCATAAAGATGCCGAGGAATATAATTGCCGGCAACAGATATATCCAAGCTTTATAATTGTTATTGTTAACCATTTTACTTCCTCACTTTGTAAGGGATGCTCTCTTCTGTTTCATGATCGAAAATAAAGGTTTTATGCGGCTTCAAAGTAAAACGGACGGTTTCTTTTGTCGTATCTACTTTGTTTTCAGCACTGATGATGGAACGGATGGAATCAACCAATGCTTTTTCATGTGTTGTAACAACACTGGTATCTCTGCCCATGACTTCCACGGCATTCAGCTTGCAGGTGAACGGCCCGTTTTCATCCAGAATAAAACCTTCCGGACGAATACCTACAAATACATCCTTGTCTTCGACACCTTCGATATCCAGAACTGCTTCATCACCGATAAAGATCTGATTGTTCCTGACTTTTCCTTCGAAGACATTGATCGGCGGTGTACCGAGGAACTTCGCAACAAATAGATTTACCGGATAATCATAGACATCCTGCGGCTTGCCGATCTGCTGCACAATACCAAGCTTCATGACAACGATCATATCGGAAATGCTCATAGCTTCTTCCTGATCGTGTGTAACGAAAACGGTTGTAATATTTGTTTCTCTCTGGATACGGCGGATCTCTTCTCTTGTCTGCAGACGAAGTCTTGCATCAAGGTTGGATAACGGTTCATCCAACAGCAATACTCTCGGCATTTTGACGAGTGCTCTAGCAATCGCAACACGTTGTTGCTGACCACCGGACATTTCACGCGGCTTACGGTTCAGGAACGGTTCAATCTGCACGAGCTTTGCAGCTTCCGTTGCTCTTTTTACCATTTCCTCTTTACTCAGCTTGTCTTTGCCTTTGAAGTTCTCCAGCGGAAACATGATGTTCTGCAATACCGTCATATGCGGATATAATGCATAGCTTTGAAATACAAGACCTACGCCTCTGTTTTCCGGTGGCAGATCCGTAACATCATTATCGCCAAAATAGATTTTTCCGCTTGAAGCTGTTTCCAGTCCGCTGATCAAATTGAGTGTTGTACTTTTCCCGCATCCGGAAGGTCCCAGCAGGCCGATCAGTTTTCCGTCAGGAATTTCAAACGTGAAGTCATTGACCGCAACAACATCTTCCCCTCCATCCCTGTTGGGAAATTTTTTGGTCAGATTCTGTAATACAATTTTCATATTGTCCCCTCATGCTTATCCAAGCATTTTCTTTTAACAATATTTTATTACAGATAAGCCGTTTATGAAAAGATAAAAGAAAAAATGATGTGGTTTTTCACATCATTTCAATGTAAAGACATCCAAATCATGACCATTAACGACTTTGTACGATGTTAGATCCGTAATTTCTTTTAGCAGAGCATCTTCCCTACGCCTTACTTCTTCCATATTGACAGGTATCTCATAATAGTTCAAATGCAGAATGCGATGCGTTGTTACAGTCAGTTTCGGTTTTGCCTGATTGATGCAGCCGGCTAGATCAATGGACATGGTATGCATACTCTGATGGTACTTCTGCCATGGCACGGTTCTTTCTTTTATTCCGGCTGTATATTCACATTCATGAATCAGAAGATCTGCATCTTTTGCGATCTTTTGCATAATGTCTACAGGACATGTATCCCCGGAAAAGACAATCTTTTTATCCTCTGCATAAAACACATAGGCATAGGATTCCAAACTACCATGGGATACCCTGAAAGCTTCAACCCGCAGGTTTTCATCCTGATAAACAGTTCCCTCCTTGATTTCATGAGGAATGGTTTCAAGACCAGTCTTATTGATGGGTTCCGGTCCGTCATCCCTAAATGAAGTATCTATCCTATAAGCCTTCAGAAGATGATGGCACATTTGGCAAGTTCCTGCAGGACCATAGACATGTAAGGGCATTTCCCTTTCCAATACCCATGGCATCAGAATCACTTCTGCCAAACCGGCGCAATGATCTGAATGAAGATGTGTCAGGAAAACATGACCTAGTTTCTGTGGTTTTACATCTTCAATTCCTTGATAGAAACCTTTCGTACATTGTCTGACAACACCGGGACCGCAATCGACCAGATATGTCTTATGGTTGCAGATCAATGCATAAGCCGGAAAACATGCCCATGGTTCGGCATTGGGCGTACCTGTACCCAACAATACAACCTGTATCATTTTTACAGCTCTTCTCCATTGGAGGAAGTCACTTTCTGATACCAGTAATAGCTGTCCTTAATGCTTCTGTTGCCTGTACCGTTTCCGTAGTTATCATAATCGACATAAATAAATCCATATCTCTTTTCCATTTCCGAGGACGAACAGGAAACGATATCAATCGGTCCCCATGGATAATAGCCACGTAAGTCCACGCCATCCATGATTGCTTCCTTCATCTGTTCGATGTGAGACTTCATGTATTCAATACGATACGGATCATGAATCGAGCCGTCTTCTTCCACTTTGTCATATGCACCAAGTCCGTTTTCGGTAATATAGATCGGTTTCTGATATCTGTCCCAGTAAACGTTCAATGCATAACGCAAACCGATCGGATCAATTGCCCATCCCCAGTCACTGGCCTTTAATTCGGGATTGGGAATCTGACCGAGCTTGGAATGCAGGAAAGGCTGTTCTCCGGATAAACGTGTGTAATAATAAGACAGGGAAACAAAGTCCACCGTACCTTCACATAAAGCCTTTTCATCCTCTTCCGTAATCTCAATATTCAATCCGTTATCATGAAAATAACGCAGTGCATAACCCGGATAATATCCACGTACCATGACATCTCCATAGAGCAATTCCATCTGGTTATGTCGCAAATTCCAGAAATTGTCTTCCGGTTTTGTAGAACATGGGTATGTCAGGTTTGAACAGAACATCATGCCTATTTCGTTATTGGGATCGATTTCATGGGCTTTCTTTGTAGCTAAAGCGCAGGCTGTCATTTCATTATGCACACCCTGGTATTTTGCCTCCAGCAGATTCTCAACCTTATCTGCAGCAATGCCCAGATGATTGAATGATTCATGAACAATCAGGTTGATCTGGTTAACAATGATCCACTTTTTTACCTTTCCCTTGTATCTTTTAAACAGAACTTCACAATACCTTGTAAAGAAAGTGATCAGTTCTCTTGAATACCATCCCGTATATTTGAGTGTCAGGTTTAAAGGCATTTCATAATGGCTTATCGTTATCATCGGCTCCATACCGTTTTTAATAATCTCATCAATCAGCGCATCATAATATTTCAAGCCTTCTTCATTCGGTTCTTCTTCATCTCCATTCGGAAAAATTCTGGCCCAGTTAACAGAAGTTCTTAAGCTGTTCATGCCTGTACCGGCAAGGAGTTTGAGATCTTCTTTATACGTATGATAGAAATCAATTCCTCTTCTTTTCGGATACAGCGTATCCTCTTCCTGCATTGCTTTTTGGATGAAATCTGTATCGATCTCAATGTTGTAACGCTGATTGGGAGGAAGATCATACTGGGCACGGCTGATATCCGCTAAACACCATCCCTTTCCTCCTTCTTTCCATGCACCTTCCATCTGGTTGGCAGCCAATGCTGCACCCCAGATAAAGCCATCCGGAAAGGATACAGGTATTTTTTTCATAATTATGGTTAAATCTCCTTTCAAATATCCTATATATATCTTAGCATATTAATATAAAAAAGAGATTTTACACCCTCATAAAATCTCTTTTTGTCCGTTTATCGATAGAATATCATATCCGTCGTATATATCCTGTTTAAGAAAGAAATTCATTCAAAATCATATATGTGTATTTCACCAGTATTTGTCTCTGTGACAGATATTTTTCTGCTGATATGATCAATCTCATAGCTTTCCGCCAGCCAGAACTTTTCAAAACGCCTGTCTGTTACCGTATATATATCCCTGTATAAATCCGATTCGGCATAAACATAGTTTTCCGCAGGAAGACTGCCATAGTATTCTCTTTGGATATCATCCATGCCGAAAAAAAACAGGCTGTCCGGATAATTTGTCGCATAAGTCGGATCCATATGGTAATACTTCCCATCCAGATTCACCAAGACCCATTCATGTGCTTCACTTAGATCTTCATTCAAAGCAGAAACAGGTATCGCATCAATACCGATCTGTAAAAGATAATAGATATATTCACCTGTGATTTCCTGACAGATTCCTGTATCTTCCATAATCACCCGATATGTTTTCAGTTTCAAAGAATCCTCCAATGCAGCGAAACTATCATAGGTATCTTTTTTTGCAACAGCTGTAAACAATTCCATTGCCTTGATCCAATCCGGTTCTTCATACGGAATTGCATTTTGGATCACATCATATACTTTCTTTTCAAACGCATAAATTATCTCATCAATTTGTGCAGCTTCATACCGGTATACAAGATGACAAACACCATCTGAAACAGTTGTTTTTTCTTTGTCAATGAGTTCTTGTGCCAATGGAAAACAACTGTTTGATATTTCAAGCATCTGAAATAAACGTTCTCTTGAAATACAGGCAAATGCTTCTTCTTTATGCAGAATCGCATCGCAGAAAGAATAAAATTCCTCAGATATATTTTCCCCATACAAAAGAGCATAATCCCTTGAAATCACATGCGGATTGAATTCAAAACGAAACTCTTCAGGCATAGATATTTCCGATATAGTTTCTTTTTCCAAAGAAGATTCCGATACAGAAGGCACCTCAGTAACGGATTCTTTGCTGCCACATCCAGAAAGTATGATCATTGTTATGGAAAGAATCAGGATCATCGGTATTTTGTATTTCTGCAGCATCAAATTCATCCTGCTATTCCTTTCTATGAAACAATCCTCTTGCTCCTTCAGCATCTTTTTCATAAAGCTTATTATCATGTTCTGCATAATCGTTTGAAATGCATATGCCGGTGAGAGAAAGAAACATCTTCTGTTATTTGACAGATTTTCTATTTAATAAACAGACGTTTTCAACTGCTACAGTCTGCGGAAACATATCTACCGGCTGAACCTTTTGTAAGACATATCCATTACCGGATAGTATTTTCACATCCCTTGCCAGGGTAGCAGGATCACAGGAAACATACACAATCCTATCCGGGCTGATCTGCAGCATCGCATCTATCGTATCCTTGGAACATCCTTTTCTCGGCGGGTCGACAATGATGACATCCGGTTTGATTTTGGAGCGAATGATGGATTGTGCTCCCTTTGATGCATCGGTACAGACAAAATCAATGTTTGTGATATTGTTGATTTCAGCATTCTTTCGTGCATTGATGATTGCATCCTCCACAATTTCAATACCGTATACCTTTTTCGCCTTTTTTGCCGCAAGAATGCCAATGGTTCCGGTTCCGCAATAGAGATCAATCACCGTTTCTTTTCCGGTCAGTTGCGCGTAGTCAATGGCAGTCTGATACAGCAGCTCGGTGGCATAGGGATTGATCTGATAGAAGGATTTGGCACTGATGCGGAATCTTGAACCGAGCAGCTCCTCCTCGATATATGGTTTACCGTATAAGAGTTTTTCGGGGCCATCAAGAATCACGTTGTTTTCCTTATTGTTGATGATGACACTATAAGATTGAATCTGTTTGAATGCTTCCAGAAGTTCCTTCATGATTTCTTCGGCATGGAAGAAAGGATACTTTCTTACCACAAGGCAAACCATGACTTCATCTGTCTTATGGGCATGCTTGATCAAAACATGGCGAATGTGTTTTGCATTTCCGTGTTTTATGAACTCCTGCTTCAGGAAGGCACTGATCTGATTGGAAAGTGCCGATTGTACATAGCATTCCTCATAATCAATGACTTTGTTTGTATGACTCTGGTAAAAGCCCATTTCAACTTTATGATCATTGACCTGCACCGGAATCTGCACCTTGTTTCTGTAGTGCATCTTTTCATCAGTATGGAGAATGCTTTGGATTTGCGGATCCATGCCGGCATTCTGACGGAAGCAGTTTCTGACTTTGTCTTCCTTAAAGAATCTTTGTGATGCTTCATCCATATGCTGCAACTGGCATCCGCCGCATAATCTGTAAACGCTGCAAGCCGGCTTAATTCTGTGTTCTGAGGGTTTTGTGATTTGTATGACACGGGCAAATCCATAATTTTTTTTCATCTTTGTGACAGCAATTTCCGCTTCTTCGCCAATGATCAATCCCGGCACAAAGAAGACAAAACCATCTACCTTTACAACCGACAATCCCTCTTCCGTATAGCCTTCCGCCACACCTTTTAATATTTCATTCTTTTCCATAGTGTTCTCAAAAAAGAGGCATGTCAGCCTCTTTATTCTCCTTCTCCATCTTCTGTGCTTTCGCCTTCTTCACCTTCAGGAAGATCTTCACCTGTAAAGTTGATTTCGCCGCCCTCTTCCTCATCAGGAGTCGGTGTCGGATTCAGTCTGGCTTCGACATCATCCCTGAGCGATTGTGCAAGCTCTGCATCAATCGGTTCAGAAACGAGATTGTTTACCGGTTCGGACATGCTGGAAGTCTTTGTCTTAATCACATAAACAAAGGAATCGCTCTCTGTATTTTCAGAGGTGTTATATACATGGATTTCCATATCGTACATCTTCTTGCCGTCAGACTGTGTGAAATATACAGACGGACTCAGTATGGATGTCACTTTTCCATAGATCTCATCCGCAACGGCATAGGCCTGTGATGAATCGGCAGAGTCTGAGATATCCGCATAAACTCTTACTGTTGCGGTAGACATTTCCACCTTAGCCTTTTCAACACCGCTGACTGTCCCGGCAGCAGATTCCACCTGTTCAAGCTGTTCAGCAGTAATAGCAGGATCCAGATCACCATCATAGCGGTTGCCGAATACCGGCTTATCGGAATCCATGGATGAGGAATAGAGAATCCATCCCAGAATCGCAAACGGTGTAACAAGCAGGATCAGACAGATCCAAAATATCAATCCAGTCAGATGACCGGTTGTCTTCTTTTTCTTTTGTGCCATAACTTCTCCTCTTTGCCTATTTATTTTAGACTGTTTCAGCAGAATTATCCACCATAGTTTTTAAAGTTAAGAAAATCTTTCAAGAAATTCATCTTCGGAAATAATCGGAATGGACAATTCATTTGCCTTCCGGTTCTTGGAGGAGGCAGACTGAAGGTCATTGTTAATTAAGAAACTTGTCGATTTGGATACCGATCCGGTAACTTTTCCTCCTTGTGATTCAATATAGGCTTTTAATTCATTTCTGTTTTTATAATGGTGCACATCACCTGTTACGACAAAGGTAAGACCCTGGCATTTGGCTCCGGAAGCGATTCTTTCTGTTTTTTCAATCCGGATTTCTTTTAACAGATCTTCATAGTCGGAAAGATTGTCCGCATCCTTGAACCAGGTGACAAAAGCCTGTGATTTTTCGGGTCCGATACCGTCAATTAATGAAAATATCGAAGCATCTTCCGTTTCCTTTGCTTTGTTTACTAGCTCTTCGATATCAAATGCACCAAGCAGTCTTCTGGCAACATCCTGTCCGACAAGAGGAATATTTAACGCAAACAACAGTTTTTCATCTTTGACATCTCTGCTTTTTTCCAGGGAAGCCATAATATTGGCAGCTGATTTCTCCCCAAATCCATCCAGTTCCCGTATTTCCGCATAATGATCTTTCAGGCGGTAAATATCGCCAATCCTTTTGATCCAGCCCTCATTGATAAACCTTGCCAATGTCTGTTCCGAGATGCCGTCAATATCCATGCCTGCCTTCGATACAAAACGGGTGTATTTCTTCAGCTTTTTGGCGGCACATTGTGGGTTTGTACATTTCAGTGTTTTTGTTCCGCTTTCCTCACTGATGCTGATTTTTGTCGGTTCTCCGCATACCGGACAACTGGAAGGTATTTTCAATGTACCCTCTGTTTTTTGTACATGAATGATCTTGGGAATAATCTTATTTGCCTTGATGACAGAAAGAACCGTTCCTTTTTCACCAATACCTAATCTCTCGCATTCACTGATATTGCATAACGATGCTCTTTTCACCGTCGTTCCTTCAAGTTCAACCGGTTCAAATACAGCCACAGGTGTGATTGTGGAAGCTGCACAGGACCATTCAATATGATCCAGAACGGATTCTGCAGATTCATCCTGCCACTTGAAGGCAAGACCGGCTCTGGTGGCATGGTGTCCGGTCACGGATCCGCCGGATGCATATTCCGTATCATCATATGCGATGACAAGACCATCTACAGGATAATCAAAAACTTTATCTGTGACCAGTTTTGTCCATTTTTCAATCACATCAGAGACATGCTGGTGATCGGGAAGGTCAATTCTTTCCGAATCCACTACAGAGAATCCCATCTTTTTGAGATACTCCATTCTCTCTCCCCAGGATACAATCGGTGTTTCACAATGTACCAGTGTAAAAGGGATCCAGTGGATATTTCTCTTTTTAACTTCTTCCGGATCTTTCAAAGACAAAGAACCGGAGGCAAGATTTCTTGGATTGGCATAATCTTCACCCGATTCCATGCGGAAGACTTCAAAATCACTGTAGGAAATGACAGCTTCACCACGGATGACGAGATGCCCTTTTTCAGATATTTTCTGCGGTATGCCATAGATGCTTTTCGACAGATGGGTGATATTTGTACCGGTATGGCCATCCCCTCTGGTGACTACTTTGGTTAATTTACCATTGTCATATGTAGCAACAAGGGTCAGTCCGTCCAGCTTCCAGGAAAGATAGATCGGTCTGTCATCTGCCCATTTGACAATATCTGCAACACTTTTTGTCTTGGCAAGCGACAATGCCGCAAATTCATGCGGTTCCTTCTGACCCTGAATCGTATCGGCAGAAACATTCATCGTCGGAGAATCTTCCAGTACGGTGTTTGTCTTTTCTTCCAATTTTTTTAACTGATCAAATAATGCATCCCATTCGTAGTCGCTCATGATCTCGCCTTTGCCGTTATAATAGGCATCGGAAGCTTCATTGAGACGGTCTACATATTCACGCATTAACAGCAAATCATTCTGTTCCATAGCAACCTCTTATTCACCTTTTTTCTTTAATGACGGATGTCCGGATGCAATCTTCTTCACACCGAACGGGTAAGGAAAGGCAATCTCGGCAATACCGTTGGCACACTTGATGACAATGCCCTCACCGAATTTGGCATGGACAACCTGATCCCCCTTTTTAAATGTTCTTACATTGCTCTTTTCAAGTTTCTGTGCAAATGTCTCTTGTTTTGGCTCATCAAAAAGAACATGGGAGAATCTTGTTTCTTCCTGTCTTGGAGCGGAAACCCCGATATGTTCAATCGTATCTTTATCAATTTCCTTGATAAAACGGGAAGGAACTCTGCCTTTCTGCAGCAGATAGCTGAATCCTCCGGCTTCCGTGATATACAATTTGTTTCTTGCACGGGTAAATGCAACGTATGCAAGTCTTCTCTCTTCTTCTACCCCACGATATCCTTCAGACATTGCTCTTTCGTTAGGAAAGATGCCATCATTCATATCGGAAACAAATACCGTATCAAATTCCAGACCCTTGGCCGCATGTACAGTCATTAATCTGACAAAATCGGAACTTAATACTTCATCGCGATCCCCATACAGGGAAACCAGCTGCAGATATTCATCGAGTGTGGATCCCGGATATGTCTCTTCAAATTCTCTTGCATCATCAACAAGTTCCTTGATATTTTCAATTCTCTCGTTTTCCTTGTTTTCTTCCAGCATCGCAAGATATCCGGATTCCTTCAGAATATCCTCAAACAGTGTTTTAATACTGACTTCGGGATCGATAGCTCTTTGTTTCCAGCTTTCCACCATGGTTACAAAAGCATTGATCGTATTCTTTGTTCTTCCGGAGAAGATATCTTCCTTTTTCAAAACTTCATACATCGTCTGGTTTGTGTCTCTTGCCGTTTTGGCAATCAGATCCATTGTCTTGTTGCCGATGCCTCTTCTTGGCGTATTCAGGATACGCTGCAGCGCAAGATCATCACTGTTAGCAGCCATTCTCATATAACAGAGTGCATCCTTGACTTCCTGTCTTTCATAGAACCGGATGCCGCCATAGATAACATACGGGATCCTCTCATCGAGCATCGCTTTTTCAAGTGATCTTGAAAGGTAATTGGATCTGTATAAAATCGCAAAATCATTGTAGGACTGCCCCTTCTGGTGCAGTTCCTTGATTTTTGCGGCAATCCAGGCAGCCTGATACTCATCGCCGGAAGCGGCATAATGTACGATCTTTTCATCGCTTTTCTTCTGTGTAAAAAGATCCTTCTTGACACGGTTTCTGTTATTCTGAATCAAAGAGTTTGCGCCGTTCAGGATCGCATCAGTAGAACGGTAGTTTTCATTCAGGATGATGGTCTTGGCACCTTTATAGTCCTTGACAAAATCCATGATGATATTGACATCGGCGCCTCTCCACGTATAAATCGTCTGGTCCGGATCACCGACGACATATAAACTGTTGTAATCGCCTGTCAGATACTTGATCAGCTTATACTGCACAGAGTCAATATCCTGAAACTCATCTACCAGGATATATTCAAACCGGTTCTGCCACTTTTCCAGAACATCTTTGTACTTTGCAAAAAGAGAAACCGTTGTGATAATCAGATCATCAAAATCCAAGGCAAACATGGATTTCTGCCTGTTGACATAATATTCGTATACCTTCGCCCTTACCTGGTCTTCCCTGTAGCTTCCGGCAAGCTCATACGCCTTTTCGACATTGATGCCGGCACTCTTGTTATTGGAGATGTAACTGATTGTAGAAGCATAGGAAAATTTTTGTGAATCTACATCAAATTCCTTGTATGCTTCTTTGACAACCGATTTCTGATCATCTGCGTCCATAATGGTAAAATTCTTCGGCCACCCCATGACCTCGATATCCTGGCGCAGTATTCGTACACAAAGGGAATGAATTGTTGAAATCCATGGAGAAGAACCTGTATCCTCCAGCATATTCAGCACCCTTTCCTTCATTTCATTGGCAGCCTTGTTTGTAAAGGTGATCGCAAGTATTTTATACGGGCGGATGTCCTCATCTTCTATCAGATGGGCAATACGCATTGTTAAAACTCTGGTTTTTCCGCTGCCTGCACCGGCAATAATGCGCAGATACCGGTCATCGGAAAGTACTGCATCTTTTTGGTTTTCATTCAATATTGATAAATCAATCATTCATATTCTCCGTTTTCAGCCTATCCATTATACTCCAAATGTGATCAATTCCAAAAAAATCCGGTTTAATTCATTCCAATCCTTTTCCGGCATTTCGTTCATTTCCTTGACAAGTTGTTCCTGGTGCACAAGTTCTTTCTGAATAAAATTCTGTATGGAAACAAGCGGATCCTGCTGATCTTTTTCTTTGGCCTCTTTTTTCTTTTCGAGAAGCATCTCCACATCTTCTCTCAATTCATCCGGTAAAACAGACTTGCATAATTCACTGAATAAAACCGGAGGAATCGCCTGATATTTTTCAATATACATGCATGCCAGTAAAGAGCGCAGCGCATAGAGGTATTTTTTATAGGTCACCTTTTCACCTTGCAGATATGCAAGATATGTGCGCTTTGCCAATCCCCGATAATGATAAACCGCTTTTCTTGGATCAAAATATTGATCGAGAATATTCTCCTGATCCTGCCAGATTTTTTCTTTTTTATAGACAATCGGTGAATGAATCCACTCAAATAAAGTCGGATTTCCCCGATGTATCTGCAACAATACTTTCCGAATATCCCAGCCGTTAATATCCAATACTGCATCCAGTTTCCATTCAATATGATCTTCAACAGAATCCAGGCGAAGGTAATCTTCTTTTTTTCCTGCATAAATAAAGCGTACATCGTAATCACTGTCCGGCGAAGCAAAACCCCAGGCGCGGCTTCCTGATTCAATTGCCAATAACACCTTGACAGAATGCGTATTTTCTATTTCTTCTATTTCTTTCAGGATTCTGTTTTTCATAGCTTTTCTCCGGTTATTGCTTTTTTGTTGACTTCTATCATGAATGCTTCGATTTTCTCCATATCCGGTGTTTCAGGAAGCGCGGTTCGTTCCATTGCCGTATGCAGCCTTGCTTCACACTCTTTGACAATTTCATAGAATGCCTCATTCATCTGATGATTTTCGCTCATGTATTTACCGGCACGGATATCCCTTAACAATGGCAGATCCCAGGTCCTTCTTGTATGGATTTCTTCTTCTTCCAGAATTTCAATTGCCATATGAAACAGGCGTACAAGATGCATCGCATGCTTGTTCAAATGATTGTCATCCTTTTTATGATTTCTCGCACCGATTTTATCGTAATCGATGATCACATTCCGGATATTGTTCCAGATATGCTTATAATCCCTCAGTGGCATGTGTTTGAACGTGGCATCCATGAACAATTCCATATCCATATTCTCATTGACTGCCTTATCGATATAGATGTTTACATCATTCTGATGCAGACTTTTATATTTAGTGACCATGTCATCAAGGGCATGCTGTACGGAACGCCGTATGTGTTCTTCCCTTTGTGCCTGATTTAGATGATCTCTTGCATTGGCATTCTGCAATCTTCGCAGCTGCATGTCTGCATAGCCACCGAATGATCTTGCCGCTTTCTTGGAAAGAAACATATGCCTGTTGTCTACAAGCTGTTTTCCGATGTCATTCAAATAGATATATTGGGCAGGATCAAGTCCCAGCAGTTCGATCAAAGCAGGATTGCAGTCAATCAACAAACGCATAACCTTGTTGAAGCCGAAAATCACAGAATCCGTATGCTCATCCGTATATTGTTCAAATCTTTGCAAACCGATGATTTCATCAGGCTTTTCAAGACAGATTCCCCTGAGATCAATGTCGCTGTTCTCGTTATTTGTGCCATAGGCATGGCTTCCGCTGACTCCTAAAAGGATAATCCTGTCTTTGAGATGTTCATTTCTATGCAGAAAGGAATATTCATCGCTGTTCCATATTTCACTGATCTTCATTTCTATTTCCTCAATACTACAATTATATCAGTTTATCCCTTCTCAAACACAGGTTTCTGTCTGCACTACACAATCATTGTTCAATTCCGAAAACAATGGTACGATTGAATCCGTAAGCAGAGGTATTTCATGAATAAACGGACAAAATGGTTTGAAGAAGCAAGATTCGGCATGTTTATCCATTGGGGTGTGTATTCTTCCATTGGTCGCGGTGAATGGGTCAGAAGCATAGAACGGATATCCGATGAAGACTATCAGCCTTATGTCGAAGGCTTTCAGCCTGCCTCATTTGATGCTTCGTCTATGGCAAAATTAGCGAAGAAAGCAGGCATACAATATGCGGTATTTACCGCGAAACATCATGATGGCTATTGTCTTTTTGATACAGAATATACGACATATTCTTCTGCGCATTACTGCAACAGGGATTTTGTCAGGGAATATGTGGAAGCTTTCAGAAACGAAGGAATCAGAATAGGTTTATATTATTCCCTGATTGACTGGCATCATCCCGATTTTCCCCATTATGGCGACAGAAATCATCCGGATAGAGATAATGAAGCATTCAAGAACTATCGATATGACTTTTCAAATTATCTCAAATACATGCATGGGCAGATCAGGGAATTGTGTACCAACTATGGGAAAATCGATATCCTCTGGACAGATTACTCCTATGATGATCTGAAATGCGAGGCATGGCATGGAACAGAACTTGTCAACATGATCCGCTCCTTACAGCCGGATATTATTTTAAACAACCGGCTTGAAGCAAGCGGCGAAGGATTTGGTTCTTTGATTACTTCTCATCCAAATATCACCTCCGGTGATTTTGTCTCTCCCGAACAGATCATTCCGCCCCAAGGCATACGCAATGAAAACGGAGAACATGTACCATGGGAAGCATGCATCACCATGAACCGTAACTGGGGCTATCATAAAGAGGATCATGATTATAAGTCTTCCCTTCTTTTGATACGTAAGCTCGTTGAATGTGTCTCTAAAGATGGAAACATGATTTTGAATATCGGTCCGGATGGTGATGGAAACATACCTGAAGAAGCTGTAAAGCGATTGACAGATATCGGCAGATGGATGGAGAAAAACAGCGAATCCATCTATGCTTGCGGTTACAGCGGACTGCCAAAGCCGGAAAACGGCAGAATTACACGCAAAAAGAATACGTATTATTATCATATTTTTGAGCCGGATGTCGGAGCAATTCCTTTATATGGCGTTCAAAAAAATCAAATTGATGAAATCAGGCTGTTATATGATGGTAAAATAATAGACGTCAGTGATACATGGATCACAAATAACTACCCGGATATTGTATTTGCGGACCTTGGTTCTTCACCGGATCTGCCTGATCCGATTGATACCGTGATCAAAGTGACATGCAAAGGAGATTAACATGAGCAGAATTTATACAACAATGGAACAGCTGATCGGTTCTACACCGCTTCTTGAAATGACACATTTTGAAAAAAAATATGATTTGCAGGCAAAAGTCATTGCCAAGATGGAATACCTGAACGCTACAGGATCTGCCAAAGACCGCATTGCAAGAAAAATGATTGAGGAAGCTGAAAAAGACGGAACATTGAAAGAAGGATCCGTTATCATTGAACCAACTTCCGGAAATACCGGAATCGGCTTGGCAGCAGTCGGTGCAGCCAGGGGTTATCGTGTCATCATTGTCATGCCGGATACCATGTCTGCCGAAAGAATCCGCCTGATGAAAGCCTATGGTGCTGAAGTCATTCTGAGTCAAGGTGCTAAAGGCATGGCAGGTTCCATCGAAAAAGCGGAAGAATTAAAAGCCTCATTACCCGGTTCTATCATTGCAGGACAGTTTGTCAATCCGGCCAACTGGAAAGCTCATTACGAAACGACAGGACCGGAAATCTGGAATGATACCGAAGGCAAAATAGATATTTTCGTTGCAGGTGTCGGAACAGGCGGAACAATTACAGGTACCGGAAAATATCTGAAGGAAAAGAATCCGAATATCAAAATCGTTGCGGTAGAACCCGATTCCTCCGCTCTCCTTTCCGGAGAAAAAGCCGGGCCGCATGCCATTCAGGGAATCGGAGCCAATTTCATTCCGGAAGTACTGGATACATCGATTTACGATGAAATCATCCGTGTCAAAAACGAGGATGCGCTCAAAACAGGAAAAGAAATCGGTAAAACCGAAGGTGTCCTTGTAGGCATTTCTTCCGGTGCCGCATTATGGGCAGCATTGCAGCTTGCACAAAAAGAAGAAAACAAGGGAAAGAATATCGTCGTGTTATTACCGGATTCCGGGGACAGATATCTTTCTACCGCTATGTTTGAGGATTGATTATGGAACAGTTGCATCTTGATATTCTGAAAGAAGTACAAAGCATTCGTGATACGCAGCTTCGTGCACCGATGCAGATTGCCGACCGTACCAGGATTGTCAATCTGATCAAGGAGATCCAGGTTGTTCTTTTGCCGGGTTATTATCACTATCGCGATTTAACCGATGAATCCGCTTTTGCCAATCTGATTACAGATCTTGAAAAGGAAATTGCTTCTGCCCTTTGCTTTGGCGGAAGAAGCTTTCTGGAGGCAAAAGGACTGACTACGGAATTCTTAAAAAAACTGCCGGATATCTTACGGCTGCTCGATACCGATATCCAGGCGATCTATGATGGTGATCCTGCTGCCAAATCCAAAGCAGAAGTCATTCTTTGTTATCCGGGATTCTATGCCATCTGCATTTACCGTATAGCCCATGAGCTCTATAAGCTGAATATTCCCTATATTCCGAGAATCATGGCTGAATATGCGCATGAAAAAACCGGTATTGATATCAATCCCGGTGCAACAATCGGCGAATACTTCTGCATCGACCATGGTACAGGTATTGTCATCGGGGAAACAGCAGTAATCGGACACCATGTCAAACTCTATCAGGGTGTTACCATCGGTGCCAAGAGTTTTGAAAAGGATGAACATGGCAATCCTGTCAAAGGCGGAAAACGTCATCCGGATATCGGCAATCACGTTGTCATCTATGCAAATGCCACAATTCTTGGCGGAAATACGAAGATCGGCGATCACTGTACGATCGGCGGTAACGTATGGATTTTGCATTCTGTTGATGCAGGCAGTACGGTTTACTACACAGATGAAAACAAACAGGCACAGCAATAAGCCATGCCTGTTTTTTCATCGATTAAACCAATGGTCAAATAAATAGTTTCCTACACCGTCTTCAAATACGGAATGTTCGGTAATTGCCTGTGCAACGGCTTTTGTATCATCTGCGCCATTCAACAGACAGACTCCCCATCCGGCCTCTCTTAATAAACCGATATCATTTTCCATATCGCCGAATGCTATAATTTCGGATAATGGAATTTGGTGCCTTTCACTGAATTTCTGCAAAGCAAGTCCCTTATTTACACGCGGATCCTGAAACTCGTATGTGATGTGATCTTCGATTTCGAAGGTCTTTGTCACTGACCAGCGATCACATGCATGGGAATTGACTGCATTGAGGAACTGTTCCTTGTAGCGTCCGTTGACGTGCACTTCAATCTTGCCTGTATCGTAACGGCTTAAGACTTCCTTACCCCCGATCTCTACATGGGAATGGTTTCTTTCAATGGAATCTCTCATGAAGTTATCCATACGGAGTGCATAGATTTCATCATACCCGTTGACATAGACAATCGCATTCAGATCCATGCCTTCTAAGAAGGAAAGAATATTGTAAATATCCTCTCTTTTTAACATGTGATACTTTTCAACTGTATTTGTCTTGGCGTCATACAATTCGCCGCCGTTCATGCCAATGGCTAAATCAAAAGCAAAGCCGAGATCCCATTCTTCTGCTTTCTTTAATGTCCTGTGATCAAAAGGTCTGCCGGAAGCAGGTCCGAAGAGTACCCCTTCCTGATGAAGCCTTTGAATAGCTTCTCTTGTTTTAGGCATGAGGTTTTGTCCTTTTAAGCAGAGTGTTCCATCGATATCAGCAACCATGACAGAAATCCTGTTTATCATGTTTTATCTCCTTATTTCCGACAAATATAGTATTTCAGAAACGATCAGAATGCAATAAAATCCGATACGATGTACCGGATTATTTTTCTTTCAGAAAAGCAGAATATGCTTCCTTGATGTCTTCAGGTGCAAACGGCTGCAAGCCATCCACTTCCCCTTCACGAATATAATGGTAGTAGTTCTGTGCAAAGAATTTTTCTTTTTCTTTATGAGACAAGCTGTCCCAGTTGTCGGGTAATTCTCTCATCATTACTCCTTGTCCGGTGTCAAATCAATGGCATTGCCATCAATAAAGACATATTTGATTGTTGTAGAAACTGCAAACGGATCTCCGTCACAGATAACAATATCTGCATCTTTGCCCTCTTCCAATGATCCCGTACGATCTGCAATGCCGATATGCATTGCCGGATTAATCGTAATTGCTTTCAATGCCTCAAATCTGTCCATACCTGCTTTTACCGCTAGACCTGCACATAAAGGAAGGTATTCCTGCGGAATAACCGGTGAATCGGTAATAATGGAAACCAGGCAGCCTTTCTCATTCAGAATCTTCGGCGTCTTCCAAGTCTTGTTCTGCAATTCGAATTTGGAAGCATGGGTCAATGATGGCCCTACTGCCATCGGATACTGCTTGTTTTCAGCAAGCTTGTCGGCAATCAGATGTCCTTCTGTAACATGCTCAAGTGTCAGTTTCAGATCAAATTCCTTGGCAATGCGAATGGCAGTCAGAATATCATTTGCCTGATGTGCATGCACTTTCAAAGGAATCTCTCTCTTTAATACCGGAATCATCGCTTCGCATTTCATATTGAAAGCAGGACGTTTTGTGACATCATCTCCGGCTGCTTCTTTTCTTGCAAGATAATCTTTTGCCTGAAGAATCATCTCCCTCATATGCGCAGCCGTAGACATTCTTGCAGAATTGCCTTTATCCCTGTAACATCTCTTCGGGTTTTCTCCCAGAGCGCACTTCATCGCAATCGGATCTTTGACGATCATATCATCGACACATACACCTGTTGTTTTTACAGCGATCCATGTTCCGCCGATGGCATTGGAACTTCCCTGACCTGTTGCTACACAGGTAACGCCTGCCTGTGCGGCTTTCTTCACTGTCGGATCCATTGGATTGAAGCTGTCAATTGCTCTCATCTGCGGAGTGCAGATATCACCCATTTCATTATAATCATGGGCTTCAAAGCCAATGCCGTATCCATCCAAGCCAAGATGTGCATGAGCATCGATAAATCCCGGATAGACATCCAGTCCTTTGGCATCAATGACTTTTTCTGCAGTCAGTCCTTTTTTAATCTCTTTGATTTTGCCTTCTTCAACCAGTATATCGGCAATATACGGTTCTTTGTTTACGGCATCGTGAATTCTTCCGTTTTGAATGACAAACATATTAACTCTCCTTCCATTTGAATGCTTCGTTTGCGGTGTTGTATAAATAGCGGATCACTGCAGCAGGATACTTTCCTACAGCTGTTTCATTAGTGACCATTAGGGCAGATGCGCCTTCATCGACTGCACGGAAGATATCCGATACTTCCGCTCGTGTCGGTATCGGTGCATTCGCCATGCTGGCAAGCATCTGTGTCACAACAAGAAACGGCTTGTGATGCTGAAGACAGAGATCCGATATTTTTCTTTGAATAACAGGCAGTTTCCATAAAGGCATGTCATTGCCAAGATCTCCTCTCGCAATGACAATCATATCTGCATACGGCAGTATATTTTCCAGGTTTTCATAACCGGTCATGTTTTCGATTTTCGCAAAGATCCGAATATCATCACAATCAAATTGATGCAATGTATCTTTAACTTGTTTTAATTCTTTGCCGTTTCTGACAAACGGCTGCATCAATGCGGTCACCCCGTATTCCTTGGCATGCTGAAGATTTTCGATATCTTGTTTTGTCAAGACAGGTCCGGTAATATCCTTATCGATAATCTTGATGCTCTTTCTTGAAGAAAGCAGTCCTCCGCGTATGACAATTGCCTTTGCACAGGCATCTTCCTTGTTTTGAATCAAAAGTTCGATTTTGCCATCATCAAGTAATACATGATCCCCGGTTTCCATGACTTGCAGCAGATGTTCATCGATCGGAATCTCTTCCGCATTGCCAAGTGTAACCATAGCATTGTTTTTCAGATTCAGACTGCCCGCAATTGTTCCGATGCGTAATTCGGGTCCCTGCATATCAATTAACAGCTGTGCCTGTATGCCGCATTCTTTTGCAGCAGCATGATATGCCTGCAGCCAATCTGTGCTTTCCAAAAGGCTTGTATGAGATAGATTTAAACGAATGCCGCTCATGCCCTCCTGAAACATCTGTACCAGTATATCCTTATCTGCACAGGAAGGACCAAGGGTACCAAACAGCTCAAGCATCACTTTCCTCTTTCGTATAATGAAGCATGATGATATCTCCTTCTTTTTCAGTATATTGTACGTGATAGCCGCTCAATGCAGGTGTATCCAGGTTTGCAAAAAGAGATCTTTCATGTTCGCTTTCGACATAAGGCACAACGACAAGGGATAATTCATCAATCATGCCCTCTTTTTCAAAGGAGCCGCCGATGATTCCTCCGCCTTCAAGCAATATGGTGCGCATTCCAAAATACCTGTTCAGCTTTTCCAGCATGAACCCCATATCCAGAGTTTCTTTACCGGCAAAAATGTAGGAGATTTTCTTTTCCTGCAGATATTGCAGATAGCTATCGGATACATTCTCACATAAGACTTCGATGATATGACAGTCATCATATCCGGGATCTTCATCATGAATGACATTTTCTTTCCATGGCAGTTTTCCATGTGTATCAATTGCAACAGCATAGAAATCATGTTCTGCATCAGCTATGAAATCCTCTCTCGGTAATACCATTCCATTATTCTTTTCCGCAAAACATTCCCCATGCAGAAAGCTTGATTGCATCGTTGTCCTGCCGCAGATAAAACCCCCGGCACCGATTTGGCGATACTGTCTGTGCAACTGATAATACAGTTCGGAAGCTTCGGGATATTTTGTCAGGAAACTTCCCGTAATCTTCATGTTTAAAGAACATGTCATATGATATATGATATATGGTTTCATTTCTTTAATATTCCTTTCCAGCCGAACTTATAGAAGCGCATGACCTCCTGCAGACAACGCATTGCATCCTCTTTGGAATAATCATGTTTGATAATCTGCTTGTATGTCTCATACTGATTGATCAGGATGAGACGGAGTGTATTTTCATCGGCATAAAATCCTTTGAAATACTGCAATGTATCACTGATCTTCTTTTCAATGATATGATCAAAATAGAATTCCATTTCACTGCCATGACTCTTTAAAAACAAAAGCTGAAAGAGCTGATAATTGTCATAGATCAGACCGGTAACACCCAGCATCTCCATTTCTATCACTTCAAGAATTCCTCCGACACCTCTTTCCGCACCTCTGTAGTATGCAGGTTTCAATATTTCAAAAAGCCTTTCCAGTTTTGTCGTGACATCTTCAAATACCGTTTTATACAAGGCATCCTTATTTTCAAAACGGGAGTAAAAGGCACCGGTTGTAATACCGGCTGTTTTGGCAATATTGCGCATTGATGCTTTTTCAAACCCTTTTTCAAGAAATTCCTTGTATGCAGCTTCCTTGATTTTTACACTGATCTCATCCATAAATATGCCTCTTTCATCTATTATAATCCAGAATGCAAAAAACCTGAATTAAAGAACTTCAGGTTTTTGACGAACAGTCAGGTTTTTATTTTTCTCATGACAGATTTTTACAAATGGACATTGAATACATTCCGGATTTCTGGAATGACAAAGATATCTGCCGAAAAAGATCATCTGATGATGGGTTTTGATCCATCTTTCCTTGGGAATCTTCTTTTTCAGCTTCCTTTCGATGGTGTCGACACCATCCTTTTGATAAGCCAGCCCAAGTCTTTTGGAAACTCTGGAAACATGTGTATCAACCGCTAAAGCAGGTATGCGGAAACATTCTGCCAAAATGACATTGGCACATTTCCTGCCGACACCGGGAAGTGTCACCAGCTCATCCATTGTTTCAGGAATCTGTCCGTTGAAATTCTCAACTACACCTTTCGCAAACCCTTTAATGGATCTTGCTTTATTGCGGTACAGGCCAAGGGATTGAATCTTTTCTTCAATGTCCTTCAGATCTGCAGCAGCCAAAGAAGCAATATCAGGATATGCGGCAAACAAGGCAGGTGTGACACGATTGACAGAGGCATCGGTTGTCTGTGCACTGAGAATCACGGCAACAGCCATCTGGTAGTTATCCATATGATCCAGTTCACAACCTGCTTCAGGATACATCCTTTCCAGATGATTCAATATTTCTTCAACAGACATTCTTTCCATTATCGTTTTCCCTCTTCAATCATCTGGGCTGTCAAACCGGAATCCTTCCAGTCTTTCAGAATCTTGTCGATGTAGTTCATATTCAATGCCTGATAGGCACTTGCTTCTCTTAAAGCATACAGGATGAGTTTTTTATCCGTTACCTTGTTCCAGTCACTGAGCTTTTCCATTTCCCGATTGCTTAAAGGTCTTCCGAATTCAGTTTCAAAAACATCAAACAGTGATTTATCGAGAATCCGCTGGTCTCTGGCAATATCGGTTTCATATAATCCGTTTAACAGAAATCGGACGGATTTTGCCGAACCGCGTATCTCCAGATATTTTCTGGCACATAAAGAAGAAATGATCCTGTTGATTTCCTCTTCATTTAATCCTGTTTTTTTGTGCAGAGAGTCCAGGCTGACCGGAATGCGATGCTCATTCATGAAATCAATCAATAAAACGATCATCGTCTCATTTCCATCAAGGCCTAACAGTTCCAGATGATCCAGAACCCAGTCTCTTCTGTTTATATAGTTTTGTTCGTACCATTTCATAGTAATAATAATTATAAAAATTTCAGGCTGTGAATTCAATACAAATTCTCTGCGATTATAACCGATCTATCCCTATCTAAGTTTCAACATGTAAAACCATTATAAACAACGTATTGGTTGATTTCATTTTCATCCTTTGATAGAATAAGCGGGCAAAGGTTTAATATGTTTAAGAAAGTTTTATTTACAGGCTTATGTTTCCTGATGATATACAGTACTGCCGTTGTCGGTTATCGCATCTTTGAGCCTCAGCTCGATACGCATTCTCCTGACGAACAGGCATATATCGAATATGATACACTGAACGATTATGTATTAAGCGGCAGTGAAGGTGCAATCTATTACCTGTTTTTCTACAGTAAGATCAATTCCGATTGTGCCTATGTCAAAAATACCGTTTTAAATATCGTACAGAATGAAACAAAGCTGGAAATCAATAAGTTAATTGATACGGTGGACATCACTGAACTTGAACGCAGTATGAGTGTCAGCCGTTTGTCTTCCGAATGGGGCATCAACTCCTATCCTGCCTTTGCGGCAGTATCGATTCATGACGGCATTCCCCAGGTGGATTCCAAACTGGAATGGAATAATGACGAGATGCTGAATGCGCTGGATATTGAATTATGGTTAATTGAAAACGGACTGTATATCGGTACAGCCCAAGATATTGAACCTGTCGAAACACCTGAATAAGGTGTTTTTTCGTATAAAAAAACCGTGATGATTATTCTTCACGGTTTGCTTTTTGCATCGGACGGTCTGCCCATAATGATTCAAGACGGTATGTTTTTCTTGCCTCTTCTGTGAAGATATGTACCACAACATCATACATATCCACCAAGATCCAGTTACTGTCTTTTTCGCCTTCTCTTGCACGAACTTCAAAGCCGTTTTCATAAGCAGCTTTTTCCAAAAATTCAGCAAGTGACTGGCTGTGACGGATATTACGTGCGGTGCAGATCACAAAGTAATCGGTAAACGGATTGACTTCGCTCATATCAATAGTAACGATATCCTCTGCAAGTTTTTCATCCAGTGTATGAATGACTGTCTCTAATAATGTACTCATGTTTTCTCCTGTTATTTAATATGCCTGTTGGCACTGTCTCTGACAAATACAGCACCTTTGTATAAATCTTTGTATGCTTCTTTTCTTTCTCTTTCACATTCGTATGTACGATTGATTTCCAGTTTATCTGCCATATAGAGGATATGACAGTATGGGGAATGGCCGTCACCTAAAGTATGATGATACATGGCATTCAGAATTCTGTGATCATGAAGACCCATATTCTGTTTCACCCAGGTAACTGCAGTGAAGGAATGCCATACTTTTTCGGAAATATCCAGCCATTCAGGGTGATAAATCTGCATGATCTTTTCATTCTCCTGTTTGTCGAAGCGTTTGGTAATATCATGCAGCAAACCCATCTGATATGCAATTTCAGGATCAAATCCGTAAAACTCTGCAAGTTCTTTGGCCATGTCGGCTACGCCATAGCTATGGATGATTCTCTCTTTGGTACACATGGCTTCCATGATATTTGTGAAATAAAAGCCATTTTCACAAAGTATCTTTTTTATACCGTCAGCAGCCAGATAGAAGTGCCCTCGCCGTATCATTTCCTCTTCATCTCTAAAGCCCTGCATTGCCATGCCTTCTCCCTCTTTACATACATGGATATGCCTGTATGGCTGAACAGCTTTCTGCAGAAGTTTCTGCCTGATCCTTTTCGATAATACGCCTTCTCCCTCCACCTTGACATAGATATCTTTCATCCGGTGCTCTTTCATGTATTTACGGATAAACGATATCTCGTTTTTCGTGACAGGATCAAATGTACATGTCAATATCATGGCAAGAGAATCTTCGGTTCCTTTGCCTTTTTATAGATGATTACTTGTCTGCCGATCACCTGTACAAGTTCACTGTTTGTCAGTCTTGCCAAATCAAATGCACATTCCTTGATATCCATCGGACAGTTCTTCAAAACAGAGATTTTGAGAAGCTCCCTCTTTTTGATTAATTCATTGATATTATTAATCAGGTTGTCACTGATTGCATCTTTGCCTACCTGGATCATCGCCCTTTCGGTCTGTGCCAGGCTCCTTAAAAATGCTTTTTGTTTTGTTGTTAACATTATATCATCGCCTTTCTGAATGTCATGCCCACACCCTTAGGAACATGAACTGTGACATTTTGTACGGTGCCACTGATACAGGCCCATCCAAGCCCGTCTATGACTACATCCATTTTATCGTCTTTCTTGGTTGTTGTGAACCTTGCAAATTGTTTTTCTGTTGCAACTGGCTTCAACATTTTTCCGTAATGCTTTTCCCATAGTGCATCGGCATTCTCCAGCTTTGACCTTTGAAGCTGCAGGCGGTCGCTGCAATAGAAAACACACGATGCTTTTTCGCATCCCTTCAGATCAATTCTTGCAAGTCCGCCGATCGCAAAGCTCTGATCTCCCTTTAACTGGAAAACCGTCGGTTTCAATGCAGTCGAAGGAATGATGGTTTTTAATTCACTTTCGTCTACATTCATGAGAATGCTGTGATCGATTTCAATACCCGGTGTATCGATGAAATGAATGCCGTTGATATCCATTTCATTGAAATCCAGTGTTGTACCGGGATATCTTGATATCGTCAGTGCATCTTCTGCCATCAGCCTGTTCAGCAAAGTGCTTTTTCCGGCATTGGCTCTGCCCATGAGGATGACATCCTGTCCTTTGCGGTTATCTTCAATGGCTTCCCAAAGATCCTCCAAGCCATCCTGATCATTTCTTGCCAGCAAAACCAGTTCCTTGACACGGATATTTTCATCCTTCAGTCTGCTGAAGATGAAATCCGCAATCTTCTGCGGTTTCAGTGTTTCCGGAAGCAGATCTTTTTTAGTGCCGGCAAGAATGATATCCCTGCCATTCAGTTTGCGGTTTAAGCCTTCAATCAGGTTTGCTTCAAAATCAAATAGATCGACAACCCAGACGATCAGTCCTTTTCTGTTAACGATCTGATCCACTACAGCATCAGGATCGATTCCTTTCTTCATGGAATACATAAGATCATCATAATGCGTTAAGCGAAAACACCGCTGGCAATAGTCACTGTTTTCTTTCGGCGTATATCCCGGAAGTTTAGGATCTGATGTCTGCATCAGAATCCCGCATCCTTTACACTTTTTCATTCATCCTCCTCGAAAAGACTGATCTTTTCAATATCATCATGAACCGTCGAATCCGCATCCTGCGGTATATCAATAATTCTGCATTCCTCGATATTCTGACGAATCTGCCAGCCATCCTTTAAGACAAGCGGACTGGAGAAACCGGTATCCCTGCTTTTTAAGGCAACATCGGTAGCACGCAATTCCTGTTTTTCAGGGTCATAGAATACAAGTGCAGTTGAAGGTGAAACAGCTTGTGCATAGGCAAGCTCGCTTGGGTTTGTTTTCAGTTTCTTGCAGATGAGATTGCCTTTCATAGGTCTGTTGCCAAGCGGTATTTCATCCATCTTTACACGCTTCATGCTTCCGTTCTTTGTGATAAATAGCACTGCAGGATCTTTCTCATTGACAATGCATCCGTAAGCAAGCTTGTCTCCTTTGGAAAGATTGATTGCTTTGACACCTTTGGATTTGCATCCGGTAGAAGGAACATCTGCAATATTGAAACGATAGGAGAAACCGTCTTTAGAAACCATAACTGCCTGCTGGTTTTCATAAGCAAGATATGCGCAAAGCATAGAGCTGTTCGCAGGTACATTCATGGCTGTCATTGTCTTGTTTGTCTTCTGTGACTGCCACATCTGTACCGGTGTCTTTTTAATCTGCCCATTATCGGCAATGGTAACAATCCAGGCATATGTAGTAAAGTTCTTCACCAGAATGGCATTGATGATCTTGTCATCACCGGTGATGCGAACAATCTTGTTCAGATGGCTTCCGATATCCTTCCATCTTGCATCATCGATCTGCCATACAGGCACTTGGGCATAATTGCCTTTGTTTGTAAAGAGAAGCAAGGTATCGACCGTATCACATTCCAGCATGCCGACAAGCGTATCGCCGTTTTTGATGCCAGTCTCCATGTCGCCGGAAGCATTGTAGGAACGCAAAGATACGCGTTTGACATACCCGTCTCTTGAAACGGTTACCATGACTCTTTCATTGGTAATCATCTGTGCCTTGTCGATAATAATTTCACTGACTTCTTTCTCGATCTTGGTACGTCTTGGAGAATCGTATTCTTTCTTGACTGCCTTGAGCTCTTTGATGATAACCGAATGCAGTACATTCTCATTTTCCAATATTGCTTTTGTCTCTTCGATCTGGTTAATCAGTTTGGCAAATTCATCTCTGAGAATCACAATATCGGTGTTGGACAAACGATAAAGCCTCAAGGAAACGATCGCTTCTGCCTGCGGTTCATCAAAGCCGTACGCTTTCATCAAATTCTTTTTCGCATCCGCCTTGTCCTTGGAAGCACGAATGATCCGGATCACTTCATCCAGAATCGATACAGCTTTCATCAAGCCTTCGATGATGTGTATTCTTGCTTCCATGCGGTCGAGTTCAAACTTTGCACGCTTAAGTACGACTTCTTTGCGGAAAGCGATAAAAGCATCCAATAATCCCAACAGGCCGACCTGTACAGGAGATTTATCAATGATCGCTACATTATTGTAGCTGTAGTAAATCTGCAGATCCGTATTCTTATAGAAATAATTCAGGATCATGTTTGCATCGGCTTCTTTTTTGATGTCGACGACAATGCGCATGCCGTTTCTGTCGGATTCATCCCTGACATCCAGAATGCCGTCAATCGCACGTGAAAAACGGATTTCATCCATTTTCTTCACCAACTGTCCCTTGATGACTTCATAAGGGATTTCAGTGACGATGATCTGCTGGATGGTTTTTGTTTCGACGATTTCACATTTGGAGCGGATAACGATTCTACCTTTTCCCGTTTCAAATGCATCCCGGATTCCCTTTTCCCCCTGTACGATTGCACCTGTAGGAAAATCCGGTCCCGGCATGATATCCATGATATCGCTTAGTGTAGAATCGGGATTCTGAATGCGGAATATCGTTGCATCAACAACTTCACCCAAGTTATGCGGAGGCATGTTTGTCGCATAGCCCGCTGCAATACCCGTAGCTCCGTTAACAAGCATGACCGGAAACGGTACGGGCAATACTGTAGGTTCATTTTCAGTATCGTCAAAATTCGGTGCCATTTCCACCGTATTTTTATCGAGATCATCTTCCATGACCTGCGTGACTTTCGCAAGTCTGACTTCGGTATAACGCATAGCTGCAGCCGGGTCGTCATCGATCGAACCGTTATTGCCATGCATGTCTATTAGCGGAAGACGCACTTTCCAGTCTTGTGACATGCGGACCATGGCATCATAAACGGAAGTATCACCATGCGGATGGTAATTACCTATAACAAGACCTACGGTCTTTGCAGACTTGCGGTATGCATGATCCCATGTATTGCCGTCATGATACATTGCATATAGGATTCTTCTTTGTACCGGTTTTAAGCCATCCCTTGCATCCGGAAGCGCACGCTCCTGAATAATGTATTTGGCATATCTGCCAAAACCGGCACCCATGATATCCTCTAACAGCTGCGGCACATATTTTGTATTGTCTTCAATCGTCTTCTTTTTTGCCATTATTTCTCCATTTGAAAGTTATCTTCCAGTGTAAAGGAAATGTTTTCCTCAATCCATTTTCTTCTGAGTTCTGCTTTGTCTCCCATTAAGACGCTGACTCTTTTTTCAGCCGTAACACCGTCATCGATGCCAACCTGGATCAATGTTCTGGTAGCGGGGTCCATTGTCGTTTCCCATAGCTGGGTGGCATTCATCTCGCCAAGACCTTTGTATCGCTGAATCTCGACTTTGCCAAGCTTCTTGCGAAGTTCATCCAGTTCATCATCCGTATAGCAGTACTGCATTTGCTTGCCCTTTGTCACCCTGTATAAAGGCGGCAAAGCAATATAGACCATGCCTT
Source organism: uncultured Erysipelotrichaceae bacterium (assembly GCA_902766005.1). GTDB lineage: Bacteria > Bacillota_I > Bacilli_A > Erysipelotrichales > Erysipelotrichaceae > Bulleidia. The sequence continues at coordinate 4,462 of CACXCB010000343.1, read as the reverse complement.
GTTCGATCAGCGGACGCATGTAGCGGTAGAAGAATGTCAGTAAGAGAATCTGGATATGAGAACCGTCGTCATCGGCATCGGTCATGATAATGACTTTGCCGTAATTGCTTTCGGTATAGTCAAAGTTCGGTCCGACACCTGCCCCTAATGTATAAATAAGAGTGTTTAATTCTTCATTTTTCTCAATATCCGAAAGAGAGCATTTTTCTGTATTCAATACTTTTCCGCGAAGCGGAAGAATGGCTTGATAATGGGAATCTCTTCCCTGTTTTGCAGAACCTCCGGCGGAATCACCCTCTACCAGGAATAATTCCTTGATTCTGGAATCCTTTGTCTGCGCAGCAGCCAGCTTGCCGGAAAGAACTTTTTCCCCTTTTCCCGCACGCTTGCCTTTTCTGGCTTCATCACGTGCTTTTCTTGCAGCTTCACGTGCCTGGTATGCTCTTTGCATCTTGCGTATAAGCATATCGCTTTGATCACGGTTTTCTTCAAGCCAGAAGGAAATCTTTTCTCCGACCACTGCCTCTACGGCAGGTTTTGCTTGCGGTGTACCGAGTTTTGCCTTGGTCTGTCCTTCAAACTGTAACAATTCCTCCGGGACGGAAACAGAAAGGATCGTGGTCAATCCTTCCCTGACGTCACTGCCTTCAAGATTCTTATCCTTTTCCTTCAACAAGCCGTACTTTCTGGCATAGTCATTAATTGCCTTGGTGAAGGCAGTTTTAAAGCCGTTTTCATGGGAACCGCCAACGGGGGTTCTGACAAGGTTGACAAAGCTGTAGGTGTTTTCCTGATAATCATCGGTATACTGGAATGCACAATCCACATGGATTCCCGCATAATCACCGGAAAAATTCACCGGCTGGCTTAATGACGTTCTGTCTTCGTGCAGATAGCTCAGAAAAGCCGTAAGACCGTCTTCATAGTGATATGTCTCTGTCTGTACTTTTTTATTGCGCTTGTCAATTACACTGATCGCAATACCGCTGAGCAGGAATGCTTCCTCACGGGCACGTTCGCAAACAACGGAATATTTGAATTCAGTTGTCTGGAAAATTCTTTTATCCGGTTTGAAACGAACGGTTGAACCGGTTTTGTTCGTTTTGCCAAGATGTTCAAGCTTGCCGATTTTCTTCCCGCCATCTTTGAATGATAAACGGACCAGCTCTCCATCGTGCGCGCTTTCAACACTCAGCCATTCACTGAGTGCATTAACTACCGACGCTCCGACACCATGAAGTCCGCCTGCGGTTTTATAGCCGCCTTGCGATGTAAATTTACCACCGGCATGCAGAACGGTAAAAATGACTTCCAGTGTATTTTTACCACTTGCATGTTTGCCGAAAGGCATGCCTCTGCCTTCATCGCTGACAGTGACGCTGCCATCTTCCTCAAGGGTGATCGTGATCTTTTTGCCAAATCCGTTCAGTGCTTCATCGACGGAGTTATCCACGATTTCCCAAATGAGATGGTGTAATCCGTGAACATCTGTAGAACCTATATACATGCCCGGTCTTTTTCTGACTGCTTCCAGGCCTTCCAAGATCTGAATACTGTTATCGTTATATTCTTTTGCCATTTTTTTCTCCTGAAACCACAATATTATACCAAAAAACAAACCAATGTGGTTGTTTTGTGAAAAGTTGTTCCTTTCTAAAAAAACAATGGAAAGTGTGATAAGATATTTAACGGAGGTTTTTTTATGAAGATCGCATTAGCAATTTTGATCAGCTATCTGTTTGGGTCTGTGCCTTGGGCACTTGTGATCGGCAAGCTGTTCTATCATAAAGATATTCGCCTGGAGGGATCCGGGAATCTCGGTGCTTCCAATGCCGGAAGAGTTTTGGGGAAACATGTCGCTGTCATTGTTACGGTGCTGGATGCTTTAAAAGCATTCCTCTCCATGATGATTGCCCATTCAATTGCGCCTGGTGCGGAAATCTATGCAGGGCTTGCCTGCTGTATAGGACACTGCTTTCCGCTATTTGCCGGATTCAAAGGAGGAAAAGCAGTTGCAACAAGCTATGGCTTCTTCCTCGGTATCGCTGTTTTCTTAACAGGCAACTATTTCTGGCAGTTCTTTTTCCCGGTTCTCTGTTTCTTTGGCATATTGTGGCTTTGCCGCATGGTATCTCTTTCCTCAATTCTTTCCCTGCTGATAGCTGCAATTGTTTCCTTTGTCTTGAAATGTGATATCTCCATTTCCATCAGCCTTTTGATCTTATGGGCTTTTGTCACTTACAGACATCACAGCAATATTCAGCGCATGATGAACGGCACGGAAAGCAAAATCAAATGGATGGGAGAAAAGCATGTCAAGAGTTGAAGAATTCACATTGGACATCTCACCATTCAGCCAGTCTCCACGGAAGATCTGGGTATATCTTCCTGACAGTTACGACAACACAAAGAAAAAATATGATGTGCTTTATATGTTTGACGGTCATAACCTTTTCTTTGATCATTATGCTACATACGGCAAATCCTGGGGCATCAAAGATTTCCTCGATCAATATCACATTGACCTGGTCGTCATTGGACAGGATTGCAATCACATCGGCAACAGCCGCATGGATGAATACTGTCCCATGGTTTCACAAAAGACCATATGGGGTGGAGAAGAAATTGTTCCCAAGGGAGAATTTACGGCCGCATGGTTTGCGGAAGTATTAAAACCGGAATGTGAAAAACGGTATCGCTTATACAAAAACAGAAAACATGTCGGCATCGGCGGCAGCTCCATGGGCGGACTCATGTCTCAATACTGTATTACCAAATACAATCATGTCTTCTCCAAGGCTGCATGTGTTTCCCCTGCCACATATTTCTGTTTCAAACCGCTGAAAGAACTCATTCAAAAAACAAAATTTGATGAAACAAGAATTTACATGGATCTTGGCTCAGAAGAAACAGGAGACAAGAAAGATCTTGTCGCAAGGATGGACATGATGCTGCAGATGAATCGGATGTTCACCGAAAAAGGTTGCACTGCCTTCCCGCATCTTGTGGTAGGCGGCACACACAGTGAAGCTTCCTGGGAAACCATTGTCCCTGTATTCTTAAAATTCTTATATCCCGAGTTGTTAAAAAGAGTATCCATCGAATGATACTCTTTTTTCTTATGCAGTTAATTCTTTGATCCACTTTCCGGAAAGAATGCGGTGCGTGCCGATGATGGATTTAACCGCCCAGTCGATCTTTAAGCTGAGCAGGACAATAAACGGATCCAGATGCAGGACCAATCCTGTCAGAATGCCAAGCGGTACGGATAAAATCCAAAGGAATACGGCATCGATTGCCAGACAGAACTTCGTATCTCCTCCGCCTCGCAAAACACCCTTCGTAATAACAGACTGCATGGATTGGAAAACAATCATCAATGCTACCGCATTCAGCATCTTAGATGCAATCACGGATGTTTCCTCAGTAATATTGTAATGGGAAATGATCACCGGTCCTAAAAGTTTCATGATCAATCCGGCAGCAATACCCAGAATCACCGCAATCGACAGCATCGTTACCGCTTCCTGTTTTGCCTGTTCCTTTTTTCCTTCGCCGATTCTGTTACCGGTAATCGTATGGGCAGCCTGCCCTATGCCGGAAGTAAATACGGTAGAAAGTCTTTGTATGACGGCAATAATCGCATATGCGGCAACAAAAGATGTGCCCATATGACCGATGACAATGGATACAGCTGTATTGCCGAATCCCAGCAGAAGATCAGATGCAATGACCGGCAGACAGAATTTTACATACCGATCCAGCAAATCTTTGGCTTTCATCAGAATGTGATGCATTCTGAAAGCGATTTTGTTATCCATATGGAAGAAATAATAGGCAATGATCGTTGTCTCTAAGATGCGTGCAATTACCGTGCCTAATGCAGCACCTGCAATCTGCATTTGCGGCATACCAAATTTACCGAAGATGAAAACCCAGTTGAAGAAGATGTTTGTAAAGAAACCAACGATGCTTGCATATAACGGGATCTTGACTGCCTGCACGGAACGCAATACCTGTGTCAGTGTCAGCGAAGTACCCATCAGAAGAAATGTCGGCAAAGACCACATGAAATAAACGGATCCCTTTTCAATGACATCGATATCATTGGTATAGATATGCATAATTCCTTTGGAGAAGAACAAGGTAACCAATGTAAATCCCGATGCGATCACAAAAGCTACTTTCAACATGATCGAAACGACTTTCCGCAATCCATCCTGATCTTTCGATCCATAAAACTGTGCCGTTAATACAGCAGCACCGCATCCCATGCCCATACATAAAATCTGAAAGATATTAATGAATTGAAACCTCCCACCTCTAAAGAGATGGGATTCCAAGCCGAGAATAAGCATCACTGCTTATCTCTTGGTTTTTTTCTTTATAAAGCTTTCAACATCGCCCAAACACTCTTGATGCCTTGTGTCCTTCTGATGTCTATAGTCTTTACAGAAACAGG